>NZ_JBWKZB010000008.1:0-153967 GCF_059424105.1 Pseudomonas sp. GW456-E7 | reverse complement strand
CGCGAAAGCGGTGGGTCAGGCAGCATTGATGTTGGATGTGACGCCGTCTTCGCGAGCAGGCTCGCTCCCACAATGGATCTAGACCAAACGCAGTTTTGGGCCAGTCGCCGGCACTGCCTCATCACCCAAGCGCTCGCGCACACATTCATTGGCCTTGCGCGTCAACTGGTCCAGATGCCGGTCGCGCTGTTTTTCCGCATCGGTCATGGCCCGCTTGCCGTGCTTTTGCAGCAGGTAGGTATGAATCTGCCGCACTTCCAGCGAGCTGTAGATCGCCGCCACGTCCAGCAACGCCATCAGGCCATCGGTGCTGTGGTCGCGGGTATTCATCAACACCTGGGTCGCACGCACGCCCACCACTTGAAACCCCATCGCCTCGAAATACGGCACCTTGGCCACCGCGCAGGTCAGCTCGGCATGGGGATAGCGGCCGACCATTTCCCGCAGCATCCGTCGGGCCACACCCTGGCGCCGATACTCGGCCTGTACCGCCATGTACGCCACGCCACAGGCCTCGGGGTCGTCCTGCACGGGCAGGTACAGCACAAAGCCGAGCACCTTCTGCGGATCGTCTTCGTCAGTGGCAACGATCAACTCCACGGCAATACCTTTTTCACCGTTGAGCGCCTCCAGATACAGGTGCACCTCAAAGCCGATCGCGTATTGATAAAGGTTGTACAGCAGGTTGCTGGGCGGGATCGCGACCATACTGATCTCAGTCAGGTTGTCGACCACCATCTGCAGGATCTGGCTATTGATGTGCTCGGGGCACGGGGTCTTGAAGTGGCTGATCAGGGGCATTGCAGTGACAGGCTCCGGGAGGCAAGGGCCGCCTATCATAACGCGCCTGACACTTGCGGTCCGAAGGGTGATGGTGGGGTGGCAGGTGATTGGGGAAATGGGTGGGTCAAGGCCCCCGAACCTGAGGATTGCTACCCACTTCGGCGCGACAGAAAAGCCTTAAATGTTTTGATACAAATCAGCCCTCCATACTCTCCGAGACTCCCTCGCAGTTGGCGTAGCTCTTGCATCGGCCGCATTGCGTACGTCAGCCACATCGGCGCGCCCCGAGGGAAACACTATGAAAAGCCTGCCTGACCTCAAACCGCTCGGTTTCAGCAAACCGGGCATCGCCGCTGTGATGCTGATCAACATCAGCCTCGGCACTGCCAACGCCGCACCGCTTGACGATGTCAGCTATCCGCCTCCAACCGATCCTTCGGCATATACCAACCCGCCGGCCGACCCCCAGGCCGCGCTGGATGCCATTCTGACCATGCCACCCGCTGACCAAGGCGCCATCGCCCTGCCCAATGGCATGTACGGCACCCGCACCACGCCAACGACCGACAACGTGCTGCAACCAGCCCAGCAAACATCATTCAAGATCCCCACCAATGGCAAGCCTAGCCCGTTGTTCGGGGCCCAGCCGTACACTCAGCAACTGCTGCTGTTCGAAGAGTTCGGCACGGAAAAACTCGACCCGACACTGCCCGCGCCACCCCTGACGTTCCCGCCTCCGACTGTCGGCCCGGCGCCCAACCAGGACCCGAACAGCATCGCCCGAAGTGGTCCTTCGGCCACAGCGCTCGAAGCTTTCATGCGCCAGCCGGGGCTGTACCCGTTTCCGTCACAGTATTCCAACGTGCTGGATCGCAACCCGTGGCAAGCGCAGATCGAAGCTTTCCTCAACCGCCATCCGGTCGGCTCGCCGGCTGAAGGGCGTCCGCCTGGAAAAGGCTGGTCCCATCAGCGCTGGAACGAGTTCTACCCGCAGGTCGCCTTCAAGACCGTGCAAGCAGGCGCCAAGCTCAACGGCGGCATGCGCGACCGTCGCCAGCTGCACAACTACGCCGTCGGTGAGTTCGGGCCGGGCGGTCTCTACTACCAGACCTCGGACATCCCGACCACCACGGGCACCACCAAAGGCATCGACACGCGTTTTCACCCCAACATGCCGATTCAGAACCACAAGGCGCTCTGGACCTTCGACGGCACATTTCCGGTCAAACTGCTGATGGTGCGCTACGGCCAACCGGTGCTGATGCGGCACTACAACGCCCTGCCGATCGATCCATCGGCCAACATGGGCTTTGGCCTGCACACCATTACCACCCACGAACACAACGGCCACTCCCCGGCCGAAAGCGACGGCTATGCCAATGCGTTTTTCTTTCCCGGCCAGTACTACGACTATCGCTGGCCGATGCAACTGGCCGGTTACGACACCATCAACACCAAGGCTGAAGATCCACGCGCGGCCTTCCCCTGCGCCCCGGGCGAAACCCTGTACGTCAACGACGCCACTCCGGGCCTGAAGACCTGCAACAACGGCAGCATCAAGATTCGTGGCGATTGGCGCGAAACCATGAGCACCCACTGGTTCCACGACCACATGCTCGATTTCACCGCGCAGAACGTCTACAAGGGCAACGCGGTGATGATGAACTACTACAGCGCCCTGGACCGCGGTAACGAAGCGCTGCAGGACGGCGTCAACCTGCGCCTGCCCAGCGGTTCGGCGTTGCCCTGGGGCAACCGTGACTACGATGTGAACCTGCTGGTGGCCGACAAGGCCTGGGATCAGAACGGCCAGCTGTGGTTCAACCCCTTCAACACCGATGGCTTCCTCGGCGATCAGATCCTGGTCAACTGGCAGTACCAGCCGCGCCTGAAAGTGCGGGCGCGCAGCTATCGTTTCCGCATTCTCAACGGCTCGGTGTCGCGCTACTTCAGGATCGCGCTGGTGCGTGAAGTCGTCGGCACCGGCGGCGAATTCCCCGGCCCGGCAGGTTCGGGCGTGTCCTATACCCGCGTGCCGTTCCACATGATCGCCAACGACGGCAACCTCATGGAACACGCCGTGCCGTTCGACGGCAGCATGGACCTGGACGGTGACGGTGATGTGCAGGACCACAACGCGATACTGCCCACCCAGGGCATTGCCGAGCGTTTCGACATCATCGTCAACTTCGCGAAAAACGGGATCTCTGTCGGTGACAAGCTGTACTTCGTCAACTTGATGGAGCACCAGACCGGCAAGGGTCCGGAGAGTGTACCGCTGAGTCTGGCCGATGTGCTGTCCGGCAGGTACAAGGCCGTGCTCAAGTCGGGCAGCAAAGGGCTGGAATGGGACGCCGGCGACCCGGTGGTGGGCAAGTTCATGCAGATGGTGGTACAGCCTTATTCGGGCCAGGACGTGAGCATGAACCCTGCCGACTACGAACCCGCCAAACCGGGGAAAGCGGCCGGCAAGGTCATGATCCCACTGACCCTCAACCGCGACGATGCGGTCGTACAGGCCAAACTCAAAGCAGCACGGCATCGCGAGTTCATCTTCGGCCGCTCCGACGGCACCGACGAAGCCCCCTGGACCATCAAGACCGACGGCGGTTTCGGCTACCACATGGACCCACGGCGGATCAGCGCTGCGCCGCAACTGGCCAACGGCCCGACCGATGCCGGGTTCTCGGGCGACGGTACCCTGGAAGTGTGGAAAATCAAGAACGGCGGCAACGGCTGGAGCCACCCGGTACACGTGCACTTCGAAGAAGGCGTCGTCCTCAGCCGCGACGGCAAGGCGCCACCGGAATGGGAAAAATGGGCACGCAAGGACGTCTATCGCATCGGCGAAGGCATCGACAGCTCGCAGGAAGTGGAAATGGCGATCCGCTTCCGTGAATTCGCCGGGACCTACATGGAGCACTGCCACAATACCCAGCACGAGGACAACGCCATGTTGCTGCGCTGGGATATCGAGCACCCCGGCCAGTTCCAGTTGATGCCAACGCCCCTGCCCGGCTGGGACGGCGTCAACTACGTCAACTCCGCCGCGCTGCCAACCTTCCGCACGGGCGATACTCGCAACAATGATGGCGATAACAAATTGCCAATCGCCAACCCCGACAGCGCCATCAGCAACAGCGGCCCGGTGACCATCAACGTACTGGCCAACGACAGCGACCCTGACGGCAACGTGCCACTTAAAGTGGTGGGCCTGGAGCAACCGGACTCCGGCAAGGGCACGGTCAGCACCGACGGCGTGCGCGTGATCTACACACCACCGGCCACGGTCCCCGCCCCGTTCACCGCGACCTTTACCTATAAGGCCGCCGATGCCAAGGGTGCGGAATCGGCACCGGCAACAGTGTCCGTGGCGGTCTCGGCAGCGGTCGTCGAGAACCTGATCGTCACCAGCGCTACCGTCACCGCCCGCAGTAACAGCCGCTGGTATTGGGTGCTGTCCGGCACCACCTCGCGTGGCACGGGCAATACCATCACGGCGACTGCCACGACCACAACCGGCACGGTGAACCTCGGCGCCGCCACCCTGACGCCTACGGCAACAGGCGCGCGCTGGAATATAGCGGTGACGACCGTCGGCAGTGGCCCGTCGCCCAACCCGACAGCGACCATCAAGTCGGCCTTCGGCAAAACCGTGACAGTGCCAGTGCACTAGCGCGGATTGATCGGCGCCCGGTCCATGCCATGTGGACCGGGCGCTTTTTTTTTGCGGATCGTGCGGTGGGACCGAGAGCCTTTGTATTGACTGTTACTACGCCTTCGCGAGCAAGCCCGCTCCCACAAGGGATCTGCGCCGAGCATAATTTCTGTGCTCTCTGAAGATCCCCTGTGGGAGCGGGCTTGCTCGCGAAGGCGGCCTCACAGTCACCGCTGCGGCGCCACCATCCGAAAACGGATATTGATCTCGTTGGACACCATACTGTCCGCCCACTCGCCCTCGCCTATCTTGAAGTCGTTACGCTTGAGCACCAGTTGGCCTTCGAAGATGCCGATGGAGCTCTCCGACTTCAGCAGCACCGGCACACTCACTTCCCGAGTGAGCCCGCGCAGGGACAGTTTGCCGGTGATGGTGTAACGGTTATTGCCGAGGGCCTTGATGGACGTCGATTCGAACGTCGCCACCGGATAAGTCGCGGTGTCGAACCACGCCGGCTTTTGCAGCTCGGTGTTGGCGTCGTCGCTGCCGGCATCGATGCTGCTCAGGTCGATGGTCAGTGCGGCATGGGCGGCGCCCGGGTTATCGGTGTCGAAGTCGAGATTGGCCTTGAACTTGCCGAAGGTGCCGTAGGTTCTCGACCCCATCTGCTGATAGGTGAAACTCAAGGTGCTGGCCTTGGCGTTCACCTCCTTGTATTCCACGGCTTCAGCGAACAGCACCGGGCCGAACACCAACGTGCCGGCCAGAGCGATGCAACGCGCGGATCGAAGGTTCATGGCACTCTCCGGGAGGACTCCCGTCTTGAGTTGACATGCCGCACACAAAGGCCGGCACCAGATGGACTAAAGCAAACAACCGGCGTTTATTCCACCTCAGCCGTTGAATGGCGACCACTTGCCACTGGCCGCCGGTGCTACCCGCACGCCTCGCGTTGCCACGCCCGCCGCAACAGCTCGATCACCTCGGCATCGCAAGTCTGGGAAAAGTCCATGTACCAATGGCCAATCGAAGTGAACCACTCCGGCATCAGCGGGCAGACCAGTTCATCCACCTCGCGGCGCAGCGCCTCCACCGTCTCGAGCGGTGCCACGGGCACCGCCACCACGATGCGCGCAGGTTCCTGCACCCGCAGCGCCTGGATCGCCGCCCGCATCGAAGCGCCGGTGGCCAGGCCGTCGTCGATCAGGATCGCCACCTGATCCTTGAGCTGCACCGCCGGCCGCGTGCCGCGGTAGACCTGCTCGCGGCGCAGCAACTCGCGGCTTTCCCGTTCGACCACGGCGTCGAATGCAGCCTTGGCAATCGGATGCACCCGCAGCGCCTCTTCATTACGAATCTGGACGCCACCGCTGGCAATCGCGCCCATGGCGTACTCCTGATGGGACGGCACGCCGAGCTTGCGCACCAGCATCAGGTCCAGGCGAACCTTCAGCGCCGTGGCCACCTCATAAGCCACCGGCACGCCGCCACGGGGCAAGGCCAGGACGATGACATCGGGGCGATTGGCGTAAGGCAACAGCGGCTCGATCAAACGCCGCCCGGCTGCCGGCCGGTCTTGCAGGATGGAATGGGACAAGGGGCTCATGTGAAAACCTCCCCAGGCGATGGCGCCTGCGAACTTCAGCCAAACCTGCGTTTTGTGGCAAGGGCTTTTGTGGCGAGGGAGCTTGCTCCCTCCGGGCTGCGCAGCAGCCCCAAAAACCGATAACGATGACCGGGTTTTGTGAGTGCTACGCACTCAAGCGCGAGCAAGCTCGCTCGCCACAGGTTTCGGTGCAGAGCATTATCCGCTCTCTTCGTCCCGCCTACACCAACCGCTCAATCTTCTGATGCTGCCACACCAGTTTGTAATACAGCGTCTGCAGCACCAGCATCCCCAGATACGCCACCGGAAACGCCATCCACACCCCTTGCAGCCCGAACTTCGCATCCAGCAGATAGGCTGCCGGCAATTGAATCCCCACCACGCAGACAATGGAAATCGCCACCGGCACCATCACCGTGCCGCTGGCGCGCATGATGCCGCCGATGATCGCCTGGAAGCCGAACACCAACAGGCTCCAGAGCATGATGTGCAACAGGTGCTGGGCCATGGTCCGCGTCGCTTCTTCCGTGAGGAACGACGCCAGCAGCCAATGCGACAGCAAATACCCGAGTACCACCAGACCACCGGTCAGGCACAGATTGATCATCAACCCCGTGCGCAGGATCGGCCCCATGCGTTCGATGCGCCCCGCCCCAATCGCCTGCGCGCCAAGAATCGATGCGGTAATCGCAATCGACAGCGCCGGGAACTGCACGTAATTGACGATCTGCGTCACCGCGCCATAGGCCGCCGTCGCCTGGGAACCGTGCTGGTTCACCAGCGCCAGAATCACCAGCTCCGACAGCGACAACACCACCATCTGCAACCCAGTGGGCAAACCGATGCGCAGCACCTTGCCGAGAATCGCCGTGTCCAGCTTCATCGCCGCAAAGAATTCGCGGTCCGGCGCCAGCGGATGGCCCTTCCCAATCAGCCGCCACGCCAGCAACCCCATCGCCACCAGGTTACCCACCAACCCGGCAAACGCCGCACTCTGAATCCCCATCGGCGCAAAACCCAACCACCCGCGAATCAACGCCGGCGTCAGCGCCAACCCGACCATGGTCGACACCACCAGCGCCAACAACGGCGACAAGGTATCGCTCACCCCGCGCAGCAACTGCGTGAACAGCACAAACACCAACAGCGACGGCATGATCCACAACATCACATGGGCATACGCCACCGCATCGTCCAGCACATCCGCCGGCGTCCCCAACCCCACCAACGCCGACCGCGCAAATACACTGCCCACCACCGCCGCCGTCAACCCGATCAACACCCCCAGCAACAAGGTCGCCCCGGCAATCGCCTTCACCAGATGCGTCTCCCGCGCCCCCCACGCCTGCCCGATCAACACCCCCGCGCCGGCACCGAGGCCGATCACCAGGGCGATGAAGAAAAACACGATGGGGAACATCCCCGACACCGCCGCCAACGCCTGGGTGCCAAGCATCTGGCCGATGTAGATGCTGTTGACCGTGCCGGACATGGATTGCAGGAAGTTCGACAGCACCATCGGGGCGAGGAAAAACAGGTAGGTTTTCCAGAGGGGGCGCTGGGGGTTGGGGGTTTGCATGGGCGAAGATCCATCTCGACGGCAGGAGCGATGATTAAGGATAGCGTGGGTGGCTGAAACCAAGGGGCGATGACCATCTCAGGTCTGTGTCTGGATTTCCAGCGACCTGAGGTGAAAGGTCTGAAGTTTCATCCTCAAAGGTCCTACACAAAGCTCGGAATGCCTCACCTTCCCGCGCTGATCTCGTGCGGCTTATAGTCGGCGCCGTCGCCCTAATGGCGATTCGGGTTTGGCGACCTGACCTCAGAGAATGCGAAGGCTATCCGCTTTATTGCAGGTATCATCGCACCCGCAAAGCCGCTGTTATGGCGGCTGTGCGCGGGAGACCTTCGGGTCTGCCGGTTTTCTCTGTGCCGGTTCGCCAACCTGCGCACAGCTGCCACCCATTCGTTTGGCGACGACTGAGTGACGGCCTTGAGCCAATCAAACAGAGATCTTCACAATGAATCGATACATGCCCCTCACCGGAATCGACCTGGTTCCGGCCTCCCTGCTCATCGACACCCAAGCCCCACTCGACGTCCTGCAAGCCATGGCCGATTACCGTATTCGGACAGTCACGCAGGTGCTGGAAAACATCGCCTACCGATCCGAGCTCGGTTGCGACACGGTGGTGCTGGAAGACTTTTCAAAGCTGCTGGTCATTCCGTTGCGCGATGGTTGTGACTTGATGGATGTGATTGGTCGGCGGTTGCGGGCGCAGGCTGCGGAGTGAATGAAAACGGGCGCAGAAGGCGCCCGTTTTTTGTCCGACGGGAAAAGTGGCTTGATGGACGATGCTAGCCTTTGCCCCCGCTAACACTTCCACTTCCACTTCCACTTCCACTTCCACTACCACTGCCACTGCCACTGCCACTGCCACTGCCACTGCCACTGCCACTGCCACTGTTATCCTCCTGGTCATTGTTGACCTGTGGCCCGACGCCATCCCCCGTACGGAATGTCGGTAACGCCACCGAGGCCACGAATTTCACGCCGTCCCAGCTGGGCAATGGTGTGGGCATCAACTGGAACTGGCCAGGGTGCTCAGAATCCCAGCGCAGCAGCATCGCCGTGTCTTCATGCTGTGTATTGTGGCAGTGCTCCATATAGGTACCGGCAAACTCACGGATGCGTAAGGCCATTTCGACATTGTCGAGGCTCTCGGGATGGGGGCCTACATTGTAGATGTCCTTGCGCGCGCCTTTTTCCCATTCTGGTGGTGGTTTGCCACCTCGAGTGAGAATGATCCCTTCCTCGAAATGCACATGCACCGGGTGACTCCAGCCATTGCCGCCGTTCTGGATCTTCCAGACTTCCAGCGTGCCCTCCCCCTTGAACCCCGCCGGTGTCGGGCCAGTGGCCAGTTGTGGCGCGGCTGAAATCCGCCGCGGGTCCATGTTGAAGCCTGGGCCGCCATCGGTCTTGATCGTCCAGGGCTTGGAATCCGTGCCGTCGGAGCGGCCAAAGATAAAGGTGCGGTGCCGTGCCCGGGCAAGCCGGGCGATATCGGCAGGGTCGTCACGGTGCAAAGGCAAAGGGATCATGAACCTGCCCTCGGGCTTGCCAGGCTTGGCGGGCTCGAAGTCGACCGGGTTCATGCTGACGTCCTGGCCGGTGTAAGGCTGGACGTTGAGTTGCATGAACAGGCCCACGCCCGGGTCACCGTTGATCCACTGTGGCCCGTGGCTGGTTTGCCTGACAACGGGCAGGTAACTCCCGGAGAGTACATTCGCCAATGGAATGTCACGTTCGGGACGCTTGCCGTTTTCATGCTCCTCGATGTTGACGAAGAAGATCTTGTCACCCGGCTTGATGCCGTTTTTCGCGAAGTCGATGACGATGTCATAGCGTTCGGAAATGCCCTGGATCGGCAGAATGGCATTGTGGTCCTGCCTGTCGCCGTCACCATCGAGGTCCAGGCTGCCATCGAACGGCACCGCGTGTTCCATGATATTGCCGTCGTTGGCAATCATGTGGAACGGCACCCGGTTATAGGAAACCCCGGAGTTTCTCGGGCCAGGAAACTCGCCACCATTACCATTGACCTGACGCACCACCGCCAGCTTGAAGTAGCGAGAAACCGATCCGTTGAGAATGCGGAAACGGTAGCGACGGGCACGTACGTCCAGGAAGGGCTTGTACTCCCAGTTGGTCAGCACCTGGTCACCGAGAAAACCGTCGGTGTTGAAGGGGTTGAACCACAACTGGCCGGTCTGGTCCCAGGCCTTGTCGGCGATCGTCAAGTTGACGTCATAGTCGCGGTTACCCCAGCCCAGGCCCGAACCGCTGGGCAAGCGCAGGTTGACCCCGTCGTCGACCGACTCGTTGCCACGGTCCACGGCGCTGTAGTAGTTCATCATCGTCGCATTGCCCTTGTAGACGTTCTGCGCGGTGAAATCGAGCATGTGGTCGTGGAACCAGTGGCTGCTCATGGTTTCGCGCCAGTCGCCACGGATCTTGATGGTGCCGTTGTTGCAGGTCTTGAAGCCGGGGGTGGCGTCGTTGACGAAAAGCTTTTCACCGGGATCGCACGGGAACGCCGCACGCGGATCCTGAGCGCTGGTATTGATGCTGTCGTAACCGGCCAACTGGATCGGCCAGCGATAGTCGTAGTACTGGCCCGGGAAGAAGAACGCGTTGGCAAAACCGTCGCTTTCCGCGGGCGAGTGGCCGTTATGCTCATGGGTGCTGAGGGTGTGCAGGCCAAAGCCCCGGTTGGCCGACGGGTCAATCGGCAAGGCATCGTAATGCCGCATCAGCATCGCCTGGCCATAGCGCACTTGAAGCAGTTTGGGCGGAAAGGTGCCGTCGAATGTCCACAACGCATTGTGGTCCTGGACAGGGAAGTTGGGGTGAAACTGCACCTGAATGCCCTTGGTTGTGCCTTCGTTGGCCGGGTTGCCGTTGGTGTTGTGATAGAGCCCGCCTGGCGCGAATTCCCCCACGGCGTAGTTATGCCGTTGCATGCGATCACGCAAGCCGCTGTTGACGTGCGCACCGGCTTGCACCGTCTTGAAGGCGTCGCGCGGGAAAAACTCATTGAAACGCTGGTGCGACCAGCCTTTTCCCGGTGGCCGGCCTTCTGCGGGCGAATCGACCCGGCGATTGAGGAAAAGCTCGATCTGCGCCCTCCAGGGGTTGCGGTCCAGCACATTGGAGAACTCTGTCGGGAAGGGCGTCAATGCCGGCTGCCTGAGAAAGGCATCCAGCGCAGCCGGCGACGGGCCGCTACGCGCCACCTTCAAGGGGTCTTGCGCCGGTGCGGGACCCAGCGTCGGAACCGGAAACGGAACGGGTGATGGCGGGTCGGCCGCGTTCAGTTTGTTCGAGCCGAACTCCTCGAAAAGCTCCAGCTTCTGAGTGAACGGTTGAACCCCGAACACCGGGCTGGCATTACCGTTAGTGGGGATATTGAAGCTCGGTTGCAGATTGGGCGGCAGCACATTGTCGACCAAGGGGGTCTTGCGGTTACCCACCACTCCATTGGGTAAGTCGAAGGCGCCGACGTTGGCGGGAGGCAGCTTGAGCAAGTCTCGCAATGCGGCATCGGGGTCGGCGGGCGGATTGGTGAACGCCGATGGGTCGGTAGGAGGCGGTGGATCGGTGTTGTCGAGGGGGGCTGCATGGGTCTGGGACAGGCCCAGCCCGAACATGATCGCGGCAGCAGAGATACTCAGCGCCAGCCTGGTTTTGGACAATGCACTAGGGTTGAACCTTCCGGTATCTAGTTTCATCGCAAACACCTCTGACGGGTTCCCCGGAGCGCGTGGCAATACGTGGGCTACGAGCCACTGCTCCTGGCCCGGCTGGCGAAATGTCTGATGTCGAGCCGGGATGAGAACGATGCAAATCTCCCGCCAAAAGTGACAGGATGGGGCTAATGGCTCCATGCCATGCCCCCTCTGACCGCCGGCTTCAGGCAGGCGTATGAGAAACCAGGATAAAAGCCCCGAGAACGGGGAAAATCCCCCAATACAGGGTGCGATTGTGTGGGGTGTTCGGGCCAGGAGAAATCGCCATTTTCTGAAAGTATCGACCGGTTGGATCCCAGCCGACTGCAGCTTTTGACGAGTGACCGCATAGGCCGATATCGGCCTCGCCAAAGGCTCCGGCGCGTCCCTGCATGCGAGCCCCTACCCCCGCCAATTCAGCATTCCTTGCCTCTAAATCTGACATTGTTCGCCCCTGCCCCGCCACCCCGGCCATGAATGATGGCAAACAGCTACACTCCTCACGATTTCTCAATATCCCGACCATGGCGGCAACCGATTTGCCTCCATGGATCAATCGAAAAAAAGGCTTGTCTTCCGGTATCAGTCCAACCCCGGTTTCTTCCCGGTTCGATTACATGGAGTCAGCGTACATGCCCTTCCCCCCTCGCTTCCTCGACCACTACCGCAAAGCCGACCGCATCATGCTTGGCCTGATCTGGCTGATGTTCGCTTTCGCGGTGGGCCTGGCGTTCTGGCACGACACCTTCAAGCAGGCGCTGCTGGTGGGTGGCGGTACCAGCCTGTTGTTGACGCTGTTGTATCGCGCCATCGGCGGCTCGCGGTTGATGCGCTGTTTGCTCGGTGTTGGCTTGATGGTGATGGCGGCGTTGCACATCAATCAGGCCGAGGGGGTCATTGAGTCGCACTTCGGAATTTTTGCGTTGTTGGCGGTGCTCACGTTTTATCGGGACTGGCTGCCGATTCTGGTGGCGGCGGTGACGATTGCGCTGCATCACGTGGTGTTCCATGTGCTGCAGCACCAGGGTTTTCCGGTGTACGTGATGGCGCATCACGGTGGCTGGACGATGGTGTTCGTTCACGCCTTTTATGTGGTGATGGAGACGGTCGCGCTGCTCTATCTGGCGGTGCACAGCCAGGCGGACGCGGTAGAGAGCCAGGACATGCTGGACAAGATGCTCGCCGCGACTTCGCAGTTCACCGTGGGTGCCGGTCAGGGTGACCAGGCGCGGGTGCATGTGTCGCTGGCGCAGCGTTTCGATCAGTTCCTGATGCAGATCACCGCGTTGGTGGACGGGGTGGTGCGTGATTCCAACGGTTTGGGTCAGTTGGGCCAGGAGTTGGCCAAGGCCAGCAACACGCTGGAGAAAGGCGCCAGGCATCAGCTGACGGAAATCGCGCAGATGACCGGGTCGATGCAGCGCATGGGCGATGCGATGGAGCACATCGTGGTGCATGTCGAGCATGCCGTTGCCCATGCCGGCCAGGCCAGTGTGCAGATCACCCGCGGGCAGGAAAGCGTGAACCGTGCCCGGCAGGAAATCACCCATCTGGCCTCGCGCCTGGAAGGCACCAACCAGACCGTGCAGGTGCTGGCCGGGCAGGCGCAGCAGATCGGTACGGTGCTGGAGGTGATCAGCAGCATTGCCGAGCAGACCAATTTGCTGGCGCTCAACGCGGCGATTGAAGCGGCGCGTGCCGGCGAGCAAGGCCGCGGCTTTGCGGTGGTGGCCGATGAAGTGCGCAGCCTGGCGCAGCGCACGGCGGTGTCAACCAAAGAAATCCGGACCATCATCGAGGCCTTGCAGCAAGGCAGCCGCAAAGCCGTGGAGGCCATGCAGGACAGCCGCGAAGGTGTGGAGCGCTGTGTCGAGGACAGTCAATTAGCGGCGGCGATGCTGCAGGCGGTTGGCAGCGACATCTCGCAGATAGATGAACTCAACGGGCGAATTTTCACGACGACCCGCGAACAATCCACGGCGAGTGTCGAGATTGTCGGGCGCTTGCAGTCGGTGCAGGGCATCGCGCAGAACACGGCGGATGATGTGCAGACGCTGGCGTCGAGCAGTCGGCGCTTGCCGCCTATTGCGACTCGACTGGATGCGTTGGGGCGCACGTTTCATCAGTGATGCTCGATGCGGGAGGTTGTCCGCTGGTCGAACCGACTTGCTCTACAGATTCAGAATACCTATCTTTGAGTCTATAGAGTCAAGACAGGTATTGATCATGGCCGTCCCCCTGCAACCCCAATCCTTCAGCAAGAACCAATGCGTCACTGGCCTGCGCGCTGCGGTGAGCATTCTGGAAAAGTGGCAGGCCACCAGCGACCAGGCCTGTCGCATCCTGCGCATTTCCCGCAGCACCTACACCCGCGCCCGTCAGCGTGACCCGGACTGGGCGGTGGCACTGGATGCAGACCAGATGCAGCGCATCAGCTTTGTGCTGAACATTCACGCCACGCTGCGGCTGGTGTTCGACAATCCGGACAACGTGTATGGCTTCGCGTCGATGGCCAATGACAATGAGTTTTTCAATGGCCGCAGCCCGCTGGAGATCATGGCCCAGGGCGACATGATTGCGTTGTATGAAACCTTCCGCCGCATCGACATGTTGCGGGGGGCGCAATGGTGATGGCGAGTGAGCTGGCGGTGTTTGCCGGTCAGTCATTGCAGGCTTATCGCCTGGTCAATTCGAAGTTTCCGCCCATTGCGTTGTTTGATGACGTCGCGGATGCGGATGAGTTTGAGGTGCTGTTCGAGATTCAGGCGTTGACCAATCCGCGGTTGAAGAATGAAGTGGGTCAGTTGGAGTTGATTGCGCGCAGCGAGATCCCGTTCGGGATTGCCGGGTGCTCTTACGCCATCGCGCCGTTTACCCATGTCAATCCGGCGGGGTCGCGCTTCAGTGACGGCAGCTTCGGGGTGTTGTACCTGGCGGATTCGATGGAAGCGGCGCTGGCCGAAGTGCGGCATCACCAGGCTCTGTATTGGTCGAAGGTGCCGAGCCTGAACTATGAGCGGTTTGTGTTTCGCGGGTTGGCCTGTGCCTTTGGCGATGGCGGGATGAAGGACGCCACCGCCCTGCCGCTGAGCGATCCGGTGTATGCGTCGGACGATTACAGCCATTCCCGCGTGCTGGGGCGGGCGGTGCGGGACGCCGGTTGTCCCGGTTTGCGTTATCACTCAGTCCGCATGCCGGGCAGTCATTGCTGGGCGTTGATGACGCCGAGGCCCGTGTCTTCGATCATTCAAGCAGCGCATTACGAGATGGTCTGGAATGGTCAGATCACCAGTGTGAGCCAGATCAGCGAGGCTTGATCGCCTGGCGATGACCCTGTGGCGAGGGAGCTTGCTCCCGCTGGGCTGCGCAGCAGCCCTTTTTTTGGGGCCGCTTCGCGACCCAGCGGGAGCAAGCTCCCTCGCCACAAAAAGAGGTGTTTATACAGGCGGTGTTCGATCCATTGACCGCATCGATAGTCACCATCATTTCAATGAAGTTCTCTTAAAAAATCCCCGGCGTAACATCTGCTCCATACCCACCCATAAGCACCCCGGAGCACACCATCATGAAACGCCAGACCCTCCTCAGCATCGCTTTCTCGGTTTTCGCAGTTAACGCTTTCGCCGCAACCTCTGCTCAACCTGTGGTCGCTGAAGGCGGCTCGGATCGTCTGATTGAAAGCCGTGTGGCTGAAGGTGGCTCCGATCGCCTGCTCGAGAATCGTGTGGCCGAAGGTGGTTCGGATCGCCTGCTGGAAAAACGTGTGGCCGAAGGCGGCTCTGACAAGCTCCTGCAAAACCGCGTCGCCGAAGGCGGCTCCGACAAACTGCTGCAAAACCGCGTCGCTGAAGGCGGTTCCGACAAGCTCCTGCAAAACCGTGTTGCCGAAGGCGGTTCCGACAAGCTCCTGCAAAACCGTGTTGCCGAAGGCGGTTCCGACAAGCTCCTGCAAAACCGAGTTGCCGAAGGCGGTTCCGACAAGCTGCTGCAAAACCGCGTCGCCGAAGGTGGCTCCGACCGTCTGATCGAAAGCCGCGCTGTCTGAATGCAGTGCTTTACCGCAGGACTCAACGAAAAGCCCGGCCTCAACCGCCGGGCTTTTTCGTGTGGGTGTTCAATTCGTCCTTTGTTCATGCGCTTTCGCATAGCGCGCCAGGCCAATCTTGATGCCAACCAGGATGGGCGCGGCAAAGACGAACAGCAGGGCCACGGCGAAGAACGCCGTATCGAACGCAATCACCGTGGCCTGACCCGACACCGCCTTGCCCAGCAGGCTGCTGGCTGCCCGGCCGGCGGTCAGCGGGTCCATGCCCTTCCCCGCCAGCATCGCGGTGGTGGTCGTCAGCCGCTCGATGAGCGCGTGCCCACCCGGAGTGACGTGTGTGCCGAGGACCACGCCGTTGGTGACGGCGTGATGCTCGATCAGGGTCTGCAGCCCGGCGACGCCCATCAGGCCACCCAGCTGGCGGCCTGTGTTGAACAGGCCGATGCCGCTGGCCAGGTTGCGGCTGTTGAGGTGGGTGAAGGCGATCAGTGTGATCGACAGAAACAGGAAGCCCAGGCCCAGGCCGCGCAGCAGGATGGCCGCCATCATGTCATCGCTGCCGCTTTCGCTGGTGGAGCCGGACAGCATCCACATCGCCGCCATGATCAGCAGGATGCCCAAGGGCACGGTCGCCACCGGCGGCACGCGGCGGGCCTGGAACAACCAGGCGGCGATGAGCAGCGACCCGCCAAAAAAACCGCCGCTGGGCAACAGCAGCAGGCCGGCATCGGTCGGTGTGAAGGCGAGTACCGACAGGGCAAATGCCGGGATCAGGTAGGCGCTGCCGAACAGCGCGGCACCGGCGACGAAACTGACGATAAAGGCAAAGGTGAAATCGCTCGATTTGAACAGGCTGAAATCAAGCAGCCCCTGGCCGTCGGCCAGGACCTGTTGGCCGAGAAAGCCCAGCAGCGCGGCGGCACCGAGCACCGTCAGCACCAGGATGCGCGGTTCCTCGAACCAGTCCCAGCGGCTGCCCTGGCTGAGCACGTAGGTGAAACAGAACAGGGCCGCAGCGAGCAACGAGAACCCGAGCCAGTCAAACGAAGGCTGCCGGCCCCTGGCGGGCATGGGGTGGTCGGCGATGAGCAAGAGCCCGGTCGCTGCCAATGCCAGCGGCACCACGCTGAAGAAAATCCAGGTCCAGGACTGGCTGTCGATCAACCACCCTTGCAGGGCCGGTGCGAGGGTCGCGGACGCGACCACGGCCGCCATGGCGAACAGGGCTTGCAGGATCGGCTGAAGGGCGCGCGGATAACCGCGAAAGATCATCGCCTGGCCCGCCACCAGCAAAGCACCGCCGGCGAAGCCTTGCAGGATGCGCAATGCGATCAGCAGCTCCAGCCAGGCACTGACGGCAGCCACGCAGCACGCCAGGCCCATGACCAGGGTGGCGCCGATGAGCACGTTGCGTGGAGAAAACCGCTGCATCAGCCAAGGGGCGAGCATGAACCCGATCAGCTTGAGGGCGATGTAGCCGACATCCAGCCAGGCGAACTCGTCAGGTGTGGCATAAGTGTCGCCGATGATATCGCTGCGGCCGAGGGCGAGCACGGTGCTGGCGATCGCTTCGGTCAACGCGGCCAGGACGATGCCCGCGATGAGCAGCACGCCGGTCGTCGGCCTGGCGCGACTCATGAGCCGGCCCCTTGCGCAACCTCTACCCGCGCGGACAGCCCCGGCACGATGCGCCCCGGCAGCGGATTGTCAGCCAGGCGGATCTTCACCGGAACGCGCTGTACGACACGTACGAAGTTCCCGGTGGCGTTGTCGGGCGGCAGCAGGCTGAACGCCGAGCCACTGCCCGGTGCAAAACTGTCGACCACGCCGGCCAGAGCCGCATCGGGGTAGCCATCGACCGTGACGCGCACAGGCTGACCAGGGCGAATCTGTTCGAGCTGGGTTTCCTTGAAATTGGCCACGACCCACACATCGTTGACCGGCACGATATCGAGCAGGGCGACACCCGGCGTGACGAAGCGGCCGAGGCGAACCTGACGATTGCCGACCACGCCATCCACCGGCGCATGCACCACGGTGTGATCGAGATCGATCCGGGCGAGATCACGGGCCGCTTCAGCCTGGGCCACCGCTGCCACGGCCGCCTCTCTTTGCGCCACAAATACACTGATGCGTTGCTGTTGGGCCTCGACCGTTGCCGAAGCGGCCGATACCGACGCCACGGCTCTGGATTGTGCCGTGCCGGTTTCATCGACCAGTGCCTGGCTCACGGCGTTGCTGACGATCAGTTTGCGGCTGCGGTCGTGGGTCTTGGCCGCCAGGCTCATGTCGGCGGTGGCCGAGCGTCTTTGCGCTTCAGCCTGCCTGATCAGCGCATGCTGAAGCCGGATCTGCGCGTCGACATGGGTCAGGTTCGCCCGGGCGGCGCTGACATTGGCCTCGGCTTGCGCCAGTTTGGCGCGATAGTCGCGGTCATCGATACGAAACAGCACATCACCCGCGCGCACGGTCTGGTTGTCCTCGACCTCGAGCGCCGTGACATAGCCGGCGACCTTGGCGGCCAGCGAGGTGACGTCGCCGCGGACATAGGCGTTGTCGGTCGAGGTCGCGCCACGGGTAAACGCCATGGCGCCCCAAACCGCCACGACCATCACGGCCGCGACACACAACAACAGGCCGATGGTCTTGCGCTGGCTGCGCCGCACCATGACCACCGGTGTTGCGGCGGCAATGGCGGCCTTGTCCTGGAGCGAGTTCATTTCTTCATGTCCTGTTCAGTGGCAAGCACCAGGCAGCCACGGGGCGGCAGGGTCTGCCGCCCGGCTGTCGGGCCTTCATGAGCGGGTTGATCGGCTCACTGTTTGATGGGTGTGACGAGCACCTTTTCCTCGGTGTCGAGGACGAACACCGCCAACAGGCGTGCCGGTTGGGTGTCACTGGCGTTGGCGCTGACCAGGTGCACGGAACCCGGCTCCTCCACGAAGTTTTCGCCGACCTTGTAGATCTTTTCCGGCTGGCCTTTGACCTGGATGCGAAACGAGCCTTCCAGCACCGTCGCATAGATGAAAGCCGTTTTCGGATGGGTGTGGGCCGGCGACGCGGCACCCGGCCCATACTCGACGACCACGCCCCTCATGCTCTTGCCAGGGATGTTGGGAATGGGACGGTCGAACACCACCGTCACCTTGCCGGGGGGCGGCTCGGCGGCCGAGACGGCGCTGATCGAGAGCGCGGCGAAGACAGCGGCCATTAGCAATCGGGTAACCATGGGATTTCTCCTGGATGGGTAGGTATATGTGAGGGTGCGATGCGTTACTGCGCTGTCGACCGGGCCAGCCAGTCGTCGAAGCGGATCGCCCCCAGGCGTGCGTTCTTGCCGGTGACCAGCGATTGATCGTTGAGCACGGCGCCGAAGTAACGGGCATGTACGTCCGGCACGACCTTGCGGCTGTCCTGGGTGGCTCGCAGATAGCGCCTGGCCAGTTCGTCGATCGGCATGGTTTCCGGACCGCCGACTTCAACGGTGCCATTGAGCGGCGCTGCCAGCACGACATCGGCCAGCGCCGCTACCACGTCGTCGGACGCTATCGGCTGGATCAGCGCCGGGGACGCATGAATCTCATCGCCAACGGCGAACGACTGGACAATGCCGCCGGCAAACTCGGAGAACTGCGTGGCACGCACAATGGTGTAGGGAATGCTGGACGCCTTGATAAGGGCTTCCTGCGCGACCTTGGCCCGGAAGTAACCGGTATCGGGAAGCCGTTCGCTGCCGACAATCGACAAGGCAACATGATGATGAACTCCGGCGGCGGCTTCGGCGGCCAGCAGGTTACGGCTGGAGGTCTGGAAGAAATCGAGAACGGCCTGGTCCTCCCACGATGGCGCGTTCGCCACGTCGACCACCACGTCAGCACCATCCATCGCTTCGGCCAGGCCTTCGCGGGTGATGCTGTTCACGCCCGTGCTGGGGCTGGCGGCGAGCGCATCATGGCCGCGCTCGCGAAGGGTGTTCACAAGTTTCGATCCGATGAGGCCGGAGCCTCCGATGACGACGATCTTCATGACTGTTCTCCACTTGTCGACGGCAACCATTGCGTCGGTGTAGAGAGATTGCCTGCACGCGCCAGGCAAGTCCTTGGGTTTGCCTTGGAGAGCGCTTGGATTTTTGTCCAAGGCAACTGACGTTCGTCCAGCCTTCCTTGCCGCCGACGGTGCAGCGGCTGTCGAGCTGCCGTATCATCTTTCCCAGTTACCAATCAGCCGCCTGGGACACGGAGTTGAGGGCGCTTCGCCAGGGGATGCCCGACTTGCCATTCAGTTTTGAAGACTACGTACTCGATCAGGAACGCCGGGAGCTGACCCAGCGCGGGCAAGTCGTGGCCGTCGGACCGCAGGTCTTCGACCTGTTGCTGCTGTTCGTCAACAATCCCGACCGCGTCGTCAGCAAGGACGAATTGCTCAAGGCGGTGTGGGGCGACCGGATCGTTTCGGAATCGACCATCACCAGCCACATCAATGCCGTGCGCAAGGCCATCGGCGATACCGGTGAGGAGCAGCGCCTGGTACGCACCGTCGCCCGCAAAGGCTACCGCTTCGTTGGCCGGATCAATGGCGACTCGACCGGACAAGCGCGACAGCCCGAGAGCGATGAACACCCGACCGCCGCCCCGAAGCCAACCCCCTCCCCGGCGCTGGTCCTGCCGGAAAAACCCTCGATCACCGTCCTGCCCTTCCAGAACCTGAGCGGCGATCCGGAGCAGGAATACTTCGCCGACGGCGTCGTGGAGGACATCATCGCCGCCCTGTCCCGTCTTCGCTGGCTGTTCGTCATCGCACGCAATTCGAGCTTCACCTACAAGGGCCAGACGGTGGACGCCCAAGGCGTTGGCCAGGCGCTGGGCGTGCGCTACGTGCTCGAAGGCAGCGTGCGCAAGAGCGGGAACAAGCTGCGCATTACCGGGCAACTGATCGACGCGACAAGCGGTACGCACCTCTGGGCCGAGCGCTTCGAAGGCCTGCTGGACGATATCTTCGAGCTGCAGGACCAAATCACCGAAAGCGTCGTCGGCGCGATCGCGCCACAACTGGAGCGGGCAGAAATCGAACGCGCCAAGCGCAAGCCGACGGATAGCCTGGACGCCTACGACTACTACCTGCGGGGCATGGCAAAACTGCACAGCGGCGGCCGGGAAGCCATCGAGCAGGCCCTGCCGATGTTCTACCAGGCCATCGAGCTCGATGGGGAATTTGCCTCGGCCTATGGTATGGCTGCCTGGTGCCACTTCTGGCGCAAGCTCAATGGCTGGATGGGCGATCGGCCTGCAGAAATCGCCGAGGGCATACGGCTGGCGCGGCAGGCGGTGACCCTCGGCCGCGATGATGCCGTCGCGTTGACCCGGGGCGGACATGCGCTGGCCCACCTCGCCGGCGAAGTCGACGGCGGCATTGCACTGCTCGATCGGGCACGCCTGCTCAATCCCAACCTCGCCCCCGCCTGGTTTCTCGGCGGTATCCTGCGGGCACTGCGCGGTGAAACGGACGCGGCCATCGAGCACCTGAACCATGCCGTTCGCTTGAGCCCGCTGGACCCGGAAATGTTCAGGATGCAGGTCGGCATGGCGCTCGCGCATTTCTTCGCCGGGGACTTCGATGCCGCTGCGGCCTGGGCGGACAAGGCACTGGGCAACCTGCCCAGCCTGCTGGTCGCCGCGGCACTGGTGGCGGCCAGTCACGCGCTCGGTGGTCGAATGGACAAAGCGAATCTGGCGATGCAACGCCTGCTAGCGCTGGATCCCTCTTTGCGCCTGTGCGCCCTCAAGGACTGGCTGCCCATTCAACGGCCTGAGGATTTCGCCCGTTTCGTCGATGGATTGCGCCTGGCGGGATTGCCGGAGTAAACGCGCCCACCCTTGACCTGTAGGAGCGAGCCTGCTCGCGATGGTCGTCAACGATGACGCGGGTTACCTGATTAAACGCGGTGTCCTCAAGTCCATCGCGAGCAAGCTCGCTCCTACAATAGTTGCACATTGCTACGGTAGGCTAAGCTTTGAGCAACTCGTTGCTCATGATGCTCGGTTCTGCAGGTTTTGGTGTTTCTGGAGAGCGTCTGCAACAGCGATCTCAGACTGGCCAAAACCTTTCACGCAGGATTGCCGTGATGACCGAGCCCCTCCTCAGCTTTGATGCACTCAAACGCGCCGCTGCCGCCGGCGAAATCGACACCGTGCTGGTCTGCATGGTCGACATGCAGGGACGCCTGGTTGGCAAGCGCTTCCAGGTCGAGTTTTTCATCGACAGCGGCCACGAAGAAACCCATTGCTGCAACTACCTGTTGGCCGACGACATCGACATGGAGCCGGTGCCGGGTTACGCCGCGGCCAGCTGGAGCAAGGGCTACGGCGATTTCGTGCTCAAGCCCGACATGTCCACCCTGCGGCGCGTGCCCTGGCTTGAGTGCACGGCGCTGGTGCTGTGCGACGTGCTCGATCATCACCATCGCCAGGACCTGCCCCACAGTCCGCGGGCAATTCTGAAAAAGCAGGTCGAGCGTCTGCGCGAGCGCGGCTATACCGGCATGTTTGCCTCGGAACTCGAGTTCTATCTGTTCGATGAGAGCTACGAGGCGATCCACAAGCGCAATTATCACAAACCGAAAACCGCCGGCCATTACATCGAGGACTACAACATCCTCCAGACCACCCGCGAAGAGCCGGTGCTGCGGGCGATTCGCAAGCATCTGCAGGCCTCGGGCATTCCCGTGGAAAACTCCAAGGGCGAATGGGGCCCGGGCCAGGAAGAGATCAACATCCGCTACGCCGATGCCATGACCATGGCCGACCACCACGTCATCATCAAGCACGCCTGCAAAGAGATCGCGCAGTTGCAGGGCAAGGCGATCACCTTCATGGCCAAGTGGCGTTACGACGCCGCCGGTTCCAGCAGTCACATCCATAATTCGCTGTGGGACAAGAACGCGAAGAAGCCGCTGTTCTTCGACGCGAAAGCCGAGTTCGGCATGTCGAAACTGATGCGTGCCTGGGTTGCCGGGCAGCTCAAGTACGCCAACGACATCACCTGTTTTCTCGCGCCCTACATCAACTCCTACAAGCGCTTCCAGGCCGGCACCTTTGCGCCGACGCGGGCGGTGTGGAGCCGCGACAATCGCACCGCGGGCTTTCGCTTGTGCGCCGAAGGCAGCAAGTCGATCCGCATCGAATGCCGCATCGGCGGCGCCGACCTCAACCCCTATCTGGCCTTCGCCGCGTTGATCGCGGCGGGTCTGGCTGGCATCGACGAAAAGCTCGATCTCGTCCCGCCATTCGAAGGGGATGCCTACCAGGACGAGCATTTGCCGGAAGTGTCCAAGACCCTGCGCGATGCGAGCGCCGCCCTCAAGGCCTCCGCCATGTTGCGCGAGGCGTTCGGCGATGAGGTGGTCGACCATTACGTGCACACCGCCGAGTGGGAACAGAAAGAGTACGACCGGCGAATCACCGACTGGGAACTGCAGCGCGGCTTCGAGCGCTATTGAGAACATCATGACTGCGAAGGTGCAATTGATCTCCCCGGTCGATGGCCGGGTGTACGTCGAACGAGAGATGGCCGATGCCGCGCAGGTCGAGCAGGCGCTGAACGCCGCTGCCAGCGCCCAGGCGGCATGGCAACGCCGCTCACTGAGCGAACGCGCAGCATTGTGCAGCGCCGCAGTGGACGCGATGTTGTCGATGCAGGCGGACATCGTGCCGGAACTGGCCTGGCAGATGGGTCGCCCGGTGCGCTATGGCGCCGGCGAACTGCGGGGATTTGCCGAACGCGCCCGGCACATGATCGCCATCGCGCCGCAAGCGCTGGCCGATATAGAGCCGGAGCCTGTGGCGGGTTTTCGACGCTACATCAAACGCGAGCCGCTGGGCACGGTGCTGGTGGTCGCGCCGTGGAACTACCCCTATTTGACCGCGGTGAACACGATCATCCCGGCGCTGATGGCCGGCAACAGCGTGATCCTCAAGCATGCGTCGCAGACGCTGCTGGTGGGCGAGCGTTTCGCCGAGGCCATGCGCCGCGCCCATCTGCCGGATGGCCTGTTCCACAACCTGCTGCTCGATCATCGGCAGACCGCCGCGATCATTGATTCGGGTCGGGTACAGCAGGTCAACTTCACCGGTTCAGTCGATGCCGGCAAGGCCATGGAAAGCGCCGCCACGGGACGCTTCATCGGCGTGGGCCTGGAGCTCGGCGGCAAGGATCCGGCCTACGTGCGGGCTGACGCCAACCTCGAGCATGCGGTGGAGAACCTGGTGGACGGCAGTTTCTTCAATTCCGGGCAGAGTTGCTGCGCGGTGGAACGCATCTACGTCGACCAGAAAATCTTCCCGGTGTTTGTCGAGCGCTTCGCCGAACTGACCCGCCAGTACGTGCTGGGCAACCCGCTGGACGAAGCCACCACCCTCGGTCCGATGGTGACACCGGGCGCCGCATTTTTCGTGCGTGGCCAGATCGCCGAAGCACTGGCCCAGGGCGCGACGGCGCTGATCGATCCGCAGGCCTTCAGCGCCGACGTGCCGGGCAGCGCCTACCTCGCGCCGCAGGTCCTGGTCGATGTCAGCCATCAAATGTCGGTCATGCGCGATGAAAGTTTTGGCCCGGTGGTCGGCATCATGCCGGTGGCCAGCGATGACGAGGCCATCGCCTTGATGAACGACAGTGAGTTCGGGCTCAGCGCGTCCATCTGGACCCGGGACCTCGCAGCGGCCGAACGCCTGGGCAACCAGGTCGCCACCGGCACGCTGTTCATGAACCGCTGCGATTACCTGGACCCGGCGCTGGCCTGGACCGGCGTGAAGAACAGCGGGCGCGGCGTCACCCTGTCGCCACTGGGCTACGAGCACCTGACCCGGGCCAAATCCTTTCATCTGCGTCACGAGGTGTAGACCATGAACCTGACAGGAAACTGGAACTACCCCACGAGCGTTCGTTTCGGTGTCGGGCGCATTGCCGAGCTGGCCGATGTCTGTCGCAGCCAGGGGATCCAGCGACCCTTGCTGGTCACCGACAGCGGCCTGGCGCGCGCGCCGATCACCACGTCGGCACTGGACGCGCTGCGCGCCGCCGGCCTGGGTGTGGCGTTGTTCTGTGACCTCAAGCCCAACCCGGTCGAAGCCAACCTGGCCGGCGGGCTCGACGCCTGGCGTGCCGGCAAACATGACGGTGTGATCGCCTTCGGCGGCGGCAGTGGCCTGGACATGGGCAAGCTGATTGCCTTCATGAGCGGCCAGACGCGCCCGGTCTGGGACTTCGAAGACATCGGCGACTATTGGACCCGCGCCGACGACAGCCGCATCGCCCCGGTCATTGCCGTGCCGACCACGGCCGGGACCGGCTCGGAAGTCGGGCGTGCGGCGGTGATCATCGACGAGCGCACCCACACCAAACGCATCATCTTCCACCCGAAAATGATGCCGCGCGTGGTCATCAGTGACCCCGCCCTCACCGTCGGCATGCCAGCCAAAGTCACCGCCGGCACGGGCATGGACGCGTTATCCCATTGCCTGGAAGCCTACTGCGCCCCCGGTTTTCATCCCCTGGCCGATGGCATTGCGGTGGAAGGCATGCGCCTGGTGGCCAACGCCCTGGTGAAAGCGGTACACACGCCGTCGGACCTCGAGGCGCGCGCGCAAATGCTTGCGGCGGCGGCCATGGGCGCCACGGCATTCCAGAAAGGCCTGGGCGGGATGCATGCGCTCTCCCATCCGGTGGGTGCGCTGTACGACACCCATCACGGCATGACCAACGCCACTTTCATGCCCTATGTCCTGCAATTCAATCGCACGGCCATCGAGGAGCGCATCACTCGCCTGGCGGCGTACCTGCGTCTGCCCTCGCCGGGGTTCGACAGTTTCCTGGCCTTCGTCCTCAAGCTGCGCAAGGACATCGGCGTGCCCCATACCCTGGTTGAACTGGGCGTGGATGACCGGCAGGCCGACCTGATTGCGGACATGGCGATTGTCGACCCCTCGGCCGGCGGCAACCCGCTGCCTTTGACCCGGGACGGCGTGGCAAAGATTTTCGACGCGGCACTTCACGGCCGTCTGTAGGAGCGAGCCTGCTCGCGATGGACGTCAACGATGACGCGGGGAGCCTGACACCCCGCGTCATTCTCAAGTCCATCGCGAGCAGGCTCGCTCCTACAGAAAACCAAGGTCGAGCCTACGGCGGCTCAGTTCGGCCTGTCCAATACCTGAAAAGGGGCACACAACAATGAACCCAACAAGCCAGCCGGGCACCGAAACCCACGACGATGACGTCAAGGTGCTGCACAGCATGGGCTACGCCCAGCAACTCTCACGACGAATGGGGGTTTTCTCCAACTTCGCCATTTCCTTTTCGATCATCTGCATCCTCTCCGGTGGCATCAACTCACTGGCCCAGGGCACCTCGGGCGCCGGTGGCATATCCATCGGCATCGGCTGGCCGATCGGCTGCCTGATCTCCGGAGTATTCGCCATGGCCATGGCGCAGATTTCCTCGGCCTACCCCACCGCCGGCGGCCTGTACCACTGGGGCTCGATCCTCGGTAACCGCTTCACCGGCTGGCTGACCGCGTGGTTCAACCTGCTGGGACTGGTCACGGTGCTGGGCGCGATCAACGTCGGTACCTATTACTTCTTTTTCGGTGCCTTCGGACCGGCACTGGGCATGGAGGACACGACCACGGTCAGGGTGATTTTCCTGGCAATCCTCACGGGCCTGCAGGCCTTGTGCAACCACTTGGGTATCGGCCTGACCGCCAAGCTCACCGATTTCTCCGGCTACCTGATCTTCGCCACGGCGCTGGCGCTGACCATCGTCTGCCTGATCTCGGCACCCAGCTATGAATTCGCGCGGTTGTGGACCTTTGGCAACTATTCCGGCGAAGCGGGCGGCAACGTCTGGCCGCAAGTCTCGAACGGCTGGGTTTTCATGCTCGGCCTGCTGTTGCCGATCTACACCATCACCGGCTATGACGCCTCGGCGCATACCTCCGAGGAAACCCGCAACGCGGCCATGTCGGTGCCCCGCGGCATGGTCATGTCGGTGGTCTGGTCGTTGCTGTTCGGCTGGCTGATGCTCAGCGCGTTCGTGCTGATGCTGCCGAACATGGACGAGGCGGCCAAGCAAGGCTGGAACGTGTTTTTCTGGGCCATGAACACCCAGGTCAACCCGACCTTGAAACTGGTGCTTTTCGTGGCGATTTTCATCTCGCAGGTGCTCTGCGGACTGGCCACCGTCACCTCGGTTTCGCGCATGATCTTCGCCTTCTCCCGGGACGGTGGCCTGCCCTGCTCCAAAGCCCTGTCCTCCGTCTCGCCGACCTTTCGCAGCCCGGTGGCGGCCATCTGGACCGGTGCCACCCTTGCCGTCCTGTTCGACTGGGGCTCGTCGGTGATCTCGGTCGGGGCAACGCCGGTCTATACGATCGTGGTGTCCTGCACGGTGATCTTCCTGTTCTTCTCCTTCGCCATTCCCATCGTGCTCGGCCTGTTTACCTACGGAACATCGAAGTGGCCGACCATGGGGCCATGGAACATGGGACGATTCTGGTACTCGGTGTTCGCCATCCTCTCGATCCTGTCGATGATCATCATATTCGTCATCGGCATCCAGCCACCGAACGATTGGGCGCTGTACATCACCATCGGTTTCCTGGTGCTGACCGCCATCGTCTGGTTCGGTTTTGAAGCCCGGCGCTTCCAGGGCCCACCGGTGGGCGACATGATCGTCAAGCGCCAGGCTGAAATTGCCGCGGCGGAAGCGGCGTTGAACAAACAAGCCGGGGCTTGATGGCCGCTGCGTGCATTTAGTCCAGTCCTGAAACAGGTTCACGCCTGCTTCAGGACCAAAAAACGTACAGCGCCACTGTGTCGATCGCGATTGCGCCGACAAATCCACATCTAAAAAAGGAAGCGTCCTACATACAAGCTATTTCACAAGCGACTTAATTGCCGCCTTTGGGTTTCCCCAGGAGCATGGATGCGCAGGTCCTGGGGTGACCACGGGTTGCTTATGCCGCAGGAAGCTTGTTAATGGAACTGACAAAAATATCCTCGCCACAGAACCGGCGTCTGATCAGGTTCACCTCCCCGATTGCGAACCAGCAGGAGCTGCTGCTCGAGCACTTTTCCGGCGCCGAGGGCTTGTCGACACTATTCAGTTTCGAGCTGTCGCTGATCAGTCAGGATGCGCGACTGGAACTCAAGTCGTTAATGGGGCAACCGGCGTCACTCGAGATTGAATTGGCGACCGGCGAGGCGCGTTACATTCACGGCTACATCAGTCGATTCAGCCTGCAGAACAGTGACGGCGGCCTGGCTTACTATTCGGCCACCTTGAGCCCCTGGCTGTGGATGCTGTCGCGACGCGTCGACTCGCGGATCTTTCAAGAGCAGAGCATCGAAGACATCCTGCGCACGGTGTTCGCCCACTATGGCGTGCTGCCCAGGTTCGAGTTCCGCCTGGAGCAGCCGCTCAAGTCCCACAGCTACATCACGCAATACCGCGAGAGCGATCTGGATTTCGTCCTGCGCCTGCTGGAACGTGAGGGCTTGTTGTTCTACTTCGAGCATACGAAGCAAGAACACCGCCTGATCATCACCGACCATTCCCGCCACCTTGAGCCGCTGGCCGGGCAACCGCGGATCCGCTACCACAGCGCGGCGGTCACCGAGACTGCCGACTCGATCACCCGATGGAGCAGCCATCGGGTTCTGCAGTCCGGCAAGATGGCCATCCGGACGTTCGACTACCGGCAACCGCGCAATCCGCTGCCGGTCAGCATGCCCAGCCTCAACGTCCAGGGTGATGTGCCAGCCTACGAGATCTACGACTTTCCCGGTCATTACAGCCACGGTATGCCTGCAGATGGCGAAGCGCTGGTGCGGCATCGACTCGAAGCCCTGGAGGTACAGGGCAAGACGTTTGAGGGCGCCAGCAACTGTCGCGCCATGCTGCCGGGCTACACCTTCGAACTGACCCAACACTTCGATCACGATGCTGATCCCGTGGATGATCGTCAGTTCCTCCTGCTCAAGGTGGAGCACCAGGGCCGCAACAACTACCTGACGGATCAACCGGCGAGCTACGACAACAGTTTCGTCTGCATCCGCCACAAGATTGCCTTTCGCCCACCGATCATTACGCCAAGGCCGACGATTTCCGGGCCACTCACCGCCATTGTGGTGGGCCCGGAAGGTGAGGAGGTTTTCACCGACGAGCTGGCGCGCGTGCAAGTGCGCTTTCATTGGCAGCGGGCGCAGGACCCCGCCCAGGGCACGACCTGGCTAAGGGTCGCCATGCCCAGTGGCGGCGCCGGCTTCGGCCATCAGTTTTTGCCGCGCATCGGTCAGGAAGTGCTGGTGACCTTCCTCGGCGGCGACATCGACCGCCCCCTGGTGACGTCGGTGCTCTACAACGCCGACCATTTTCCGCCGCACTTCAGTAACGCCACGGGGTTGCCGGGCAATCGAACCTTATCCGGGATCCAGACCCGGGAACATCAGGGCCAGGGCTTCAACGAACTGCTCTTCGACGATACACCCGGCGCGTTGCGCACCCGACTGGGCACGACCCATCAGGCCACCGCGCTGAACCTGGGCAAGCTTGTCACGCCGCGAACCGACGGGCAGGCCCAGGCACGCGGCCAGGGCGCCGAACTGCGCAGCGATGCCGCGATTGCCCTGCGGGCGGCCCAAGGGCTGTTGTTGACCACCTACGCTCGCCACGATGCCCAGGGCTCACAGCTGGACCGCGAAGAACTGCTCAAGCTGTTGGCCGAGTGCGGCGAACTGTTCCAGGCCCTCGGCCAGACCGCCGCTGCCCGTGGCAGCCCGAAGATCGACACCCTGGGCATCGAGGCGTTGCGACAGTCGTTGAGTCAATGGCCTGAACCGACCAGCAACAGTCCGGGCGATCCGGTGGTCGCGGTGGCGGCTGAAGCCGGCATTGCCAGCGCCACACCGCGCTCGCAGGTGCATTACGCCGGAGAAAACCATGACACCACCGCCCAGGATCATTTGCAGCTGAGCAGCGGCGCGGCCATGCGCCTGCAAGCCGGCAAAGGCATCAGCGCATTCGCCCAGGACGACGGCATCAGCGCCATCGCCAATCGCGGCAAGGTGCTGGTGCAGGCCCAGGACGACGACATGGTGCTCAATGCGCAAAAGAACCTGCACCTGTCGGCAGCCGAAGGCGAAGTGCTCATCACCGCCCCCACCATCCGCCTGGTGGCCGATGACGGCAGCTACATCAGGATCGGTAGCGGGGTCGAGATCGGAACGCAGGGCAAGGCCGTTGTGCATGCCGGCGAGCATGACTGGGTGGGGCCCAAGACCGACAGTGCTGCCGTTCCTGTTTTCGGTCGGGACGGCGCGGACCAACGGCATCGACTGCACTACGAAGGTGATCCAGCCGCAATTGTTCAAGGTCAACCCTACAAAATCGCCCTGGAAGACGGCAGCCTCGTGCAAGGCATCACGGGTACTGATGGACTAACCGAGTTGCTCCAGAGAACAGAGATGCAGCTCGCCAATCTCGAGGTTTTTCGCAACTCATCCCACCAGGTAGCGAACCCGGGCTCGAACAGTACCGGGGCGGACGCATCAGGCCCTTTTGACCCCAGCATCGGACCAGACACCCGTACCGACGGCAGCTAAGGAAAGTGTCGACCCAGTGATCGACGACAGGAACATGATTTCAAAAGGATATGGAAAGCATGAGCTATACGGACAACACAGTGATCGCCACCGGCACGAGTCGTTTGCTGCCCAATAGATCCACGGATCGCAATACTGCTGTGCCGCGAGACCTGCCAGGCGTGGTGATTTTCCTGCACGGCGTGAATGACCCCGGGGCATCCTATGAGTCGGTGGAAATCGGGTTGTGCCAGGGGGTTAACGAGCGGCTGGATCGGCCGGATTTGAAGGCGGGGCGGTATGGGGCCAAGTACAACCAGGCTAACAGTACGCCCAGGAAGGCGTGGAAGGACAACGAAGGGCAAATACTCGACGATCCGGATACTTACCTCTACCAGCGCGACACCGAGGCCCCCAAGACCCGCAGCCTGTTGATTCCGTTTTATTGGGGCTACCGGGCCGAACCCGGCGAAATCAAACGCGATAAAAATGGCGATCCGGCCCGGTTGCGCGATCAATTCCTGGACAGGTTCGACAATCGTCTGGACCGCCATTTTGCCAAAGGCGGCGGATTTTTCGCTAACGCCACCAACAATTTGCTGGGGATGTACGAAGAAGGGTTCGGCAAATGGCTGCGCCATTGGGTTCAACCCACCATGCCTAACTCCCTGTACATGGGCAAGGCGCCGCATCGGCGGTATTTCGTGCTGGCCGCGACCCGGCTGGCGATGCTGGTCAGCGAGATCCGCCGCGTCTCACCCGACGAGACCATCACCATCATGGGGCACAGCCAGGGCACGCTGATCACCTTGCTCGCCCAGGCCATGCTGGTGGATCGCGGTGAACGCTGTGCCGACTGCGCAATCATGGTGGCCTCGCCCTATTCGGTACTGCCGGACGCGACGCCGAAAAATATGCGAACCCTGCAGACCCTGATCGACATCGTGCAACACACCACTCAATCCCCCCATACGCAACCACCCCTCAGTGCCGTGCGCTGTGGCGTACCGGGTTATGGCGGTCGCACGGGGCCGCGCTGGTCACCCGAACAAGGCCAGCGCCTGGGCGCTGACGGGAACACCCTGGTGTTTCCCGAGCGCGACAACCGCGGCAAGGTTTACCTGTATTTCTGCCCGGACGACACCACCGTAGCGCTGGATGATGTGCAAGGCATCGGCACTTACGGCGTGCCGGACGAACTGCCCGATGGCCAGCCGGCCATGACCGCGCTGCAGTCCATGCGCTTCTACCAGCGCCTGTGGACCAAGCGCCTGCGTGACGGCGAGCCGGTACTGGTTGGCAAACCGCCGCAAGCGGACCTCACCCGTGCAGAAGGCGAGCCGCGCTATCCCGGTGGCGGCTCGGTCGCAGCGATAGCCTCGCAAACAGGGATCCGTGAAGGCCAGGAACGCACCATCAATGCCGAACAACTGCACCCACCCCATGCACCGCAGATGTTTGGCGGCGAAGCCGTGACGGGGTCTACCCATCAGACCGGAAAGGATCGACCGGATGCGGTGTCGCAAAACGCTGCATTGGGCAACCCCGGTGCCACTTTCAAATGGATTTACGTGACCAAGAGTGACAAGCGACTCGACCTGGACGATGGACTTGTTCGCTGGAATCACGGCAAAGAGCCCGACGACCAGACCCGGGCCCTGCGCCAGACGCCAGTGTCCGGCAACCCGATGCTCAATCGTAAGGACCACTACCGCATCTACCGTGAGGAAACCCCTAACGAAATCCGTGCACGCATGCAGGTTGACCAGAAGGAATGGACTGACAACAGCTATCACTCGGCTGTATTGCGCAGCCCGGAGAACCATCGCTGGGTGACGGCGATGGACATTGCGATTGGGCAGGCCAGGTGTCTGGATGATCCGGTGATGCGGGAGGTGTTGGTGGCGATTGCGGATTGGAAGATGGACAAAAAGCGGTTCGATAAAGTCATGAACATGGAAGGCTGGGCACAACTGAGTGAAAAGGCTCAAACATTAGTGGAGGCCAGTTATTTGTATTACGACGAGGGTGAGTTCCCCTCGATAGACTTGGTGTCGTTGACGCCGCCAAGTTTGGTTTTGCCTGTTCCGAGAAAAGGAATGTCTCAATGAGAGATCGCCGGCAGGACAAATCACAGCGGCCGAAGCTGAAAGGCTATCTCTGGACTACGGGGATACTGACAGCTATTTGGCTTGGTTTTTTACTTGTCATCATCTACACAGCACAGGCTGAAAACGGGGAGTTGGGGGATATGAGCACCGTGATGCTTAAGGGAATAGCAAGTATTTTCGGTGCGTTAGTGTTGACCTACAGCGGGCACTGGTTTGGTAAGGCGGTAACTTACGAAGAAGCAGAACTCAAGGCCTACAAATCAAAAATTATGGCCGAGAGAGCCGAGCACAATGCGACCCAGAAGCGCACTTATGCATTGGAAATACGGGGAGTTGGACTCGCAGTCGACAATTGGCATCAATCTTCAATTTGGCGAGAAATCAAAAAGACCAACAACAATTTCACTTCGATCTATTCACGAGACCCCAAGGATTACGACACTTCCGTGAACTCTCGAGAGATCACAGCGAGAATCAACACCCGTGTCGCGTTCAAGCATTCAGCTAGTGACTCGGTGGCCTATTGGCCGATCCCGGTGTTTGCGATAGCGCCACCCAAACAACCTGAAGACACGGGCGCCGCCGCAAATATTCTGGGTGGACGCAATGCCGCTACCTTGGGTGTCACGCTGTTCCTCTGGCAGGACGCGGACAACACCACCCATGCCCAAAGCATAATCGAGCGGCTGTACAAGTTCTTTGATGACAATCCACAGGTACCGCAAGCATTGATTGTGAGCGAGGATGGTGATGTGACCCGAAGTGGTCTTCGCGTGGCCGGCACACCAGGTCTACAAGATGTCCATGCCGTGCCAACGGTGTACGAAAGTATGACTGGTCTACTGCTCACCCGGTCAGATCGGGTAGACCGCTACATCCGCCCCTTTGCCACCCACGATTCCGAGGACAACCAGAACACAAACACCGACATGGGCAAGTTGTGGGCGTTTTACTGGAAACATTCGCCGCTATTTAGAAATGTATATAAAGAAGCCAAACGTGCCGAGGGGATCAAGAATCCCTACGGCCCCGGCACCATGTCCTCCACCTACTGGCAATCCCAACTCCCCAGCCTCTGGCAAACCCTGAGCAACCGAGGGCCCGGTTATTTCGAACCCTCCGCATGGCTGCCGGTGCGCTGGGCCGAGCATCAAGTCAAGGAGTTCGATAAAGCCCCGGTGTTGGGCTACCTGCACCGCCCGATCAAAGTCCTGATGCACGACGACAACGGCAAACCGCTCAAACCCGCGCTACAGGCCAAGGCCCTGCAAGCAGGCTGGCTGCAGGCACTGGAAACCCTGCCCAACAGTGAAAAACCGGCGCGGGTGTTTTACGACAGCACCGACAACACCCCTGGCGAGATCGCCCTGACCATCGCACTGCACAGCCTGAACAGCGATGGAACCGGCCTCGAGCTGGGCAATGTCGACGAGGGCTACGACATCGGCCGACGCCTGGGCAACACCGGCGTCAGTAGCGCCCTGGTCGAAATCAACCTGGCCACGATTGCCAGCTATCAGGAGGGTGGTGTCAGCGCGGTGGTGTACACCGGCGAAGACGGCAGTGTCACCGTGCAAATGGTCCGCCCGCCAGACGAGGCCCGCAAAGCGAAGAACCAGCAAACCCACGGCGCCGATCCGTTCAGATTTCGTATGCCGGGAAACAAACCATGAGCCCTCCCATTTGCCTGGGTGACGCCACCAGCAGCGGTGGCACCGTGGTTTCCTGCCAGCTCGAAGGCACGCATACCCTCAATGGAAAAACCCCGGCGGTGTTGGGCGACAAGGCTTCCTGTCCGCTGCATCTGGGCGAGTTTGCCTTCGTCGAAGGGCATTCGCGCCGGCGTATGAACGGCATTCCGGTGGTATTGCAAGGCCATCTCCTGGCCTGCGGTTGTCATGGCGTGGCGAGCCATGCTTTGAACGTACGGGTTATCTGACGTGGAACTTCGTGTCATCAACCCGGTACTGCGCTGGGGTATCGCCGCTATTCTGGGGCCCTTGCTGCTGATTTTCAGCGCTCACTGGTGGGGCAAAGCCGTGGCCAGTGAAAAGGCGGGGCTTGCCGCCTATAAAGCCAACGTCATCGCGCAAATCAACGAGCAGCAAGCCACGCAAGTACGGACTTATGCATTGGAAATCCGCGGGGTAGGACTTGGGATCTACCAGGATCACCAATCGGAAATCTGGCAGTTCATCAAGAAGAAAAATAACAACTTTGCGTCGATTTACTCACGAGACCCCAAGGATTATACGGACTCACTGGACTCCCGAAGGATCAGCAGAGATATCAAGATCCGTGTCGCCTTTAAGCATTCAGCAGGCGAGTCAGTCGCGTATTGGCCAATCCCGGTGTTTGCGCTAGGTCCCCCAGACCCTTATGAGAAAGGCTACCGGGCCGCCGGCTTGATCAATTCAGGCCGTAATGCGGCGACATTGGGGGTTACCCAGTTTCTCTGGCAGGACGATGAAAGCACCACCCATGCACAAGGCATGATCGAGCGGCTGTTTCAGTTTTTTGACGATAACCCCCAAGTTCCACAGGCGCTGATCGCGAGTCGGGACGGTGACGTGACGCGGGATGTCTATCGCAAGCCTGGTACCCCGGGGTTGCAGAACGGCCACGTCGTTCCCACGGTGTACGAAAGCATGACCGGGCTGCTGGTCACTCGCTCGGATCGGGTGGATCGGTACATTCGCCGTTATGCCACTCACGAGCGTGAGGACAACCAAAACAAAAACACTGATCTGGGCAAACTTTGGGCATATTACTGGAAGCATTCCCGTGAATTTCGAGATGTGTACGAAGAGGCGGAGCGTGCCAAGGGTTTTGCAAACCCCGATGCCCCCGGCACCATGTCCACCGCCTACTGGCAATCCCAACTCCCCACCCTCTGGCAAACCATCAGCAACCGCGGGCCAGGAGAGTTCGAACCCTCCCCATGGCTACCCATCCGCTGGGCCCAACACCAGGTCAAAGAGTTCGACGCCGCGCCAGTGCTGGGTTACTTGCACCGACCAATCAAGGTCTCGATGCAGGATGAACACGGCCAGCGGCTGAAACCGGCCTTGCAGGCCAAAGCCCTGCAGGCAGGCTGGCTACAGGCCCTGGAGACGTTACCCAAAGGGCAAAAGCCGGTCCGCGTGTTCTATGACACCACCGACAACCGGGACGCTGAAATTGCCCTGACCATGGCCTTGCACGGCCTGAATACGGACGGCCATGGGATCGAACTGGGCAATGTCGATGAGGGTTACGACATCGGTCGGCGTCTGGGCAATACCGGGGTCAGTGGGGCATTGGTGGAAATCAACCTGGCGACCATTGCCAGTTACCTGGACGGCGGAGCCAGCGCGGTGGTCTACGCCGGCCAGGATGGCAGCCTGACGGTACAGATGATCCGCCCGCCAGACGAGGCGCGCAAAGCGAAGAACCGCGAGAACCGAGGTGCCGACCCGTTCAAGTTCGGCGCCCCTAACGGCGGCGTACCCAGAACATGAGCCATCCCATTTGCCTGGGCGACACCACCAGCAGCGGTGGCACCGTGGTTTCCTGCCAGCTCGAAGGCACGCATACCCTCAATGGAAAAACCCCGGCGGTGTTGGGCGACAAGGCTTCCTGCCCACTGCATCTGGGCGAGTTTGCCTTCGTCGAAGGGCATCCGCGCCGGCGTATGAACGGCATTCCGGTGGTATTGCAAGGCCATCTCCTGGCCTGCGGTTGTCATGGCGTGGCGAGTACTGCTCAGAATGTGCAGGTGGTTTAGACCGAAACTCCGGGCTGTTTCATTGTTGCAGGGCCGCTGGTGGCTCGCAGCGTGAAGCCCGGTCTCATGAGCCTAATGCTGCTCACTTAAGGACAAACACCGTATCTGTGGCGAGGGAGCTTGTCGGATCGCCGCACCGTCCCGCTGGGGCGCGAAGCGGCCCCTTCTTTTCCCTAAAGAGCAGGGGACTGCTGCGCAGTCCAGCGGGAGCAAGCTCCCTCGCCACAGGTTATTTATTGCTCGCTCTATCTCTTAAGTGAACAGCATTAGGCCTCATGAGCAGGCTGATGATCTATCCTGTGCCTCCCCCCGATTTCACCCCGGAGACACCTGTGCCCGCCCTCACCGCCCGCGAGGTTTACCAGCCGTTGCGCGATGCCGCCCAGGGTATTCGCACCTTCAAGCGAGTCGATGAATACTGCACGTCGAACCTTGTACAGGTCGACATCGACGGCTGGCGCCTGACGCTCGATGTCGACGCCGGTCACTTGCGCCACTGCCTGCACGGCCAATGCCCCGATGGCCGCGAGTATGCGTTCGACAGCGGGCAGCGTTTCGGCACCGACCCGGTGAGTTTGCTCAGCACCTGGGAACTGGCGCAGATTGAGCGGTTGCTGGCCTGAATCATTCGCAACCTGTCGTTCCCTGGCCGCACTTGTGATACACAAGCGGGAGTGATTTCTGCGTCCAAGGAGATTCCGTCCATGCCCCGTTCCCCACGCCTTTCGCACTGGCTGGCCTGCGCCCTGCTCGGTTTGTTCGCCGGCGGTGCCCAGGCCGGCACGACGCCCCCGGCACCCGATGCCCTGCAACCCTTGCTGGCGACGATGAATGAGCGCTTGTACATCAGTGAGCTGGTGGCGCTGACCAAGTGGGACAGCGGCAAACCGGTCCAGGACAATGCCCGGGAAGCGCAAGTCATCGCCAACGCGCGCCAGCAGGCGGACCAGCGCAAGCTCGACCCCGACGATGTCGCCGACCTGATCACCGCCCAGATCGAAGCCAGCAAACTGGTGCAATACGGCCGGCTCGCGCAATGGCAAGCGGCGCACGAGGCACCGGACACGCCACGACCGGACCTCAATAACGACATCCGGCCCAAGCTCGACACTCTGCAAAACCAGCTGCTCACGCAGTACGCGGCGTTCCTGCCCTACCGCAATGACCCGAACTGCCCGCAATGGCTGGCCACCGAACGCTCGGCGCTGATCAAGGATTACTTGCATGGCCAGGCGATGATTCGTGCGACCGGGGAGCTGTGTATTGCGGGGCGATAACGTCATATGAGCCGGGTTGAAACCCTCGCCAAAATTTTGCTCGGCCCATTGCTGCTGATGCAGGGCCTGTACACGCGACGGGTGACACCGAGGCTGCCGGAAGCCGAAGGCGAACGCCAGGGCGAGGCCGGTAGCGGCGATGTTCTGCGCTTGTTGATTGTCGGCGACAGCGCTGCGGCGGGGGTGGGTGCGGCGACTCAAGGCGAGGCGCTCAGCGGTCGGCTGGTCGAGCGCCTGGCCGAGGATTATCAGGTGTCGTGGAAACTCTGGGCGCGCACCGGCCTGGATTCGCAAGGGTTGCTGGAGCTGCTCGAACAGCACGCCCCCGAGCCGTTCGATGTGGCGCTGTTGTCGATTGGCGTCAACGATGTCACCAGCTCACTTACCCTGGATCAGTGGCTCGCTCGGCAACAGCGATTGATGGCGCTGTTGTGCGACAAGTTTGCGGTGAAGCAGGTTGTGGTGTCGCCGCTTCCGCCGATGCACCTGTTCCCCGCCCTGCCCCAGCCGCTGCGCTGGTTTCTGGGGTTCAGGGCGCGTCGTTTCAATGCACGGCTTGCGGATCTGGCCGCCGGCGTGGATCAATGCACGATGCTGACCACCCCGCTGGCGCCCGAACCGGGCTTGATGGCCAGCGACGGTTTTCATCCGGGGCCGATGCTTTATCGTCAATGGGCCGACGATGCCGCCAGGGTTATCGACCAACGCTTTCGCACCACAACAATAAAAACAGGAGTTGAAGATGTCTGAGCTGAACCTGAACCCCAATGTCGCCGCGTCCCTGAAGCAGTGGCACGCGATGCTCGGCAACCGCGACTTGAGCGCCTTGCCCGAATTGCTCGATCCGCAGGCGGTGTTCCGCTCGCCGATGGCGCACACGCCGTATCCGGGGGCGCCGGTGGTGTCGATGATCCTCAACACGGTCATGAACGTGTTCGAGGACTTTGCCTATCACCGCGAGCTGGCGACGGCGGATGGCTTGAACGTGATTCTCGAATTCAGCGCCAGGGTCGGCGAGAAAGAGCTCAAGGGCATCGACATGATCCGCTTCAACGAACAGGGCAGGATTGTCGAGTTTGAAGTGATGGTGCGACCGCTGAGTGGCTTGCAGGCGTTGGGTGAGGAAATGGGGCGGCGCCTCGGGGCTTATCTGAAGGCCAGTAAGGCCTGAGTCAGCAAATTACCCTGTGGGAGCGGGCTTGCTCGCGAAGGCGGTGAACCAGTCGATAGAGATGTTGACTGACACTCCGCTTTCGCGAGCAAGCCCGCTCCCACAGGTGTTGTGTACAGCCTGGAGGCTTTACACCATCGGCTGATGACTGGTCACGCAGTGAATGCCGCCACCGCCCGCGGAGATCGCGTCGATGTCGAGCTGCACCACCTTGCGGTCCGGGTAGAGTTCGGACAGTAGGTCGAAGGCCTTGGCATCCGCTTGCTTGTCACCGAATTGCGGCGCAATGATCGCGCCATTGATCACGAAGTAGTTGATGTAGCCGGCGGCGAAGTCCGGGTTGTCCTTGCTGAACCGGCTGTTGCGCGGGTTGAGCGGTGGCGAAACGGTATGCACCTGCAACTTGCGGCCATCGGCATCCGTGGCGTTCTCCAGGATCTGCAGATGGGCGCGAGTGACCTTGTAGTCGTAGGACTCGGGGTCGTTGTCGAGGTTGGCGATCACCACCCCGGGCTTGACGAAGCGCGCATAGAAGTCGACATGGGCGTCGGTGATGTCCTTGCCCTTGATGCCCGGCAGCCAGATGATTTTGCGCAGGCCCAGGCGTTCCTTCAGCTCCGCTTCGACCTCGGCCTTGCTCCAGTCGGGGTTGCGATTGCGGTTGATCCAGCTGCTTTCGGTCATGATCCCGGTGCCGTGGCCGTCCACTTCGATGCCACCGCCCTCGCCCACCAGTTCGCTGCGCAGATAGTCCGCCTTGGCGTTTTCCGCGACCAGAGCGGCCAATTGCGCATCGTCCTCATGCTGCTGTTTGTTGCCCCAGCCGTTGAAGTTGAAGTCCACGGCGCCGAGGTTGCCGTTGTCATCGACGACAAAATTGGCGCCGATGTCGCGCATCCAGATGTCGTCCAGTTCGGTGATCACGAAGGTGGTGTTGCGGCTGCCGCATTTGGCTTCGGCCAGGCGCCTTTCGCTTTGGCGACAGAACACCGTGACCGGCTCGTACTCGGCGATACTGCGGGCGATCCGGCCAAGGGCGTCTTGCACGTGGGGCGTGAAGTCCTCCCAGATCGCAGCCTGTGCGCCGAAGGCGATGAAGGCCCGCTGGTGTTTTTCACCTTCATCGGGCATGTACCAGTTGCCTTTGCCGGCCGCGCGCACCGGCAGAGCGGCAAAGCCCACTCCCATGGACGCCACTGCGCCCAGTCCGGCGATGACCGATACCTGCTTGATGAATGTTCGACGTGTCGGCATGTGTGTTCCTGAAATCCGGGGTTTGGCCGGCCCGCGGGCCGACCGGTGATCAATTGACGGTAGCGGTCTTGAACTTGGTCCAGGTGCGCATGCGTGCACGCATGTCGGCCTGGGGAATGTCCTTGCCGGGAATCAGCCGCGCGTAGGTGGCTTCATCGATGTAGATGTCCGGGTTGTTGCGCATCGCGGCATCGACGTCCGGCCGCGCCTTTGCGTTGGAGGTCGGGTAGCCGGTGAAGTTGCTGATGGCCGCCATGTTTTGCGGGCGCATCACGAAGTTGATGAAAGCGTAGGCGTATTCCGGGTGCCGGGCGTCGACGGGAATGGCCATGGTGTCCATCCACACCGTGGTGCCTTCGCGGGGAATGCGGTAGTGGAAGGTGGTTTTCTTGCCGGCGCTGTCGGCCGTGCGCTGCGCCTGGGTCATGTCGCCGCTGTAGCCGAGGGACATGCACAGGTTGCCGTTGACCAGATCGGTCACCGGTTGCGACTGGAATTTGCGCACGTACGGTCGCATCTTCATCAACAACTCACTGGCCGCCGCCAGGTCCGCCGGTTTGCCGCTGCGCGGGTCGCGGCCGAGGTAGTTGAGCACCACCGCCAGCACTTCGTCCGGCGAGTCGATCATCGAGATGCCGCAATCGGCAAACTTCGCCGCCAGCTCCGGCTTGAACAGCATGTCCAGGCTGTTGACCGGTGCGTCCGGCGCACGCTGGGCGACCTGTTCGGCGTTGTAGGTCAGGCCGATGGTGCCCCAGGTGTAGGGAACCGTGGCTTTGCTCGAATGCTCATAGTGCGAGCGCAGCTTCTGCAACCCGGGCTCGACGTCGTTCAAGGCGCTGATTCTGGACTGATCCAGCGGTTGCAGGCTGCCGGCGCGCATCAGGCGTTCGGCCACGGTATCACCGGGGAAGATCAGGTCGTAGCCACTGCCGCCGGCGAGCATCTTGGCTTCCAGGGTTTCACTGCCGTCCATGACATCGTAGATCACCTTGATCCCGGTTTCGGCGGTGAACCTGCTCAGGGTGTCCTCGGCAAAATAGTCGGCCCAGTTGTACAGCCGCAGGGTTTTCTCCTCGGCATGCAACGCAGGCACCGCACAGGTCAGCGCCAGGCCCATGGCCAGGCACAGCTTGTTGATCGTATTCATGTCACACCCCTTGGGTTGCCCAGCGTGAGTGGATCTGACGACCGTCCTGGGTCAGCAAGGCGCCGTACATGTCCGGACGGCGGTCGCGGTAGATGCCCCAGGTCAGGCGGTCTTCGCGCATGGCCGCCAGGTCCAGGGTGTGGACGAGCACGCCGGTGCTGTCGCGGTCGGCTTCGGCGAGCAACTTGCCCTTGTGATTGCAGATGAATGACGAGCCATAGAAGCTCATTTGCAGTGTCGGGTCGGTGGTCGCCGCTTCCCGGCCGACACGGTTGGCCGCTACCACGGGCAGCAGGTTGGCGGCGGCGTGGCCGCGCATGGTCATCTGCCAGTGATCGCGGGAATCGAGCGTGGCGCAGCCAGGCTCCGAGCCGATGGCGGTCGGAAACAGCAGCACTTCGGCGCCCATCAAGGCCAGGCAGCGGGCGGTCTCGGGGAACCACTGGTCCCAGCAGATGCCCAGGCCGATGCGCCCGAACGCGGTGTCCCAGACCCGGAACCCGCTGTCGCCGGGGCTGAAGTATTCCTTCTCCTGATAGCCGATGGCGTTGGGGATGTGGGTCTTGCGATACACGCCCAACAGGCGTCCGTCGGCGTCGGCCACGCTCAACGAATTGAAGTAGGCATTGCCGGCCTTCTCGTACCAGCTCAGCGGCAGCACCACGCCCAACTCTTTTGCCAATGCGGCAAAGCGCTTGAGCACGTGGCTGTCGCGATATTCCTCGGCCAGCGCCAGGTGCTTGTGGTGTTGCTCGATGCAGAAGTACGGCGTGGCGAACAGCTCCTGCAACAGGATGACCTGCGCGCCCTTGGCCGCGGCCTCGCGGACCAGTTGCTCGGCCTGGTCGAGGTTGTGTTTCAGGTCCCAGGTGCAGGGCATTTGTGTGGTGGCGATGGTCAACAGTGTCATGGCATCAACCCCGCACCGGCCAGGCCGGCTGTTGCTGGGTGATGCAATGCACACCGCCGCCGCCATGGGCCAGATGGTTGATCCGCACCGGCACCACTTCGCGACCGGGGAACGCCTGCGCCAGCACTTCGGCAGCGACCTTGTCGGCATCGATGCCGTAGGCCGGCATGATGATCGCGCCGTTGGCGATGTAGAAATTGGTGTAGGAGGCGCAGAACACTTCGGCCTCGGTGTCCACCGCGTCGGTGGCTTCATAGAGTTCGATCAGCTCGAACTGGCGGCCCTGGGCATCGGTGGCCAGTTCAAGGGCGCGACGGTTCTCCCGGGCGACTTCGGCGTACACCGATTGTTTGTCGTGGGTGGCGTCCACCAGCAACACGCCAGGACGGGCGAAGGCGCACACACCATCGACGTGGCCATCGGTCATGTCGCCGGTCACGTAGTCCGGATCGCCCGGCAGCCAGATGGTTTTCTTCACGCCCAGCAGGCGGGTGAAGATCTCTTCGATCTCGGCCTTGGTCACACCCGGGTTGCGGTTAGGGTTGAGCAGCACCGACTCGGTGGTGATCAGCGTGCCCTCGCCGTCCACATGAATGGCACCCCCCTCATTGCTCAGCGCCGTGCCGAAACACTCCAGGCCCAGATGGTTGAGCGCGCGGCGGGCCAGGCTTTCGTCCAGATCGTGGGCCGATTTGCCGCCCCACGCATTGAAGCGCCAGCTCACACCGGCCAGGCCTTGCTGCGGGTGGCAGACGAAGCTCGGGCCGGAGTCGCGGCACCAGCTGTCGTTGACCGCCAGTTCGATCAACTCGATGTTCGGCCCGCACAAGGCTTTGGCGCTGGCGACCGTTGAAGGATCGACCACCAGTTTCACTGGTTCGAAACGGGCGATGGCGTTGGCCACCCGGGCGAAGTCCTCTTGAACCTGGGGCAGCGTCACCCGCCAGCCCGACTCCCACAGGGTCTTGTTGTGCGGCCAGACCATCCAGGTGGCGGCGTGGGTGACCCATTCGGCCGGCATCGTCCAACCGCTGTTTTGAATACCGTTCTGCTGCATGACAAGTACCTCTGAGTTAAGTCATTGTGTTCAATGAAAACGCCCTTGGCGGTCTTGGCATGCATGCTACGGCTGGTAAAACGGGCAAACAAACGATGGATTTTGCAGGCAACTGATTAGAGGAACTTATCAATATGCTTAAACACTGGCCGCCCCTGAGCACCCTGCGCGGCTTCGAAGCCGCCGCCCGGCTGGGCAGTTTTCACAAGGCCGCCGAAGAGTTGCACCTCACCCAGTCGGCGATCAGCCAGCAGATCCGCAGCCTTGAGGCGTACCTGGAGCAACCGCTGTTCTATCGCAGTGGGCGCAGCGTCAGCCTGACCGATGCCGGTCACGATCTGCTGAGCACCACCCAGGCGTTGTTGCAGCAACTGGCCGTGGGCATTCGCCGGCTGGGGCAATACCAGAAACCCAATCAACTGGTGCTCAACACCACCCCGGCGTTTGCCCGGCACTGGTTGTTGCCACGCCTGGGGGATTTCCGTCGCCAGCATCCGCAGGTCGATCTGTGGATCTTCAGCACCGATGAGGTGCCGGACATGGCCAGCCAGACCATCGACCTGGCGGTGCGCGACGACATCAGTTCCCAGGCCGAGTGCAGTTTCAAGGTGCTGCACGCCGACCGCCTCTATCCGGCGTGTCACCCGAGCCTGTTGGCGCTGCCAACAGAACGGCGCACCACCCTGCATGGCGAGCGGGAAATGGACTGGAGCCACTGGGCGGTGGAATCGGGCATTGATGTGGGACAGATGGATCAGGGGCTGAACTTTTCCGATCCAGGGCTGCTGCTGGACGCCGCCTGCACCGGGCTCGGCATTGCACTGGTGAGCCAGTTGCTGAGTCGGCAGGCGCGGGCCACCGGGCTGTTGCAGCCGATGGTGGAACAAACCATCCGCGGCCCGAACTGGGCGCTGCTGACCCACCGTGACAGCGAGAACACGGCGATGGCGCGCAGCTTCACTCAATGGCTGGTGGAGAACCTGGCCGAGTGATTACTGCGCCGGAAACGTTTGCAGATAGGCCAACAGGTCTTCGATTTTTTCCGGGTCACTGAGGCCCCAGAAGATCATGCGCGTGCCGGGCACCACTTTCTTCGGCGCTTCGAGGTAGGCGATCAGGGTTTCGCGATCCCAGACCAGGTTGGCGGATTTCATCGCGTCGGAATACACGTAGTCCGTGGTGGCGGCGGAGTGGCGACCGATCACGCCATTGAGCTGCGGGCCGAAGAAGGCGCGCGCCGATTCGCCGATCTGATGACAGCCGCTGCAGAGGCGCTTGAACACTTTCTCCCCGGCCTGGACATCGCCCGCCGCCAGGGTGGGAGTGCTGAACAGGCCTGCGCTGAGCGCCAGGGCGAGAGTCAGGGCGGCGATTTTCTTCATGTTGCGGTTCCAGTCTGCGAATGCTCGCTATTGGAACATGACAGCTGAGGATATCCAAAACAGTCAGGTGGGCACGGCCCCTGTAGGAGCGAGCCTGCTCGCGATGAATTCGAAGGCGCCGTGGGGTGTCAGGCTCGCCGCGTTATCGTTGACGACCATCGCGAGCAGGCTCGCTCCTACAGGGGATCTGTGTACTGACTTATTTTTTGCTGTGCGAGGTATTAAGTTCAATCGCCGCCTGAATCAACGCCATCAGCGCCTTTTCATCAATCTGCTCGCCTTCGCGAACATCGATGGCACGTCGGGTATTGCCTTCAAGGCTTGCATTGAACAGCTTCGACGGGTCGTCCAGCGATGCGCCCTTGGCGAAGGTCAGCTTCACCACTTGCTTGTAGGTCTCGCCGGTGCAGAGGATGCCGGCACGGGACCACACCGGCACGCGCCACTTCCACTCTTCGATCACTTCGGGGTCGGCCTGCCGGATGATCTTGCGCAGGCGGGCCAGGGTCACGCCGCGCCAGTCGGCCAGTTCGCGGATTCGCTCGTCGATCAGTGCCGAGGCTTCGTTTGATTCAACCTTGTCCGTTTTCATCACCGTCTGCACCCTCATCATGATGGTTGTGACCGATGAGGGTAGACGCTGTTGGCGGGTTTTCACGGTGAGAAACCAAACCCCGGCGCTGAAGGCCAGGAAGACGGCAGGGACGGTGCGCCGATCCGACAGGCTCCCTCGCCACAATTGTTCATTTGTCATCGAATTGTCATGAAGTGGGCGCCATACTCAGCTCATCCAATGCGTGCTTTAACTTTCTGCTGCCTCTCCCGGCGGCTTTTTTTTTGCCTGAAATGGCGCTTACAGACACTCCTGCGCCGCACGCTCGAAACTGGACGGCACGAAGGTCGACGCCAGCAGCTTGCGCTCGTACAGGAACACCTTGCCGCCGTTCGAGGCCTTGTAGGTTTCAAGCACGTTGTCCGCCGCCACTTTGCTCGACACGACGATCCGGTAGCTGCGCTGGGTCTGCGACACCGTGGGCGCCAGTGCATCGTGCTGCAATTTCGGCACCACGCAATGGGTGTACGCCTCGGGCGACTTGCTGGTCTGCAAGGTCAGCGTCGGATTGTTCGGCGTGGCACAACCGGCCAGCAACAGCGAGGCGAAGGCCAGGGTCGGGGCAAAAAAAGTGCGCATGAATCAGGTCCTGAAATGCAATCTATGGTGAGTTGGCTGGTTAATGGGTTGCTGCGGTCAATCCGGCGGATACCAGCGCCTTCAACGACGCATCGAATTGCTTCAATGCAGTCAGTTGCAGGTCGCGTTGCTGTTCGATTTGCGCGGCAATCTCGGGCGCGGCCTTGTCATGCACCCACACCGACGGCAGCTGTTTTTCCACCGCGCCTTCGGCCTTGCCGATGTATTGCAGGCTGGCGTCGTAGAACCGCGCGGCGAAACGCGCCTCGACCCGGTCGTTACGCTGGGTCAGCAACTGGTTGTGGGTGTCGAGCATCACCACCACATCGGGATGGGCCTGCACCAGGGCATCGAGGTTGTCGTAGACCGTCACCGACAGAAAGCTCTTGTGCAACGAACTCAGCAGCCAGTCGATGGCCAGTTGCGGATCGGAGCTGTCGACGAAGGCCTGACGAATTCGCGCATCCAGTGCGTTCTTCGCGCCATGAACGGCCACCGAGTGGTATTGCTCAAGGTATTGCAGGTTTTCCACGGTGTTTTCGCTGTAGAGCACCCCGACCGTCTGCCCGTATTGCAAGCCGCCCTGGCTACCGGTGATGGGCGGCAGGTGGCAGGCGCGTGCGTCCTCGGCAAAGGCCGATGCGGTCGACGCAACACTGCCCAGCAACAGGGCAATCACAGCCAGTCGGGTCAAGATTTTCATCGCGCAGGTTCCTTGAGCAGCGTGTTCAATGCCGGCAATTTTCCGCCTTTGCGCAAAAAACAGAACTTGCGATTCTTGATGGTGACTATTGACTGAACCAATAGTGCGGCGGCGCCAGCACAGGCCTCTGGCGCAAACTTACCGGTCAATGTCGAACAAGCGGCTGTGCCGGGCGCCCACTGTTGATTACAGTGGCGACGCCCTCAAAACCTGATCAAGGAGCGAAACAATGGTGACCTGCTACCTGAAATACGTGCTCGACCCCTACCAGCTCGAGGCATTCGAGCACTACGGCAAGTTGTGGATCCCCCTGGTGGAGAAGTTCGGTGGCCAGCACCACGGCTACTTTTTGCCTTCGGAGGGCGCCAACAACATCGCCCTGGCGCTGTTCACCTTTCCCAGCCTGGCGGCCTACGAACATTACCGGCAGCAATCGATGAACGATCCGGCGTGCATCGCGGCGTTCAAATACGCCGAAGACCGGAAATTCATCCTCAGCTACGAGCGTTCGTTCATGCGGCCGGTGTTTGCCTGAAAGGCTTGCTGACTCAGTCTTTTTTCAGATCCAGGCAGTAGGTGTAGTAACCGGGGTCGCGCACCCAGCCCAGGGATTCATACAGGTGCTGGGCGGTGACATTGTCGGTGGCGGTTTCCAGGGTCATGCCTTTGCCACCGGCCAGCCTTGCAAAATCCCGAGCGGTGTTCATCAGCAAGGTGCCGACGCCTTTGCCCCGGGCCGCGGGCGTGGTGAACAGATCACCGAGCAGCCAGGTGCGATGGGCGTCGATCGAGGAAAAAGTCGGGAACAGCTGGACGAAGCCGAGGTTTTCACCGTCGGCGTCCCGGGCCAGAAAAATCACCGATTCATCCCGGGCGATGCGCTCGGCGATGAAGGCGCGCGACTGCGCCAGGTTCGACGGCTGCTCGTAGAACATCCGGTAGGCGTCAAACAGAGGGGCGATCTGGTCGATATGCGATGCGTCGGCGCGCAGGGCCTGAATAGCCATGAGGGTGCTCCATTGCGGTCTCAAGGATTTACAGACTAGCAATGGTCAAGAAACAACGACGCACTTTTTTTCCTGAAAGCACCGCCGTCCACTGTGGGAGCGAGCTTGCTCGCGATAGCCGTATTTCATTCAACATTGAAGTCGACTGATACTCCGCTATCGCGAGCAAGCTCGCTCCCACATTGGATCTCCATATTGGATTGCGGATTGCGGTCAGACCCGCACGTTACGCCCTGGCAGTGAAGTGCGCTGGCTACTCTCCCAGCCCTCCACCAACCCCACCGGCACATCCGACGCCGGCAGCATCTGCACGCCACGCACCAGATCGGACGCCCGCTCGGCCAGCATGATGGTCGGCGCATTCAGATTGCCGTTCGGCTCGGTCGGGAACACCGACGAATCGATCACCCGCAGACCGGCGATACCACGCACGCGCAATTCGGAGTCGACCACCGCCATGTCGTCCTCGCCCATGCGGCACGAACCGCAGGGATGGTAGGTGCTTTCCAGGTTGTCGCGCACGAAGGCATCGAGGTCTTCATCGCTGGTCACCTGCGCGCCCGGGGCGATTTCGCCGTCGCGGAAGCGGTCCATGGCTTTCTGGCCGATGATCTCGCGGGTCAGGCGGATGCAGCGGCGGAAACCTTCGCGGTCCTCTTCCCGCTCCAGATAGTTGAAGCGAATCTCCGGATGCTCGTACGGGTCGGCCGAGCGAACCCGCACGTAACCACGGCTTTTCGGTTTGTTGGGACCGGTGAGCACCATGAAGCCATGGCCCTTGATCGGCTTGTTGCCGTCGTAGCGCATCGCTGCCGGCAGAAAGTGGAACTGGATGTCCGGCCAGCGCAGGCCTTTCTCGGAGCGAATGAAGCCACCGGCCTCGAAGTGGTTGGTGGCGCCCAGGCCGTCCTTGAACAGCAGCCAGCGCAGACCGATCATCAGCTTGCTCAGCGGGTCCATCTTGCTGTTGAGGGTCACCGGTTCCTTGCAGCCGAACTGGATGTACACCTCGGCGTGATCCTGCAGGTTCTCCCCTACCCCCGGCAGGTCATGGCGCACGCCGATCCCGGCCTTGCGCAGGACATCCGCCGGGCCGATGCCGGAGCGTTGCAGCAGGTGCGGCGAGCCGATCGGCCCGGACGAGATCAGCACTTCGCGGTTGCAAAGCACCTGGTGGGTCTGGCCGCCGTGGTCATACATGACCCCTACCGCACGTTTGCCTTCGAGGATGACCTGGCGGGTCATCGCATGGGTGATCACCGTCAGGTTCGGACGGCCCATGGCCGGACGCAGATAGGCATTGGCCGTGGAGCAGCGCACGCCGTTTTTCACGGTCATGTGCATGGCGCCGAAACCTTCCTGCATGTAGCCGTTGCAGTCTTCGGTCTTGATGTAGCCCGCCTCCGCGCCGGCTTCGACCCAGGCGCCGTACAGCGGGTTTTTCATGTGGTTGCCGTTGGTGGTGTGCAAGGGTCCGGACTGCCCGCGATAGCTGTCGCCGCCCGACTCATAGCTCTCGGCACGCTTGAAGTACGGCAGGCAGTTGCGATAGCCCCAGCCTTCGGCACCCAGGGATTCCCACTCGTCGAAATCCAGCGCATGGCCGCGGATATACACCAGGCCGTTGATCGAGGACGAACCGCCCAGCACCTTGCCCCGTGGGCAGTGAATGCGCCGGCCGTTGAGGAAAGTCTCCGGCTCGGTCTCGTAGCGCCAGTTGTACTTCTTGGTGTTCATCGGGATCGAGAAGGCACTGGGCATCTGGATCACTACGCTCTTGTCGCTGCCGCCGAATTCCAGGACCAGCACCGAGGTGGCCGGGTCTTCGCTCAGGCGGTTGGCCAACACACAACCTGCCGAGCCTGCGCCAATGATGATGTAGTCGTATTTTTGCGTGGTCATGCTTATCTCCCGACCGTCGATTCAGTGAATACCGGCAGTGGCTGCTGTTTGTGGGTCAGCGTGTCGCCGGTGGTGTATTGCGGGGAGGTTTTCTCGATCTGCTGGATCACCGCTTCTTCGCGCTTGAGGTCGATCGAACGGCTCAGCCAGTAGTAGGCCAGGCCCGAGACGATCAGCCCGACCAGCCAGGCGATGTCGATACTGCCCAGTGCCTTGGCGAGCGGGCCGACATACACCTCGCGCTGTTCAACGCCGTCGAAGATGTAGAAGAACGGGATCATCGAGATAAAACCGATGGCATAGGCGGCGATGCCGCGCAGTCCCCAGCTGCCATAGATGTTGCCGTGGGGCATGAAGAAGTGCGGGATGGCGTAGCGGCCCTTGCGCACGAAGAAGTAATCGGTGAGGTTGACCGAGGTCCAGGGCACCAGGAAGTACAGCATCACCACCAGGTAAATCCCCAGCACCGACAGGCCTTTGCCCGAACTCTGGATGCTCAGGGCCACGCCCAGTTGCAGCAGGATCACGAAGCCGATGGCCAGGATGCGTGCCTTGCGGGTGGGTTCGATGTGCTTGATCGAATCGACGCAGGTCAGCGTGGTCAGCTTGGCGCTGTAGATGTTCATCGCGATCACCGGCAGGAACGCCAGGATGGTGACCACCACCACCGCCGTGCCCATCAGTGGCGACACGGTGTTGCCGACTTGCCCCAGGGCCACCAGCACGTCAGTGGTATGCAGGTGATCGGCCAGCCAGCCACCCACGGAAATCATCCATGCACCGGACAGCGAAGCCCCGAGGAACACCACCGCGATCAGCTTGCCGCTGGAAGTGTTTTTCGGCAGGTAGCGCGAGTAGTCGGACACATAAGGCGCGTAGGCGATGTTGTAGCTGGCGGCCGCTGCAAACTGCGCGATGAAACCGGTCCAGTTGAAACCCAGTGGCTCCCGGGCCACTTCGCCTTCCGCGAGTGCCGGCAGCACCGCATCCGGCACCCAGCCCATCAGCACCGCCACGGTCACCAGGCCATACAGCGGCAACGACAGGAACAACGCCCATTTGAAGCTGCGGTGCATCCAGTCATGGCCGAGAATCGCCAGCACCGCCGCCGGAATGGTCACCGCCACCGCGATCACCGCCGGGCTGAAACCGAACAGCGTGTGCAACCCCTGCATCATCAGCACCAGGTTGACGATGTTGAAACCGGCGAACACGAACAGCGTCGCCAGCAGCACCAGGATCACCCCGCGATAACCGAACTGCGCGCGGGACTGGATCATCTGCGGCAGGCCCAGGTGCGGGCCTTGCGAACCGTGAAACGCCATGAACAGCGTGCCGAACATGATGCCCAGCGTGCCGGCCAGGGTGGTCCAGAGCGCGGTCAGGCCGACGCTCGGGCCGACGAAGCCGATGGTCATGGTGAAGAAGGTGAAGTTGCCGAGGAACCAGAACGGGCCCTGGCTCGACAGTTTGTCGGTGCGCTCGTTCTCGGGGATGAAATCGATCGAATGGCTTTCGACGACGGGTTTGTCATCGAGGCTGGACACGCTCGGGGCTGACTTGGCGTTAGTGTTCATGATGGTCTCTTATTGTTGGAAGATCATGACGAGATAACCGCGTTCTTTCGGGTGAACGACTCCCGGGGCGCGTCCTTGCCGTTCCCGAATTTCAAAGGTGCAATTGCTTTCGACTTTGGCGCAAAACCTGTGGGAGCGAGCTTGCTCGCGATGGGGGCGTGACCTGCAACATTGATGTTGGCTGACAGTCCGCTATCGCGAGCAAGCTCGCTCCCACAGGGATTGCATTATTCCTTGTCTTAACTGATCAGCATCAGCCTGGCAGCGTGATCCAGACTGCCTTGGTTTCGAGCAGGTAATCGAGCTGCTCGGCGCCCAGGTCCTTGCCGAACCCGGACTGTTTGTAGCCACCGAACGGCATCGACGGATCGAGGGTGCCGTGGGCGTTGACGTAGACCGAACCGGCCTTGAGGCGCGGGATCAGGCTGTGCACCTTGCCAAGGTCGTTGGAATACAGTGCGGCAGCCAGGCCGTAAGGCGAGTCGTTGGCCAGGGCCAGGGCCTCTTCTTCATCGTCGAAGGGTGCGGTGACCAGCACCGGTCCGAAGATCTCTTCCTGGACAATGCGCATGTCGTTGCGGCAATGGGCGAAGATGGTCGGCTCGACGAAGAAGCCTGGGCCATCGACCGCTTGTCCGCCGTAGACCAGTTCGGCGCCTTCGGCCTTGCCGGTCTCGATGTACTCGGTCACGCGCTGCTTTTGCAGGGCCGATACCAGTGGGCCGATGAAGCAGTCCGGGTCCAGGCCCGGGGCCATTTTCAGGGTGCGCGTGTAGGCAATCAGCTCGCGCAGGAATTGGTCGTAGACGCTGCTATGAATATAGGCCCGTGTACCGGCGTCGCATACCTGCCCGGAGTTGAAAAACACGCCGTTGGCAACCGCTTGGGCGGCGGCCGGGATGTCGGCGTCGGCGCAGACGATGACCGGTGATTTGCCACCGAGTTCGAGGGTCAGGCGCTTCATGTCATCCAGCGCTGCGCGGCCGACAGTCTGGCCGACCGGGGTCGAGCCGGTGAAGGTCAGTTTGTCGATGCCGGGGTGGGTGGCCATGGCCGCACCGACCACACTGCCGCGCCCGGTGACGATGTTGATCACGCCGTCGGGGATGCCCGCTTCCTGCACCAGTTCAGCGAAACGCAGGGCCGACAACGAGGTCAGTTCGGCGGGTTTGACTACCACTGTGCAACCGGTCGCCAGGGCCGCGCCGAGCTTCCAGGCCATGGTCTGCAACGGGAAGTTCCACGGCACGATGGCACCGACCACGCCGACCGCTTCCTTGCGGGTATAGGCCAGGTAGTTGCCCGGCAACGAAGGTTCGACGGTACGGCCGTGCAGCTTGGTGGCCCAGCCGGCGAAGTAACGCAGGGTATCGACGGTGCCCTGGATGTCCACGTCCTTGGCAAAGGCCACGGATTTGCCCATGTCGATCGATTCGATTTCCGCCAGTTCGGCAGCGTTCTGTTCGATCAGGTCGGCCAGGCGCTGCATCATGCGCTCGCGCTCGGCCGGTTTGGCCTGGCGCCAGGCGCCGCCGTCGAACTGGGCGCGGGCGGCTTGCACGGCGCGGTCCAGGTCAGCGGTGGTGCCCATGGGAATGCGGGTGATCAGGCCTTCGGTCGAGGGTTCGATCACATCGGAGGTCTGGCCGTCGCTGGCTTCGACCCAGGCGCCGCCGATGAACATTTTCTGGACCTTGCTGAGGAAGGTCTGGGTGGCTTCGCTGACGCCGAATTTCTGCAGGTAACTCTTGACGATCGTGTCCATTTTTATTCTCTCTGCCCGGCAGTCAGGTCCTGCCGGGTTTTGTGGTTTCGATATCAGGCTGGAGTGGTTTCGCTCTCGGCGGCCGCACGCACCTTGCCGCGCTCGTGGAAGATGAAACCGATGCTGTTGAGCAGCAGTTGCGCGGCGAGGATCGAGGTCATGCCGGTCGGGTCGTACACTGGCGCCACTTCCACCAGGTCCATGCCGACGATGTTGCCCTTGCTGCGCTTGGCCAGGGCCTGGATGATTTCCAGCACTTCGTAGTAGAGGAAGCCGCCGTGGCTCGGGGTGCCGGTGCCGGGGGCGATGGACGGATCGAAACCGTCGATGTCGATGGTGATGTAGTAGTTGATGTTCTGCGGGATCAGCGCCAGCACACCCTCGACACCGAGGCGGCGCACGTCGCGTACCGAGAGGATTTTCGAGCCGGCTTCATGGGCCGCTTCGTAGTCGTCACGGTTGGACGACGACACGTTGCGAATACCCATCTGGGTCATGCCGACGATGTGGTTCATTTCCGAAGCGCGGCGCAGCGGATTGCCGTGGCCGTAGCGCACACCGTGGCGCTCGTCGACGAAATCCAGGTGCGCATCGAAGTGGATGATGTGGATCGGGCCGCGGCCTTCGAAGGCCTTGATCACCGGCGCGTGCACCGAGTGGTCGCCGCCGAGCACCACCGGCATCACGCCAGCATCGAGGATCTTGCGCACGGCGTATTCAGTGTTCTTGTTGCTGGTGGCCATGTCGGTGTGGACGATGTCGGCATCACCGACGTCGACCATGCGCACGTCCGATGCGGTGAGGTACATCACGTCATCTTCGTGATCGTAGGCACCGGCGTGGCCGAAGGAAAACAGCGTCGATGCTTCACGAATCCCGCGGGGTCCGAAGCGTGCACCGGAGCGCCACTGGGTGCCCATGTCGTTGGGCACGCCGAGCACCGCGACGTCGGCATCCAGCGCGTCCCAATCGGTGCACACCGGGGATTTGCCAAAGGTGCAATGACCCACGAATGGCAGGTTCAGGCGACCGGATTCATAACCGTTGTTCGACATTTCTAGCCTCTCCACTTCTTGTTATCGGCCTGGCGGACTGCAAGGCGACCGCCGTTGGAGAGACTATGGGCGCAGGTTTTCGTGGAAAAAATGCTAAACATCAGATACTCATATCGGCATTCCCGATGCGTCCACAGGCGGAGGTCCAAGATGATCCAGCTGCACGATGTCGACCTGAAACTGCTCAGGGTGTTTGCCACGATTGTCCGTTGCGGCGGCTTCTCGGCCGCGCAGGCGGCGCTGAATGCCGGGCAGTCGACCATCAGCGAGCAGATGACCCACCTGGAAACCCGCCTGGGGGTCAAACTCTGCCAGCGCGGGCGCAGCGGCTTTCGCCTGACCGAACAGGGCGTGGCGATTCATGAAGCCACCCAGCGCCTGCTGTCGGCGGTGGAAAACTTCTGCATGGACGCCGACGTGCTCAAGCAGCACATCAGCGGCAAGCTCAACCTGGGGATCATCGATACCACGATCACCGACCCCGACTCGCCGATCCCGCGCACCACCCAGCGCTTCGTCTCACGGGGCCACGACGTGCACCTGAACGTGTACGTCGGTACCCCGGCGGAACTCGAAGAACGGGTGCTCGACGGTCGACTCCATCTCGCCATCGGGCACTTCCCGATCCATGTGCCGGGGCTGCTGCAATCGCCGCTGTACCAGGAAGCCCTGGGCTTGTATTGCGGGCGGCGCCACCCGCTGTTTGGCAGCCAGGCTGAAGGTGAGGAATTGCTCGAAGAAGTCGCTGCCGGGCGCATCGTCGTGCGCGGCTACATGCAGCAATACGACCTCGAGCACCTGGGCGTGAGCAAGGCGGCCGCCACCGTCGATAACATCGAGGCTTCGGCCATCCTGATCATCTCCGGCGCCTATGTCGGCTTCCTGCCCGAGCACTTCGCCAGCCAGTGGGTCAAGAGCGGCGAGATGCATCAACTGGCAGCCGCGAGCCTGCGCCTGAAGTCACCCTTCGATGTGATCACCCGGCGCGGTACGGCACCGCCGCCGATCCTCCAGGCGTTCCTCGAGGACCTGGCCGCCAGCGCCCGTAAAACCGCCAAGCCGTGACATGACACTCGCCAAATTGAAAATTTGCCGGGCATACTGATTTCAGTTCGACAACCTTGCAGGCCCGTCATGCGCATCCACGTCACCTTCATCGACCGCGTCGGAATCACCCAGGAAGTGCTGGCCTTGCTCGGTGGACGCAGTTTCAACCTGGACGCCGTGGAGATGGTCCCGCCGAACGTCTACATCGATGCGCCGACCCTCGGCACCGAGGTGCTCGAAGAGCTGCGCGAAGCCCTGTTTGATGTGCGCGGCGTGCAGGCCGTGACCCTGGTCGACATCCTTCCGGGGCAACGCCGACGCCTGCAACTGGACGCCTTGCTGGCCGCCAGTTCCGACCCGGTGCTGGCGGTGGATGACCGTGGTCATGTGCTGCTGGCCAACCCGGCGCTGATCGCCCTGTGCGGCCGCGAACCGGCCGGTGAGTCGCTGACCGCCCTGTTCGACGATGCCGACTTGCAACGCACCCTGATCGCCCATCATTTCCGCCTGCCGATGCACGAGGTCAGCCTCGGCGGCCAGACCTTGCTCCTCGACGCGATGCCGATCACCGACGCCGGCGCCCTGCTCACCCTGTATCAACCCAATCGCATCGGCGAACGCCTGTCGGCGTTGCACCACGACCATGCCGAAGGCTTCGATGCACTGCTCGGCGAATCGCCGCCGATCCGCGCGCTGAAGGCCCGCGCGCAACGGGTCGCAGCATTGGATGCGCCACTGTTGATCCAGGGTGAAACCGGCACCGGCAAGGAGCTGGTGGCCCGTGCCTGCCATGCCATCAGCCCACGGCACGACGCGCCATTCCTGGCCCTGAACTGCGCGGCACTGCCCGAGAGCCTCGCTGAAAGCGAGCTGTTCGGCTACGCCCCCGGCGCCTTCACCGGCGCGCAACGGGGCGGCAAGCTCGGCCTGCTGGAACTGGCGGACCAGGGCACGGTGTTTCTCGATGAAGTGGGGGAAATGTCGCCCTATCTGCAAGCCAAGTTGCTGCGTTTTCTCAGCGATGGTTGCTTCCGTCGGGTCGGTGGCGACAAGGAGGTACGGGTCAATGTGCGGGTGCTCAGCGCGACCCACCGCGACCTGGAAAAAATGGTCGCTGAAGGACGTTTCCGCGAAGACCTGTTCTACCGCCTCAACGTGCTCAACCTGCAAGTGCCGCCGCTGCGCGAGCGCGGTCACGACATCCTGCTGATGGCCAATCACTTCATGCAACAGGCCTGCGCGCAGATCCAGCGACCGGCCTGTCGCTTGGCGCCGAGCACCTTCAGTGCCCTGCTCGGCAACCGCTGGCCGGGCAACGTGCGACAACTGCAAAACGTGATCTTTCGCGCGGCGGCGATTTGCGAGAATCCGTTGGTGGACATCGACGACCTCGACATCGCCCGCACCGCCGTCGAGCGGCAAAACGACGGTGAAGTGGGCAGCCTGGAAGAGGCTGTTGGCGACTTTGAGAAGAACCTGCTGGAACAGCTTTATCGCAGCTATCCGTCCAGTCGGTTGTTGGCGGCGCGGTTGCAGACGTCCCATAGCGCCATCGCGATTCGCCTGCGCAAGTACGGAATTCCCAACAAGCCCTGAGTTATCTGTCAGAACACATTGTCACCGACAACACATTCCCCTGTGGGAGCGAGCTTGCTCGCGATGAGGGAGTGCCAGTCAATATCAATGTGACTGTCATGCCGCTATCGCGAGCAAGCTCGCTCCCACAGGGGACTAAGTCGTGCGCAAGATCGTCGTTCGCAAATCGATACAGCGTAGCGAAATCAAGACAAAACCTTTCCCACCCGCAATGACGGCGTCTGCGCCCACTGCCCTGTTTGCCTGTATTGATTTCAATACGGACGAAATCTCTCACGCTTAATAAAATCACATCAAGCCATTGATTTAAAACAACTAATAAACCTTGGCACCGCCCTTGCTATCACTCCTCCAACCCCGCTCGTCGCCCCGCCACGAGCCTTAAAACAATAAGGAGTTGATATGAGCCAATTGCGTTTTACCGTCGATCACGAATGGTTGCGCCTTGAGAGCAATGGCCTGGTCACCGTCGGCATCACGGCGTTTGCCCAGCAGGCGCTGGGGGATGTGGTGTTCGTTCAGGTGCCTGAATTGGGCGCCTTCGGTGCCGGCGCTGAAGTGTCGGTGCTGGAGTCGGTGAAAGCGGCCAGCAGCATCGGCATGCCGCTGGACGGTGAGGTGGTCGAGGTCAACGACACGCTGGAGAGCAGCCCGGAACTGGTCAACGAAGACCCGTTGGGCGAAGGCTGGTTCTTTCGCTTCAAACCGGTCGATGTCGAGGCGTTGAGCGACTTGCTGGATCAAGACGCCTATGCACGCCTGACCGCCGAACACGCCGACGCTTGAAGCCCCCACGAATCCGCAAAAAGGACCACACCATGTTCAGCAAACACGACCAGATCAAAGGCTACGACGACGAACTGCTGGCGGCGATGAACGCCGAGGATGCGCGGCAGGAACACCATATCGAATTGATCGCCTCGGAAAACTACACCAGCCAGCGGGTGATGCAGGCCCAGGGCAGCGGCCTGACCAACAAGTACGCCGAAGGGTATCCGGGCAAGCGCTACTACGGTGGCTGTGAGCACGTCGATGTGGTCGAGCAACTGGCCATCGACCGCGCCAGACAACTGTTCGGCGCCGACTACGCCAACGTCCAGCCGCACTCCGGCAGCCAGGCCAACGCCGCGGTGTATCTGGCGTTGCTGCAAGCGGGCGACACCGTGCTCGGCATGAGCCTGGCCCACGGCGGCCACTTGACCCACGGCGCCAAGGTGAGCTTTTCCGGCAAGCTGTACAACGCCGTGCAGTACGGCATCGACACCACCACCGGCCTGATCGATTACGACGAAGTCGAGCGCCTGGCGATCGAGCACCAGCCGAAGATGATCATCGCCGGCTTCTCGGCCTATTCGAAGACCCTGGACTTCCCGCGCTTCCGTCAGATTGCGGACAAGGTCGGCGCCTACTTCTTCGTCGACATGGCCCACGTCGCCGGGCTGGTGGCGACCGGTCTGTACCCCAATCCCCTGCCCTACGCCGACGTGGTCACCACCACCACGCACAAGACCCTGCGCGGCCCCCGTGGCGGCCTGATTCTGGCCAAGGCCAACCCGGAGCTGGAGAAGAAGCTCAACGCCGCCGTGTTCCCCGGCGGCCAGGGTGGCCCGCTGATGCACGTGATCGCGGCCAAGGCCGTGTGCTTCAAGGAAGCGCTGGAGCCGGCATTCAAGACTTATCAGGCGCAGGTGATCCGCAACGCCCAGGCCATGGCACAGGTGTTTATCGAGCGCGGTTATGACGTGGTCTCCGGCGGTACCGACAACCACCTGTTCCTGGTCAGCCTGATCCGCCAGGGCCTGACCGGCAAGGACGCCGACGCCGCCCTCGGGCGTGCCGGCATCACCGTGAACAAGAACGCCGTGCCCAACGATCCGCAATCGCCGTTCGTGACCTCCGGCCTGCGCATCGGTACGCCGGCGATCACCAGCCGTGGCTTCAAGGAAGCGCAAAGCATCGCCCTGGCCGGGTGGATCTGCGACATCCTCGATCACCTGGGCGATGCCGACATCGAAGCCAATGTCGCCCGCCAGGCGGCCGCCCTGTGCGCGGACTTCCCGGTCTACCGCGACTAAGCACACAACACAAAACCCTGTGGGAAAAACCTGTGGGAGCGAGCTTGCTCGCGATGGCGGACTTTCATTCAACATCAATGCTGAATGTAATGGCCTCATCGCGAGCAAGCTCGCTCCCACAGGGTCTCCCACAGGTTCTGTACCCTGTTGCACAAGGAAAGCACCATGAACGCCATTGTCGAATCGACCGGCAACAGCCCGGCCAAGGTGGAGGTCGGCACCAAACTGCGTGGCGCGGAAAAGGTCGCGCGGATTCCGGTGAAGATCATTCCCACGGATGAATTTCCGCGCAAACCCGACTGGATCCGCGTGCGCATGCCGATCTCTCCCGAGGTCGAGCGGATCAAGCAACTGCTGCGCAAGCACAAGCTGCACAGTGTCTGCGAAGAAGCCTCGTGCCCGAACCTCGGCGAGTGTTTTTCCGGTGGCACCGCGACCTTCATGATCATGGGCGACATCTGCACCCGGCGCTGCCCGTTCTGCGATGTCGGCCATGGCCGGCCCAGGCCGCTGGACGTCAACGAGCCGATGAACCTGGCCGTGGCCATCGCCGAACTGCGCCTGAAGTACGTGGTGATCACCTCGGTGGATCGCGACGATTTGCGCGACGGCGGCGCCCAGCACTTTGTCGATTGCCTGCGCGAGATCCGCAAGCTGTCCCCCGGCGTGCAACTGGAAACCCTGGTGCCGGATTATCGCGGACGCATGGACGTGGCCCTGGCGATCACCGCCACTGAGCCGCCGGATGTGTTCAACCACAACCTGGAAACCGTACCGCGCCTGTACAAGGCCGCGCGACCGGGTTCGGACTTCGAGTGGTCGCTGGACCTGCTGCAGAAATTCAAGCTCGCCGTGCCCCACGTACCGACCAAATCCGGCCTGATGCTGGGCCTGGGCGAAACCGACGAGGAAGTCATCGAAGTCATGCAGCGCATGCGCGAGCACGACATCGACATGCTGACCCTCGGCCAGTATCTGCAACCCTCGCGCAGTCACCTGCCGGTGCAGCGCTTCGTGCACCCGGACACCTTTGCCTGGTTCGCCGAGGAAGGCACGCGCATGGGCTTCAAGAACGTGGCGTCCGGGCCGCTGGTGCGTTCGTCCTATCACGCCGATCAACAACTTCATGGAGGTGCCGGCGGTTTCCAGCCATGATGGAGTGACTGGTCATGCATGGAGCCGTCCCGATGTCGCGTTCACCCTGTCTGTTGTTGCTGTGCCTGAGCCTTGCCCTGACGTGCATGGCCGACGACTCGAAACCCGGGCACATGCTGTATGTGCGCAGCGTCGACCCGGGCATCGTGCAGGACATCCGCTACGCCAGCGCACACAATTTCACCGGGCACCCGCTCGACGGCTACCAGGCGGCGGAATGCCTGCTGTCGCAGGACGCGGCGAAGGCATTGGCCCGAGTGCAAAGCGCACTGAAAGCCGAAGGCTACGGCTTGAAGGTATTCGACTGCTATCGCCCGACCCGCGCAGTGGCGGACATGGGCCGCTTCGCCAGCGAACCCGGCGACCCGCTCAAGACCGAGTTCTATCCGCGGGTCGACAAGCAGGACTTCTGGCGCCTGGGGTATGTGGCCCGGGTGTCCAATCACTCCCGGGGCAACACCGTCGACCTGACGATGACCGGCCCCGACGCCCTGCCCGCCGACACCTGGACGCCTTCGGTGAAACCGGTGGATTGCACGGCGCCTTACGGCGAGCGCTGGCACGACGGCGCGCTCGACATGGGCACCGGTTTCGATTGCTTCGATGAGCGCGCGCACACCGACTCGGCGCTGATCAACGCCACGGCCAGGGCCAATCGCCAGCGACTGACCGATGCCATGGCCAAGGAAGGCTTTGTGGGTTATTCGGCCGAGTGGTGGCACTTCACGTACAGCGGCAATCCACCGAAGCCGGACGTCATGGACTTCCCCATCACGCCGTTGACGCCATGAACATTCTGCTCAAGGCCCTGTTGATGGCGTTTTTTCCGCTGGCCGCCATGGCCCAGGGACTCGACGGCAGCGACCAACTGATAGTGGTCACCAGTAAAGGCTGGAATGACATCCAGGGTACTGCCCAGCGCTATGAACGGCACGGGCAGACCTTGCGCAAATTCGAAGCGCCCTTTGCCGTCGTTCTCGGCAAGAACGGCATGGGCTGGGGCAAGGGGCTGCTCGACAGCGGGCCACCTGGAGGACCGGTCAAGCAGGAAGGCGACGGCAAGGCGCCAGCTGGCATGTTCAAGCTGGGCACGGCGTTTGGCTACGCGCCTTCGGCCGAAACCCGCCTGCCCTATCTGTCGCTGACACCGAGCATCGAATGCGTGGATGACAGCCAATCGACTCGCTACAACGAACTGGTCGACGGCGCGGTCGTCGAAAAAGACTGGAGCAGCTCCGAACGGATGCGCCGCGCGGATGAGTTGTACCGCCAGGGCATTTTCATCCAGCACAACACCCCGGCCTCTCCCGCTGCCGGCTCGTGCATTTTCTTCCACATCTGGCGCGGCCCCACGGCACCGACCCGTGGCTGTACGGCCATGGACCCGGCAGATATTGCGCGGCTGTTGGATTGGCTGGACCCTGGCAAATCCCCGGTGCTGGTGCAACTGCCGCAAGCGCAGTACGAGCAGTTGCGTGAGCGCTGGAAACTCCCCGAACGCCAGTAAACGCCGGACCCTGTGGCGAGGGGGCTTGCTCCCGCTGGGGCGCGAAGCGGCCCTAAAAGATGGGACTGCTACGCAGTCCAGCGGGAGCAAGCTCCCTCGCCACAGGTACTCGCCGCTCTTCCGATATTAACCCCGCTCAACCACCACAGCACCCATCGACGGCTTGGCCAGCGCGTAATAGATCACACCCGGCACCAACAACCCGACAATCCACGAAATGTCCACGCCGCCCAGTTGCGCAACCATCGGCCCGGAGTAGAAATGGGTGTCGACAAAGGGCAACTGGATCAATACGCCGATCACATAGACGCTGATCCCCAGCACGTTCCAGCGACCGTAGCGGCCTGTCGGGTCGGACAGCGCCGGGATGTCGTAGCGTTCCTTGTTGATGAAGTAGTAGTCCACCAGGTTGATCGCGCTCCACGGGGTGAAAAACGTCAGCAAAAACAGGATGAAGTACTTGAACGAGTTGAGGAACGAGTACTGCCCGGCCAATGCCAGCGCGGTGGACGCCGCGACGATCAGCAGCACAAACAGCATGCGCTGACGGGCGCTGATTTCCAGGCGGCGGCGAAAGCCACTGATGATGGTGGCGATGCACATGAAGCTGCCGTAGGCGTTGAGGGTGGACACCGTGACCTTGCCGAACACAATGCTCAGGTACAACAAGGAGGCGATCACCCCGGTGCTGCCCAGACCGACAATGGTCGCCACTTCGTGCCCACGGAAATTCGCCCCGGCCAGTGCGGCGGCGAACACCCCGAGCACCATCGAAGCCTGGGCCCCCAGCACCGTGCCAAGACCGACAGCGGCGAAGGTTTTCCACGACGACGTCTTGCTCGGCAGGTAGCGCGAGTAGTCCGCCACATAAGGGCCGAAAGCGATCTGCCAGGACGCCGAGAGCGACACCGCCAGCAGGAAGGTGCTCCAGCTGAAATGACGGTTGTCGAGCAGCAGGCCGATGTCGTTGAGGGTCATCAACCGGGTGAACAGGTAGGCGAAGGCGATGATGCCCAGCACGCTGGTCACCCGACCGACCAGGTGAATCACCCGATAGCCAAAGATCGTCAGGAACGCGATGCACGCCGCGAAAATCAGGATGCCGGCGCTGTCGCTGACACTGATCAATTGCGCAATCGCCTGCCCCGACAGCACCGCGCCGGTGGCGCTGAAACCGAGGTACATCAGGCACACCAAGACAATCGGGATCGCCGCGCCATACACCCCGAACTGCACGCGGCTGGAGATCATCTGCGGCAGCCCGAGCTTCGGCCCTTGCGCCGCGTGCAGCGCCACCACGGCGCCGCCGAGCACTTGCCCGATCAGCAAGCCGATCAGCGACCAGAACACATCGCCGCCCAGCACCACGGCGAGGGCGCCGGTGACGATGGCGGTGATTTGCAGGTTGGCGCCAAGCCACAGGGTGAACTGGCTGTAGAGGCTGCCGTGACGCTCAGCCTCGGGAATGAAATCGATCGAGCGGGTCTCGATCAGGGGACTGCGTTGCGCACTCATGACGGTGTTTCCTTTGAGGAACTGTTTTTGTTGTCGGGGGTGTACTTAAAAGGTCTTGGTGGCGCTGGCAACGACCGTGGCCGAACACAGGTCGTCATAGCCATACCAACTGCTGCACTCGCTTTTCGACAAGTCCGTGTCGACGTAGCTCAGGCCCCAGGTCACGCCGACGAAGTCGCGTGTCAGCTTGGCCTCCCACTCGTAGTAAGACTCGCGGTTATCGCCACTGGCGGACCAGAACGCGGGGTCTTTCACATCGTTGCGTCCAAAGCGCAGGTCCAGGCCGACTTCAGCCGGCAGATCGATTTTGTAGCTCAGGTAGGTGTAAAGGGTGTCCTGGTCCTCGCCGAAAAAGTTCGGTGTGTCCTTTGAGTAATAGGCACCGAGCTTGACGCCATACACATCGACAATGGCGTAGACCTCGCTGAGGTTGAATTCGGAGTTTTTCGGGTAGTCGTATTTGATGTAGCCCAGGTCCAGGCTGATGGCCTCGGTCGCCTGCCAGAAGTAACCCGCGTAGTACTCAAGCTCCTGCCGGGTATCGAAGTCGCCACCGAAATCCACGTTGGAGGTCCAGGCGCCGATGTACAGGCCACTGCTGTGCAGCAACGTTGCCCCGCCCTGCACGGCCGGATCCCCCAGGGTTTGCGAGATGCCACGGGTACGGTAGTCGCTGACCACGCCCAGGGTCATGTCAAGGCTGAAGTCATCGTTGAGGGCCAGGGCGTGGCTGCTCAGGGGGGCCAATGCCAGTGCGGCGAGGGTTAATGCTGAAAGTGCGTTCATACAGTTCTCTTGTTGTTATGGCGTACGGGAAATTTCAGGCATGGCGATGCCAGGCCCCTCGCGCTGCGAGGGGCTGGCGGTTTTTGCGTGTGTCGGGTGTTCGCAGGTCAGGACGCGGGGGCGTAGACCTGCTTGCCGGCGAAGAAGGTGTTCAGGACTTTGGTTTCGAACAGGTCGTCATCGCTGACCTTGAACACGTCGCGGTCGAGAATGATCAGGTCAGCCTGCTTGCCCGGTGCCAGCGAGCCGATCTGCTTGTCCAGGCCCAGGGTTTTCGCGGCATTGAGGGTGTAGGCATAGAACATGGTCTGGCGGTCGATGCTTTCCTTGGCATTGAGTACGCCCAACGGTCCCTTGCGCGTGCTGGCCTGGGCAATGGCGTTGAACGGATTGGCGCTCGACACCGGCCAGTCGCTGCCACCGGCAATCGTTGCGCCAGCGTCATGCAGGGACCGCGCGGGATACTGGTAACCGTAGGCAAAGGCACTGATGTAGGGTTTGACCAGTTCGACGGTGTAGGACTCGCCGGTGGCCCACAACAGTTGCATCGAGGCGATCACGCCGAGCTGCTTGAAGCGTGGAAACTCCTTGGGATTGACCAGTTGCAGGTGCGCGACGCTGTGCGGTACCGGCTTCGGGCTCAGCTTGCGCGCATAGGCCACACCATTGAGTGCTTCTCGCACCGCGCGGTCGCCGACGGCGTGCATGTGCACGATCCAGCCACGTTTTTCCGCCGCCACCACCAGTTCACCGAAGTGCGCCGGGTCGGTCAGCAGTTGTCCGTCCTTGTGGCTGTTCTTGTACGGCACGATGACCGCAGCGGTTTGCCCCGGGAACTCGAGGATGCCGTCGACAAAGACCTTGATGCCGGGGAACGTCAGGTTAGGCACGCCTTCGAACTGCTTCATCACCGTGGCGATCACTTCCAGGTCGGCGGGTTTGCTCTTCGGGTTGGTGACCATCAACGCGGCAACGTGGGCGCTGAGTTCGCCGTTCTGCGCCAACGCCTTGTACAGCGGCAGGACGCCGACGGTTTCTGCGGTGGCGTGGAAATCGAACAGTGAGTCTTCACTGCCGCCGTTCGCCGCAGCGTCCATCCACGCAGTGATGCCGAACTGGTTGTTGACCCGCACCGCCTCTTTCGCGGCCTTGAGCATGGTCTCCTGGCTGGGCGCGGGAATTGCGCTGCGCACCACGTCCCAACGGGATTCGGCAAAGTAGCCGTTCGGCGTGAAGTCCGCTTCATGGCCGACGTAACCGCGCTCTTTCTCCGGCAGGCTCTTGACCAGTGCCGCGTCGATGTTCAGACGCTTGAGCATCGCGTTGTTGGCCCAACCGGTGTGGCCGTCGATGCCGCTGAAGACGACGGGCTGATCGGCCCAGCGCCCCTGATTGAACACCTTGCCCAGCTCACGGCTTTTTTCCCAATAGGCCGAACTGACCCCGGCAACGCTGATCACATCACCAGCCCGGGCACGCCCGGCCTTGTCCTCTTCAATCAACCACTGCTCAAGTTCCGGCAGCGGTTTGACTTCGTCCAGCAGGTTGGCCTTCATGCTGTCGAACGCCCCCACCACCGGGTGGCTATGGGTGTCGATCATGCCTGGCATCAACACCTTGCCCGCCAGGTCGATGCGCTGGGTCTTGGCATCGGCCAGGGCATTGATTTCGGCATCGCTGCCGACTTTCAGAATCTTGCCGTCTTGCACCGCAACAGCCTGCACCAGCGCCTGGCCGGGTTCAGCGGTAAAGACCTTGCCGTTGAACAACACAAGGTCAGCGGCGGCCATCGCCTGCACCGACGACAAGGCCAGTGCGGCGGCCAACAGGTTTGGAATCAATCGCATCGGAACGCTCTCTGGTTTTTATTGGGCGGATCGGGAAGTAACGGCCTGGGAAACCACGTTTGGCGCAAGCCCCAGGAACGGCGCCTTGGCCCACACGACCTTGCCGCCGACCAGCGTCAACAGCACGTCATTGCGGCCCAGCGCCTCCTCGGGTACCTGCATGAAGTTCTTGTCGAGCACGATCAGGTCAGCGAACTTGCCGACTTCGACCGAGCCCAGCACCGCCTCCAGCTTCAGCTGTTGCGCGGCATTGAGGGTGATGCTGCGCAGCACTTCGGCTCGCGACATGGCCGGATCGTTGTTGAGTCGCCCGGCATATTTGGGTCCATAGCTGTGCGGGTTGGTGGGGTCGCCGGAACGGGTGACACCGACTTTCAGCGCCAGGAACTCATCGAGGGGATCGACCGGCCAGTCGCTGCCAAACGCCACACGGCCGCCGGCATTGGCGATGCTGCCCGAGGGTTCCATGCGCTCGAAACGCTCGGCGCCGAGGTGATCGCTGGTGCCGTCGACCGTGGACGGTGCCTGCTGCGCCCACTGGAACGACATGGTGGCCGTGACGTCCAGCGCCTTGAAACGTGGGTAGTCAGCAGGGTCGACTGACTCGGCGTGCGCGATGGCCGGGCGGAAATCCTGACCGGGCAGTTCCTTGCGCACGTAGGCGACGCTGTCCAGTGCATCGCGCACCGCGCGCTCGCCGGTGGCGTGCAGGTGCGGATCGAGACCGGCCTTGACCGCTTGCAGCACCAGCGGATTGAGCACCTGCGGCGGGAAGTACAGCTCGCCCAGGTTCTTGCCCGGCGTCCACTGCGGTGCCTTGTCGGTGCCGCTGTTGTGCAGGTACGGGGTCAACATGGCGCCGGTGTCCGCCGGGGCATTGATGATGCCGTCCATGAACAGTTTGACGTGGCGCATGTTCACGCCCGGCGCGACATTCACGTCGCCCTGGTCGTAGGTGCTGGCCAGGGCCTTGGCCTCGGCGATGGTTTTCACCGGGTCGGCGGCCGCGGCGGCCGGGTCCAGCTTGATCGCCAGCAAGGCCCGGGCGGTCAGTTCGCCGGACTTTTGCAGGGTGGTGAAGGCCTTGCCGCTTTCCGGCCCCGACAGGGCATCGAAGAAGCTGGTGATGCCTTGCTGGCGCATGGCGTCGAGGGCCGCACGGGTCTGGTTGAGCTTTTCTGCGTCGGTGGCGGGTGGCACCACGGCGGCCAACGATTCGGCGGCGCCGTCCTCGCAGATGCCGTTCGGGTTGCCGGCGCTGTCACGTCGGTACTTGCCGTCTTCGGGGTCGGGGGTGTTCTTGTTGATCCCGGCCAGTTCCAGGCCGCGAGAGTTGGTCAGCACGGTGTGAAAATCGGTGGAGCGCACCTGGATCGGACGCTGGGTCTTGAGCGCGTCCAGGGTCGATTTGTCGGCGTCGCCGTCAAGCCCGGTCATGCCCATGCGATCCCAGCTGCCGACTTCCAGCCACACGTCCGGGCCCTTGTCTTTCTCGGCATCGAGGCAGGCCTGGATGCTCGCCTGAAACTGCGCGCGGGTCATGGTCTGGTATTTCAGGTCGCACAGCGTCATGGCGCGACCACCATCCCCCGGATGCATGTGCGCATCGACGAAGCCCGGCATCAGCATGCGCCCGGCCAGGTCGATCAGCTGTGTCTGCTTGCCGATGTAGCCGTCGACCCCGGCATCGCTGCCGACGTAGACGATCTTGCCGCCCGAAATGGCGATGGCCTGCTGCACGGAATTCTGGCCATCGACCGTGTAGACGTAGCCATTGCGCATGACCGTGTCGGCGGGTGTCGCCGCCAACGCCATGCCGGAAAATGTCGTGGTCGCCGCAATGGCGACAAAAAGCCTGGAAAGTCTCAAATGCCTCACCCCTGTTCTTATTGTTTTGAAGCGGCCCGAACGGCTGCACAAGCCCTTGTATAGACAGGGCCTACCCTATAGGGAGCAGCGTTCGAATGGACCTCTGCAAATGAGGAGGGGTCAGGCAAATAATTGAAACGGCTGGGATTAATCCCGGCGCACGGACTCCGTCAGCCCGCCCGGCGAACGCAGGACCGAGCCCAGTTCCACCTTGCTTTTCACACCGAGCTGCAAGTAGCAGTTACGCAGATAGGTGCGCACGGTCGCGGGGCTCAAGGCGAGGAGTTTGGCGATCTCTTTGTAGGAATGGCCGGCGGCGAACAGCATCGCTGCCGTGCGCTCCCGAGGTGCCAGGCCATCCCCGCCAGAGGGGGCTTCGAGGGACAGGATGACGTGTTCGGCGTTGGGGCTCAGGGTCAGGGCGCAGCGGCCCAGACGGATCACACAGGGGGCCTTGGACAATTGCGCGATCACCTCAGGTGGCAGCGTGGAACCGCTCCAGCCGGGCAGTTCGCGCTGGATGGCGACGCACAACCTGGCCCCCACATAGAGCAGACTGCCGTCCATGCGCGCGATGCCAAAATCGCTCGCGCCGTTTTCGCTGTCGAAGCGAATCATGTCCTGCACCTGGAACCGCCACAGCTGGAACAGGTGATCGCAGAACGCCAAAAACAGCTCGGCTTCGTTCTCCTCGAACGCCTGTTCATCCTCACCCCGGTAGAGGCAGACGAAAAACATCAGGCCGCTTTCGGGCAATTCGTAGGTGATGCTCATCAAGTGATAGAGATCGAAGCGCCGGGCGAAATCATTGACTGCCTCGCAAGGGTCGGTGAAACCCTTGTCGCGCACCACTTCACCGGGATGATTGAGCGTGGCGTAGGAGAACTGATCGTTGGCCGCCACCGGATGCCATTCGGCGGCAAAGGATTCAGGAAGATTGATGCTGCCATGCATCCAGCTTTGCATGGGCACCTCAGGACCTGGCGCAGACATTTCGCCCCACCAGGCAGAGGCGAAGGGCACCAGTTGACCGAATGCCTGCAGGCCATCGGCGATGAATCGCGACGCCCCGCTCTCCCGCGCCAGCCGGCCAAGGTGCAGTACGCAATGATTGAACGCCTTGAGCGTGACCATCGTTGCGTCACCGTCGACTTTATTTCCCGCCCCCATCATTGCGATCCCGTTCACTGCATGGCCTTTCGTTTCGACGATGCCATAGGCCCCTGACGGGCGTCCAGCACGCAATGACATCATCGGTTACAAAGTGCGGTGCAACCCGTACAGCTGTGGCCGGCGGTCCTGATGCAGGTCGTTGCGGGCGCTGATGCGCTTGTTGCGCGCTTCGGCGAGGTTCAGCGTCGCCAGCAGGATCTGCTCGCCGCCCTGCTCCGCCGGACCGGCCAAGGGGTAACCGTCGGCATCGACGATGACCGACCCTTGCACCCAGCCGACCCCGCGCTCATGGCCATAGCGATCGCATGCGGCGATGAACAGGCGGTTCACCGAGGCATTGGCCTGCACCCGCAAGACTTCCGCCGGGCGCTCGGTCAGCGGCCGCGGACCGTCGGGCCAGTTGACCGGCGCGCACAACAGATCGGCGCCGGCCAGCGCCGGCAGTCGCACCCACTCGGGGAATTCCAGGTCGTAGCAGATCAGCATGCCGAGCCGTCCATGCACGGTTTCGATCACCGGCGGCGGCGCATCGCCGGCGGTGAAGATGTCCTTTTCGGCATCCCACAGATGCGCCTTGCGGTACACCGCGCGCAGGCCATTGGCGTCGATCATCGCCGCACTGTTGGCCAGCTCATCGCCGGGTAGGCGTTCGCAGAAGCCGCCGACGATCACCAGGTTCAGCTCACGGGCCAGGGCCTGCCACAACTGCAAGGTCGGACCGTCAACGGTTTCCGCCAGGCTCAGCGCTTCGTCGCGGTCGGCAAACACATAGCCGCTCTGCACCAGTTCAGGCAGCACGACGACTTGCGCGCCCTGGTGCGCCGCCTGGCGAATCGCGCGCTCGGTGAGCGTGCGGTTGTAGGCCAGGTCACCTATTTTCGGTGCCAGTTGGCAACAGGCGACCACGGTATTTTTTGCGTTGTTCAACGCCCTGTCTCCGCAGATGAATGGGTCATGGCGACGATGTCGCTCTCGCTCAGGGCGTCGATCACCCGGCGTTCGGCAGCCAGGTCAATCGAGCGGCTGAGCAGGTAATAAGTCAGCCCCGAGACCACCAGGCCCACCAGCCAGGCGATGTCCACGCCTTCCAGCACCCGCGCCAGCGGGCCGACAAACACCTCTTTGCCGGCAGCGGCATCGAAGATGTAGAAGAACGGCACCATCGCGGCGAAGCCGATCAAGTACGAAGCGATGCCGCGAAATTGCCAGGCGCCGTAGATGCCCTTCGGCGTGAAGAAATGCGGGATCGCATAGCGGCCCTTGCGCACGAAGAAGTAGTCCACCAGGTTGACGGCGGTCCACGGCACGAGGAAGTACAGCAACAGCACCAGGAAGGTGTTCAACAGCGCGATGCCGTCCCCTTTGATCGACAGCACGCAGGTCAACAGAATCACGCTGATCACACTGATCGACAGCACGCGGGCGCGGGGTGTCGGGGTGATTTTCCTGATCGAGTCGACACCGGTCAGCAGCGTCAGCATGGCGCTGTAGGTGTTGAGCGCGATGATCGGCAGGAAGCCCGCCACCGAGACGATCACCAGCAGATTGCCCAATCCCGGCACCATGGAAGAACCGACCTGGTTCAACGCCACCAGTGCATCCGCTGCTTTCAACTGCTGCGCCAGCCAGGCGCCGAGGCCGATCATCCAGCTGCCGGACAACGAGGCACCGATGAACACCGCCGCGATCAATTTCACCCGGCTGGTGTTTTTCGGCAGGTAACGGGAATAGTCGGACACGTAGGGCGCATAGGAAATGTTGTAGCTGGCACCGATGGCGAACAGCGTGGCGAAGGCCACCCAGTTGAAGCCCAGATCGGTCGCCGGCGTGACGCCTTCCTGACCCGCACCGAACATCAGGGCGATGGTCACCAGCGCGTACAGCGGCAAGGTCGCCAGCAAGGCCCACTTGAACGCCTTGTGCATCAGGTCGTGGCCGTAGATCGACAACAGCGCACCGATCAGCACCACGGCGACGGCGACGATGGTCGGGTCGATGCCGAACACATGTTCCAGGCCGTTCATGATCAGCGAGATATTCACCACGTTGAAACCGACGAACACGAACATCGTCGCCATCAACGCCAGGATCACCCCGCGATAGCCGAACTGGGCGCGGGACTGGATCATCTGCGGCAGGCCCATTTCCGGGCCCTGGGAACCGTGGAACGCCATGAAAATGGTGCCGAACATGATGCCCAGGGCACCGGCGAGCATGGTCCACAGTGCGGACAAGCCGAGGCTCGGGCCGACAAAGCCGATGGAGATGGTGAAGAAGTGGAAGTTGCCCAGGAACCAGAACGGCCCCTGGCTGCTAAGTTTGGCGTGACGTTCGTTTTCCGGAATGTAATCGATGGAATGGCCTTCGATGGCCAATCCGCCACTCGCCTCGGCGGCGCGCGCAGACACTGGGGAACCTGACATACGATTGTTCCTATGCGGGTGTTTGTTGTTTTTGTGGTTACAGCGCTCGCTACGACGTCCAGATCGGGTGAAACTCCAGAAAAAGCTGACGATGACGCTGGTTTCACGGCAATGTAGGGTGTGAATCCGGGCAATAAAATATCGCAGGCACACTGTTCACATAGATCAGCGCCTATGTAATCGAGAACCAGGAGCCCCCATGCTGGGAACTGTTACGGAGCTGGATCTGCGTCTGATCCGGGTATTTTTGACCGTCGTCGAGGCCGGCGGCATCTCGGCGGCGCAAACCGCCCTCAACACCACGCAACCGACGATCAGCGCGCAATTGGCGACGCTGGAAGCGCGGGTCGGTTTCCGTCTGTGCGAACGCGGGCGTGGCGGGTTTTCCGTCACGCCCAAAGGCACACAGTTCATCGAGGCGGCCCGACGCTTGCTGGCGGCGGCCGAAGGATTCCGGGTCGAGGTGCAGCACATCAACCGCAAAGTCTCGGGCAGCATCAACATTGGCCTGCTGGGGCAGATCGATCCGGTGGCGAACAAGAAAATCGGCCTGGCCATCGCCCGTTTGCGGGCTCGGCACGAGGGGCTGTACTTCCATTTCACCGAGCTGTCGTCGTCCCTGCTGGAAGAGAAAATCATCAACGGCCATATCGACCTGGCCATTGGTTACTTCTGGCACCGCTTGCCCAGCATCGATTATTTTCCGCTGTTCCCGGAAACCCAGATTGCCTACTGCGCGCCCTCGCATCCGCTGTTCGACCAGGTCGGCGCACTGACCCGCGAAGATGTCAGCGGCTTTGACTGGGTCTGGCCGAGCCATCCACTGCCGGAGATGCCGGCCCCCACCTCCATCGAACGCCTGACCGTGCTCACCGACAGCATGGACGGCGCGGCCCTGCTGATCCTGTCCGGCCAGCACCTGGGGTTTCTGCCGCAGCACTACGCGACCCGGCACGAACAGCTGGGGCAACTGCACCCGCTGAACCCGGATCTGCTGCGCTATGAGGTGAGCTTTCATGCGGCGGTGCGGCATTCGTCTCGTCAGAAGGACCTGGTGAGTGCGTTCCTCAACGAGCTGATCGAGATTTTCGGAGCGGTGTAGGGCCCTGTGGGAGCTGTGGGTCAGCTGACATCAATGCTGGCTGTAATGACGCCATCGCGAGCAGGCTCGCTCCCACAGGGTTAGTGGGGGGACGCATCATCCGCGAGCAACCGGGATTACTGTGGGAGCGAGCCTGCTCGCGAAGGCGGTGGGTCAGCCAGCATCAATGTTGAATGTGCTGGCCTCATCGCGGGCAAGCCCGCTCCCACAGGGTTAGCGGGTGTACCCATCATCTGCGAGCGACCAAGTCAGTGTGGGAGCGGGCTTGCTCGCGAAAGCGGTGGGTCAGTCAACATCAATATTGGCTGTCATGACGCCATCGCGAGCAGGCTCGCTCCCACAGGGGGATGGGGTGGGTTCAGAAGCGGATTTCTTTCGCCGGGATCACATCGATCCGCGCCACGGAACCGGTCAGGCGTTTCAGGTCCTTGTTGTGTTCGGCGATGATGTCTTCGGCGGTCTGGTTGCCGTTGTCGACGGTGGAGTGTGCGTCGCTCGCCAGCACCACGTCATAGCCCAGTGTCAGGGCCTGGCGCACGGTGGAGTTGATGCAGTAATCGGTTTGCAGGCCGCAGATGACCAGGCGCTCGAAGTCTTGCACCGGCAACAGTTTTTGCAGGTGGGTCTTGTAGAACGAATCCGGGGTGGTCTTGCGCACGCGATGATCCGCGGGCGAGGTTTGCAGCCCTGCGGCCAGTTGCCAGCCGGCAGTCTCATGCGCCAGCGGGCTGCCCGCTTCTTCGTGCTGGATCAGCACCACGGTCACGCCGGCCTTGCGCGCCCGGGCAGACAGGTCATTGATGGTGTCGATGACTCGTCCGATCTCGAAGCACTCGTACTCACCGGAACACAAAGCCTGCTGGACGTCGATGATTAACAACGCAGTGGTCATGATTTCCTTCCTTGAACGGTCGATGGTTCAGGGGACGAACATAAGCCCGTCCCCCTCCGGACACAACCCTCAGTAACCCAGCGACAACCCGGTGTTACGCCGTGGGTCGTTCGCCCCGTAGAAACGGTTCTTGCCCACCGGCTTGCCACCCAGGGACGGTGCACCGACCAGGATCGCCGCCAGGTGGTTGGCGTCCTGTGGACCGGCAAACTTGTGCCCCCAGCTTTCGAGGATCTTCACTGTGTCCGGGCTGGTGGTGAAGGCTTCCAGGTTGGTTTCCTCCGGCAGCCACTGCTGGTGGAAACGCGGTGCATCCACCGCTTCCTGGATGTTCATGCCGTAGTCGATCACGTTGAGCATGGTCAGCAAGGTCGCGGTGATGATGCGGCTGCCACCCGGAGTGCCGACCACCATCACCACCTTGCCGTCCTTGGTGACGATGGTCGGGCTCATGGACGACAGCGGCGCCTTGCCGGGTGCGATGGCGTTGGCCTCGCCCTGCACCAGGCCGTACATGTTCGGCACGCCGATTTTCGAGGTGAAATCGTCCATTTCATCGTTGAGGATGACCCCGGTCTTGCTCGCCATCACGCCCGCGCCGAACCAGTCGTTGAGGGTGTAGGTCACCGACACCGCGTTGCCCCACTTGTCGACGATGGAGTAATGCGTGGTGTTGTTGCCTTCATGGGGCGCTACGCCGGGCTTGAGTTCACTCGATACCGCGGCTTTTTGTGGTTTGATCGCTTCGCGCAGCTTGGTCGCGTAGTTTTTATCCAGCAGGTGGGCAATCGGGTTCTTCACGAAATCCGGGTCGCCCAGGTAGCTGTTGCGGTCCACATAGGCGTGGCGCATCGCTTCGATCTGATAGTGCATGCCCTGGGCCGAGTGATAGCCCAGATCCTTCATCGGATAGCCTTCGAGGATGTTCATGATCTCGCAGATCACCACGCCGCCGGAGCTCGGTGGCGGTGCCGAGACCACGTGGTAGCCACGATAGTCGCACTCGATGGGCGCCAGTTCGCGGGTCTTGTACTTGTCGAGGTCGGCCTGGGTGATGATGCCCTTGTTGGCCTGGCTGGAAGTGACGATGGCGTCGGCCACCCAGCCCTTATAGAACCCGTCGGCGCCTTTCTCGGAGATTTCCCGCAGGGTTTTGCTCAGGTCCTTTTGCACCAGCTTCTGGCCGACCTGCATCGGCTCGCCGTTGCTGAGGAAGATCGAGCCGGAATCCTTGATGTCCTTCTTGAACATGTCGGTGGCGTAGTCCAGCAGATCGACGTCGCCCTGCTCCAGCACGAAACCGTCTTCGGCCAGCTTGATGGCCGGAGCGATGATTTCCTTGCGCGGCTTGGTGCCGTACTTGGACAGCGCCAGCTCCATGCCCGAAACGGTGCCCGGCACACCCACGGCCAGGTGGCCACGGGTACTCAGATCGGGAACGACGTTGCCGTCCTTGTCCAGGTACATGTTGGCGGTGGCGGCCAGCGGCGCTTTTTCACGGAAGTCGAGGAAGGTCTTGCGCCCGTCCGCCAACTGGATGGTCATGAAACCGCCGCCACCGAGGTTGCCTGCCGCGGGGTACACCACCGCCAGCGCATAGCCGACCGCGACCGCTGCGTCGACGGCGTTGCCGCCGTTCTTGAGCACATCCACGCCCACATGGCTGGCCAGGTGCTGGGCGGTGACCACCATGCCGTTTTCCCCCGTCGCCGGGGCCACGGAGGCAGCGTGAGCAGTCAGGCAGCTGAGAGCCAATGAGGTCGCAATCAGCGATTTGGCAAAAGGTTCGTACTTCATGAGTCGGTCTCTTCTTGTTATTAACCTGGGGAACGCTTCAAAAGCAGTGAGCAAGTATGGTCGGGATTACGTATTGCGCCTCCTCGTCGACACAGTATCCTTAACGCCTGTTCAGCAATTTCCCGTGAGCCGTGGCATGACCTATACCTGCATCACCGTGGATTCCCCGGTCGGCCAGTTGAAGCTGGTGGCGAACGGTTCGCGACTGGCAGCCATCCTCTGGGAAAACGACAAACCCGGGCGGGTGCGCCTCGGCCCGATGAGCGAGGCGCCGGACAACCCGATCCTGGTGCGCACCGCCGCGCAGCTGCGCGAATATTTTTCCGGCACCCGCGATCGCTTCGAGCTGGAGCTGGACTTTGCCGGCACGGAATTTCAGAAAAAGGTCTGGGCGGCGCTGCTGACCATCCCGTTCGGCGAGACCCGCAGCTACAGCCAGATCGCCGAACAGATCGGCAACCCGGCGGCGGTCAGGGCGGTGGGTGCGGCGAATGGCAAGAACCCGATTTCGATCGTGGCGCCGTGTCACCGGGTGATTGGTGCGTCGGGCAAGCTCACCGGGTTTGCCGGTGGGCTGGAGGCCAAGGCGTTGTTGCTCACCCTTGAAGGCGGGCAAACGCCCGGCACCGCGCGCCTGCCCGGCTTTTGACCTTGTAGGAGCTGCCGCAGGCTGCGATCTTTTGATCTTTTCAATGCAAGATCAAAAGATCGCAGCCTGCGGCAGCTCCTACGGGGAGATCAGGATTGATTGAATAGGTTTTTCATCGCCGCATACTGCAACAGCATGATGGTCTTGGCGTCGCAGATCTCGCCACGGTAGAACGCTTCGAGCGCGTCGTCGAACGCCCACTCCAGCACTTCCAGCTCTTCGGTTTCCGCCTCCAGCCCGCCACCGTCGCTGACTTTCGACCTGGCGTCGTACTCGGCAATGAAGAAGTGCAGTTTTTCCGTCACCGAACCGGGGCTCATGTACGCCTCGAACACCTTCTGCACATGGTGCACGCGGTAACCCGTCTCCTCCTCCGCTTCATCGCGGATGCGGTCTTCAGGCGCCGCGCCTTCCAGCAGCCCCGCCGCCACTTCGATCAACAGCCCGTCGTGACCGTTGACGAACACCGGCAGGCGAAACTGTCGGGTCAGTACCACGGTTTTCTTTTCGCGGTTGTACAGGAGAATCGCCGCGCCGTTGCCACGGTCGTAGACCTCTCGCACCTGGCGTTGCCACTCGCCGTTGTTGCGTTGGTAATCGAAGGTGATTTTCTTCAGCAGGTACCAGTCGTGGGACAACACCTGGGACTCAAGGATGTTGACCCGCTCGGCTGTGTTCGACATGACAACGCGTCCTGTTATTTGTCAGAGAGTGCACATGTTAGGTGAAAACCCGCCTCTTCAAGCAAGCTGCGCCTTGTACTCCTTCTCGTATTGCCCGGCCAACGACTCTTTCTGTTTGTCGTCGAGCAGTTTGCCGGCCATCTGGAAGAACTTCTGCTCTTCTTCCTCGAGGTGGTGATGCACCTTCTCCGAAAGCTTCTTCGCGGCCACCAACCAGGCCGGGCTGGACATTTCGGTGTCATCCAGCGCCTCCATCATTTCGTCCATTTCGTGATGTTCGGCGATGCCATGACGGCTGAGGTCGACGCCGTTGTCGAACTTCATCAACGGGATGTAGAAATGCCGCTCTTCGGCCGTGGCGTGAGCCTGCAATTCTGACTTGAGTTGCTTGTACGCCTCGACCCGCTCAGGCGTATCGCCGCTGGTACGGATCAGCGCCTTGGCATAGGTCCGTTGGCGTTCGTGGCTTTCGCGCAAGGCTTCAAAAATGTTCACGGGGCGTTGTCCTCATCAGCGGCGTCTGGAGTGACGCGTCTTAAGGAATGACAGCTGTGCGTTGGCGACGGTTCAACTTTCCCGGGGATGGAACAATCACAGCAACCGGGATAGGCTGCGGCTTCACTGCCATAAGGATATAGCCATGAACCTGCGTATCGAACGCAAGCACAACCCCAGCACCGAAGAGCGCGAGGCGATCCTCGTGCCGTTGCGCGCCTATAACGCCTCGAAGTCTGCAAGCCCGCCACCGGAACATATCGCATTGCTGATACGCGACGACAACGACGAAATCGTCGGCGGCGTTTACGCCCGGTTGTTTTATCAGTGGTTGTTCATAGACTTGCTGGCGGTGCCGGAACAGGCCCGGGGACAAGGCATGGGCACCAGGTTGATGCAGATGGCCGAAGACCTTGCGCGCGAAAAGGAATGCGTCGGTCTGTGGCTGGAAACCTTCGAATTCCAGGCGCCGGAGTTCTACAAGAAATGCGGCTACAGCGAGATCGGGCACATTGCCGATTACCCGCCGGGGCACAAGCACTTCTTCTTCCAGAAGCGCCTGAATTACTGATCAATACACAAAACCAATGTGGGAGCGAGCCTGCTCGCGAAAGCGGTATATCAGCCAACATTGATAGCGACTGACACTACGTCTTCGCGAGCAGGCTCGCTCCCACAGGGGTAATGCAACAAGCCTTCAGATCAGAGGCAAGTCGCCAACGCCGCCAAGCGGCGCTTGGCCACGAAATCATCCTTCTGCGCGTAGTAGCTCAACACCGTGCCCGAGGCATCGGTGGTCACGTCGACGAAGGACTCCGCCGAACGGGTATAAACGGTCGTGCCGCCCTTCTCGCCAGGCTCCAGATAGGCGGCGGCATCCACGCCGAACACGGCCTCGTCCTGCCAGGAGAACTGCACGCACTGGGCGACGTCCTTCCCCGGTTTTTCCGAGTTCAGGGTCTTGTACGGGGCCTTGGTGCGGGCGTCGTTCATCGCCGAGCTGGCGCATCCGGCCAGCAACGTCACGGCCAGCGCCACCATCAGAATTCGCATTGCATTCACTCATCGGGAAAAAGCGGACTTTATCACCCCGGCAGCCCGTATCGTTCTGCTTTACTGCATTTATACCGCGACAGCGCACAACGATTCGCGCACCCTGTCGCGCCAATAACGCCCCATCGCACCCCTGACTGGAAATCTGATGACACCTAATGCCGAGTTCTACAAACCGAGCACTGATTATGCCGACAAGCTGATCAGCCAGATCGGGCAGACGCCGTCCTGGATCGCCAAGCGAATCGGCGTCACCGACAAGCGGATTCGCTACATCCTCGACGGCGAAAGAACCGTCAAAGGCGAAACCACGCCGATCCAGATGACCTACACCGAGCAATTTGCCCTCGAATGCCTGGCGGCAGCGGCCAAGGCCAGCAAGCAGCAATCCTCGTAATCCGTTTTCAAGGAGCGACCATGGCGGCAACCGAGCAGCAACATGAACAGGCACTGAAGCGGTTTCTCGACGAACGTCCCGAGTTGCGCCACGACCTCGACAACCTCAACCCGTTGCAGGCCCAGGCCAAGGGTGAAACCCCGGCGCAGTACCGCGACGAACGCTTGCACGAAGCCTTCGAGGCCGAGGCGGAACGCCAAGGATTGTTCGCCTGGGAGCTGACGCTGCAACTGACGGCTGCTACGGCCGAAGACTACGAAGCGCAGCGCCTGGAAGTGCACCGGGAAGTGGCGGAAATGGCCGGTATGGACTGGCTGGAGTATTGCGAGTTGAATGGGATAAAACCCTAAGCCTGTTCAAGGATGCCGTCGCCAATGCTGCCCAACACCGCCAGGACCCACGCCAGCCCCGGTCACTTGCACACGCAGAAATGGCGCGGACGCATAGGCCTGAGCCTGGTGGCCATGCTCTCGGTACTCGCCGGCATGACCGACGCCATCGGCTTCATGGCCAGCGGCGACTTCGTCTCGTTCATGAGCGGCAACACCACCCGGATGGCGGTCGCCATCAGCACGGGCGACCTTGGCTTGACCCTGCGCCTGGTGATCCTCGTCGCCACCTTCATCGTCGGCAACGCCCTGGGCATTATCGTCAGCCGCCTGGGTGGCCGGCGGGCCCTGCCGCTGCTGTTGTGCATCGCCACCCTGCTGTGCGCCGCCGCAGCCTGGCCTTATGACGGGCAATTGCCGGCCCTGCTGGCGGCGATCATCGCAATGGGCATGCTCAACGCCGCGGTGGAAGAAGTGAACGGCCTGCCGGTGGGCCTGACCTACGTCACCGGCGCCCTGTCGCGTTTCGGCCGCGGACTGGGCCGCTATATGCTCGGCGAACGCCGCAACGGCTGGCGCGTGCAACTGATCCCCTGGACCGGCATGTTCGCCGGCGCGGTACTCGGTGCCGTGCTGGAACATCACCTGGGGCTCAAGGCGTTGTTTGCCAGTGGCCTGCTGGCTGCCGCGCTCGGGGTATTGTCGTTGAAGATCCCGCGGCGCTGGCAGTTGGGGTACATGCCGCGCTGAGACTGGTGTTGACTGTGGTGCCGCCTTCGCGAGCAGGCTCGCTCCCACACTGGACCTGTGGTGATTGCTGATTTGTATCCGACACAAATCCCTTGTGGGAGCGAGCCTGCTCGCGAAGAGGCCCGCCCGGACAACATCCATTTAGCCGCCCCGCCGATAAAGCATTATCATGGCCGCAGTTTCGCTGATCGAGTCTGTCATGAAGTTCGCCATCGCCGTGTTTTCCGCCGCCCACGCGCCCTCCTCGCGCCGCGCCCTGCTGTTCGCCCAAGCGGCGCTGGCCGGCGGGCATGAGATTGTCCGGCTGTTTTTCTATCAGGACGGCGTCTACAACGCGTCCGCCAGCGTGGTCACGCCCCAGGATGAAGCGGACTTGCCCAAGCAATGGCGCACCTTTGTCAGCGACCATCAACTCGATGGCGTGGTGTGCATCGCCGCCGCCCTGCGTCGTGGTGTCTTGAATGAAGAAGAGGCCCGGCGCTATCAGCGCGAGGCCGTTGCCGTCGGTGCGCCGTGGGAATTGTCCGGCCTCGGCCAATTGCATGACGCGGCGCAGGATGCCGACCGCCTGATCTGTTTCGGAGGCGCATAACGTGGCCAAATCCATATTGATCATCAGCCGCCAGTCGCCATGGTCCGGCCCGGGCGCGCGGGAAGCGCTGGATATCGTGCTGGCCGGCGGGGCCTTCGATCTGCCGATTGGCCTGTTGTTTCTCGATGACGGCGTGTTCCAGCTGGCCGCCAGCCAGAACGCCAGGACCTTGCAACAGAAAGACCTGAGCGCCAACCTGCAAGCCCTGCCGCTGTTCGGTGTCGAGGAACTGTTTGCCTGTGGCGACAGCATCAGCCGGCGCGGCCTCGACCCGAGCGGCCTGGTGCTGGAAGAAGCCCGGGTGTTGGCCGCCCACGAAATCACCGCCCTCATTGACCGTTACGACCAGGTGATTACCCTCTGATGTCGACTTTGCATGTGTTGTCTCACTCCCCGTTCGGTGACGAACGCCTGACCAGTTGCCTGCGCGTGATCGGTGCCAACGACGGATTGCTGCTGTCCGGCGATGCCGCCTATGCATTGCAGCCAGGCACCGTGCCGTTCACGGCGCTCAGCACCCGTGGTCTGAAGCTGTTCGTCCTGGCCGAAGATGCCCAGGCCCGTGCGCTGGTAGTTCCGGACTGGGCCCAGGCGATCGATTACCCGGCCTTCGTCGAACTGTCGATTCACTATGACAAGGTCAACAGTTGGCTATGAATGCATTGACGGTCGGCGCTCGCGCCATCGAGCTGGACAAGGACGGTTTCCTGGTCGAACTGAATGACTGGTCTGCCGATGTGGCCAGTGCCCTGGCGGCGGCCGAAGACATCGAGTTGACGCCCGAACACTGGGAAGTCCTCGAACTGCTGCGCAGTTTCTACGCCGAGTTCCAGCTGTCACCGGCCACCCGCCCGTTGATCAAGTACACCGCATTGAAACTCGGCCCGGAAAAAGGCAACAGCCTGCACCTGAACCGACTGTTCAAAGGCACCCCCGCCAAACTCGCCGCGAAGCTGGCGGGCCTGCCCAAACCGACGAATTGCTTATGACCGATTACCCAGCACTGACCCTCGAAACGCCCGCCGAGCACCCGTTCGCCCAGTTTGTGCGGATCCTCGGCAAAGGCAAGCGCGGCGCCCGTGACCTGACCCGGGTCGAGGCCCGCGAGGCCATGGGCATGGTACTCGATGAAAAGATCGAGGAAACCCAGCTCGGCGCATTCCTGATGCTGCTGCGGCACAAGGAAGAAAGCGCCGAGGAAATGGCCGGGTTCACCGAAGCCTTGCGCGAACGCCTGAACCCTCCGGCGCTGGCGGTGGACCTGGACTGGCCGACTTACGCCGGCAAGAAGCGGCACTTGCCGTGGTACCTGTTGGCAGCCAAGTGCCTGGCGCAAAACGGCGTGCGGATTTTCATGCACGGCGGCGGCGCCCACACGGCCGGTCGCCTGTACAGCGAGCAACTGCTGGGTGAATTGAACATCCCGCTGTGCCGCAACTGGCAACAGGTCGGCTCGGCGCTGGATAACGGCGGTCTGGCCTTCATGCCCCTGGTGGACTGGGCACCGCAGCTGCAACGGATGATCGACCTGCGCAACACCCTCGGTCTGCGCTCGCCGATCCACTCGCTGGCGCGGATTCTCAATCCGCTGGGCGCGCGTTGCGGCCTGCAGAGCATTTTCCACCCCGGCTATCAGGCCGTGCATCGCGATGCCAGCGGCTTGCTCGGCGATACCGCGATCGTGATCAAGGGCGATGGCGGCGAGATCGAGATCAACCCGGACGCCGACAGCCACCTGTATGGCACCACTGGCGGCGAGAGTTGGGACGAGGAATGGCCGCAGTTGTCGGCGCAGCGTCACGTCAAACCCGCCTCGCTCGATCCCGAACACCTGAAAGCGGTGTGGCGTGGCGACGTGGTCGACAGCTATCCGCAAATGGCGCTGATCTCGACCATGGCCCTGGCCCTGCGTGGACTCGGCCAGAGCCGCGAACAGGCCTTTGAAACCGCCGAACAATACTGGGCCGCGCGCAACAAATCGATTTAACCGATCATTCGCGCCCGATCTTTGCGCTTTTTGTTCGAACCCATGGGAATAGACTCGACTCCAACGAATATTGGCTTCTGGAGTCTTGAACATGGGTTTGTTAGTCGATGGCCGCTGGCAGGACAAGTGGTACGAAAGCAGCAAGGACGGCGCGTTCCAGCGTGAACAGGCGCAACGTCGGCACTGGCTGACCGCAGATGGCAAGCCGGGACCGACGGGCGTCGGCGGTTTTGCGGCCGAACCCGGTCGCTATCACCTGTACGTGTCCCTGGCCTGTCCGTGGGCCCATCGCACCCTGATCCTGCGCAAACTCAAAGGCCTCGAAAGCCTGATCGACGTTTCGGTGGTCAGTTGGCTGATGCTGGAAAACGGCTGGACCTTCGACAAAACCCTCGGCTCCACTGGCGACAAGCTCGATCACTTCGACTTCATGCACCAGCGCTACACCGCCGATACCGCTGACTACACCGGCCGCGTCACCGTGCCGGTACTGTGGGACAAACAGCACAAACGCATCGTCAACAATGAATCATCGGAAATCATCCGCATGTTCAATGGTGCCTTCAATGATCTGACCGGTAACGACCTGGACTTCTACCCGGCGCCGCTGCGCGGTGAGATCGATGCGTTGAACGAGCGGATTTATCCGGCGGTGAACAATGGCGTGTACCGCGCCGGGTTTGCCACCTCGCAACAGGCTTATGAACAAGCCTTCGACGAGGTGTTTGCCGAACTGGACCGACTGGAGCTGCTGCTGGACGCCAACCGCTATCTGGCTGGCGAATACCTGACCGAAGCGGACATTCGCCTGTTCACCACGCTGATTCGCTTCGATGCGGTGTACTACGGGCACTTCAAGTGCAACCTGCGGCGGATTGCGGATTATCCGAACCTGTCGAACTGGCTGCGGGAGATTTATCAGTGGCCGGGGATTGCCGAGACGGTGGATTTTGAACACATCAAGAATCACTACTATGCCAGCCATCGCACCATCAACCCGACGGGTGTGGTGCCCAAGGGGCCGGCGCAGGACTTTACCCTGGCTCATGACCGGGAGCGGTTGAGTGGGAAAGGGGTTTGGCGAAAGGCCTGAGTCTGAGCTGAGTTTTGCGGTGGATGTGAGGGCCTCTTCGCGAGCAAGCCCGCTCCCACAGGGGATTTGTGTCGTTCACGAATCCAATGTGGGAGCGGGCTTGCTCGCGAATGGGAACAACTCGGTCTTCAGACCTGCCCCTGAGCCCCCTCGAACCACGCCAGTTTCTCGCGCAGTTGCACCACCTCACCGACGATCACCAGCGTCGGCGCATGCACTTCATGCTCCGCCACCAATCGTGGCAAATCGGCCAGGGTTCCGGTAAACACCCGCTGATTGACCGTTGTACCCTGCTGGATCAACGCCGCCGGGGTATCAGCGCCGCGACCGTGCTTGATCAGTTGCTCGCAGATGATCGGCAAGCCCACCAGGCCCATGTAGAACACCAGCGTCTGCGCCGGCGCGACCAGATCGGCCCAGGGCAAATCGGTTGAGCCGTCCTTCAGGTGCCCGGTGACAAAGCGTACCGACTGCGCGTAATCGCGGTGGGTCAGCGGAATCCCGGCATAGGCCGCGCAACCACTGGCCGCCGTGATTCCCGGCACGACCTGGAACGGGATGCCATGGGCTGCCAGTTCTTCGATCTCTTCACCGCCACGACCGAAGATGAACGGATCGCCACCCTTCAGTCGCACCACACGCTTGCCTTGCTTGGCCAGGTCCACCAATTGCTGGTTGATCTGATCCTGCGGCACCGCGTGATCGGAACGGCGCTTGCCGACGTAAACCCGCTCGGCGTCGCGGCGGCACAGTTCGAGAATCGCCGGCGCCACCAGACGGTCGTACAGCACCACGTCGGCTTGCTGCATCAGGCGCAGTGCCTTGAACGTCAGTAGATCGGGATCACCTGGCCCCGCCCCCACCAGATAGACCTCACCGGTCGCCACTGGAGCTTCACCATCGATTTTCGCCTGCAGCAAACGCTCGGCTTCAGCGCCCTGCCCGGCCAGTTGCCGATCGGCAACCGGACCCTGGAAAACATCCTCCCAGAACGCCCGACGCTGCTGCACATCCGGAAACAGGCCTTTGACCTGATGACGAAAACGCGCCGCCAGACCGGCCAGTTGACCGTAGGTGGAAGGAATCCAGGTTTCGATCTTGGCGCGGATCAAGCGTGCCAGCACCGGCGCGTCACCACCGCTGGACACGGCAATGATCAATGGGGAGCGGTCGACGATGGCCGGGAAGATCACGCTGCACAGGGCCGGCGCGTCCACCACGTTGACCGGCACGCAACGCCGATGGGCATCGGCGGAGACTTGTGCATTCAGCGCTTCGTCGTCGGTGGCGGCAATGATCAGCCCGCAACCGTCCAGATCCGCTTCGGCGTAGCCACGCAACAGGCACTCGCCACCGCTGCCGGCAACCAGTTCGCGCAGTTGTGCTTCGATTTCAGGTGCAACCACCCGCAGCTGCGCACCGGCATCGGCCAGCAGGCGGGATTTGCGCAAGGCAATTTCCCCCCCACCGACGACCAACACACGACTGCCGCGAAGGTTGTGAAACAGCGGCAGATATTTCATTTAACCGATGACCTCAAGGCCACCCATGTACGGCTTGAGAACCTCGGGCACACGGATCGAACCGTCGGCCTGCTGATAGTTCTCCAGCACCGCCACCAGGGTGCGACCCACTGCCAGGCCGGAGCCGTTCAGGGTGTGTACCAGTTCCGGCTTGCCGGTTTCCGGGTTGCGGAAGCGCGCCTGCATGCGGCGGGCCTGGAAGTCGCCACAGTTGGAGCACGACGAAATTTCGCGGTACTTGTCCTGGCTCGGGATCCACACTTCCAGGTCGTAGGTCTTGACCGCGCTGAAGCCCATGTCGCCGGTGCACAGCGCCAGGGTGCGGTAAGGCAGTTCCAGCAGTTGCAGGACTTTCTCGGCGTTGGCGGTCAGGCCTTCCAACGCTTCCATCGATTTCGACGGCTCGACGATCTGCACCATTTCAACCTTGTCGAACTGGTGCTGACGGATCATGCCGCGGGTGTCACGACCCGAAGCGCCGGCCTCACTGCGGAAGCACGGCGTGTGGGCGACGAACTTGATCGGCAGCAGTTTCGAATCGACGATTTCGCCGGCGACGATGTTGGTCAGCGACACTTCGGCGGTCGGGATCAGGTACAGGTCGGCCTCGCCTTCGCGGGCGATCTTGAACAGGTCTTCTTCGAACTTCGGCAGTTGACCGGTGCCTTGCAGCGCCGGGGCCTGGACCAGGTAAGGCGTGTAGGCCTCTTCGTAGCCGTGCTCGGTGACGTGCAGGTTGATCATGAACTGCGCCAGGGCGCGGTGCAGACGGGCGATCGGGCCACGCAGCAGGGCGAAACGGGCGCCGGACAGCTTGGCGGCGGTTTCGAAGTCCAGCCAGCCGAACTTCTCGCCCAGGGCCACGTGGTCCTGAACCGGGAAATCGAAGGCAGTCGGGGTCCCCCAACGGCGCACTTCGACGTTGCCGTCTTCGTCTTCGCCCACTGGCACCGACTCATGAGGCAGGTTCGGCAGGCCCAGCAGAATCGAGTTCAGGGCGCTCTGAATCGCATCCAACTCTTGTTTATCGGCAACCAGATCCAGCGCCATACGATCGACGTCCGCCATCAGCGGCGCGATGTCTTCGCCGCGCTGCTTGGCCTGACCGATGGATTTGGAGCGCGCGTTACGTTCAGCCTGCAGTGCTTCGGTGCGGGTCTGGACGGTCTTGCGCTGTTCTTCCAGCGCTTCGATGCGCGCAACATCCAGTACAAAGCCACGGGATGCCAGGCGGTCCGCTACGTCCTGAAGGTTGCTACGTAACAGTTTGGAATCGAGCATGTCGGTTTCTCGTTTATCAAAGTTTGGTCAAGGACAGGCCGGCCCAGGTGGCAAGCAGCCCGCCGAATACGCTGAGCGCCGCATAGCCCAGGGCCAGCGGCACTTGCCCGCTTTCAAGCAGGCGCACCGTATCCAGTGAAAAGGATGAAAAAGTCGTCAGCCCCCCGAGGAAGCCGACCATCAACCCGGCGCGCACCTCGATGGGCACCTCCGGGCGTATCAAAAACAGACCGTATAGAACGCCGATCAGCAAACAGCCCACGATATTAACGGCCAGCGTCGCGGTATAGAAGTGCCGCGGCCAATTCGCGTTGATCCAGTTACCCGTGGCAAAGCGCAACAGCGTGCCGGCCATCCCGCCGACGGAAACCGCAACGATCAAGGGAAGCACTATTTTCTCCGCTGCCGGGGGCTTAAACGGTCGAGTTTTGCCAGGTGGTTGAGTTTTTCGCCGATCTTCAACTCCAGGCCACGGGGCACGGGCTGATAGAACGGAATCGGGTCGAGCTCTTCCGGGAAATAGTCTTCCCCGGCGGCGTAAGCATCCGGTTCGTCGTGGGCATAGCGATATTCGTCGCCATAGCCCAACTGCTTCATCAGCTTGGTCGGCGCATTGCGCAGGTGCAGCGGCACTTCCAGCGAGCCGTGTTCGGCGGCCGCGCGCAATGCAGTCTTGAAGCCCATGTACACCGCGTTGCTTTTCGGCGCGCAGGCCAGATAGGTGATGGCCTGGGCCACCGCCAGCTCGCCTTCCGGGCTGCCGAGACGCTCCTGCACTTCCCACGCCGCCAGGCACAGGCTCAGGGCGCGCGGGTCGGCGTTGCCGATGTCTTCGCTGGCCATGCGCACCACACGCCGGGCCAGGTACAGCGGGTCGCAACCGCCGTCGATCATGCGCGCGAACCAGTACAGCGCGCCGTCGGGGTTGGAGCCGCGCACCGATTTGTGCAGCGCGGATATCTGGTCGTAGAACGCTTCGCCACCCTTGTCGAAGCGTCGACGGGTGTCGCCGAGCAGGCTTTGCAGGAGCTCGGTACCGATCTCGCTGTTGTCTTCGGCCAGGTCAGAGGCGTTCTCCAGCAGGTTGAGCAGGCGTCGACCATCGCCGTCCGCGGCCGACAGCAGCATCTGGAAGCCTTCATCGCTGAGGGTCAGGTTGCGCTTGCCCAGGCCCCGCTCTTCGGTCAGCGCGCGCTGCACCAGTTTGCGCAGGGCCGCTTCGTCGAGGCTTTTCAGCACGTAGACGCGGGCGCGGGAGAGCAAGGCGTTGTTGAGTTCGAACGAAGGGTTTTCCGTGGTCGCGCCGATGAAAATCAGCGTGCCGTCTTCGACATAAGGCAGGAACGCGTCCTGCTGGGACTTGTTGAAACGATGCACTTCGTCGACGAACAGAATGGTGCGGCGGCCATACTGCGCGGCCTGCTGCTTGGCGATTTCCACCGCCTGACGGATCTCCTTGACCCCGGCCAGCACCGCCGAGACCGTTTCGAAGTGTGCATCCGAGACTTCCGCGAGCAATCGCGCCAGGGTGGTTTTGCCCACGCCCGGCGGCCCCCAGAAAATCATCGAATGCAGGGCACCCTGCTCCAGCGCTTCGCGCAAGGGCTTGCCGCGAGCGAGCACGTGTTCCTGACCGACGTACTCGTCCAGATTGGCCGCGCGCAGGCGGGCGGCCAGGGGCTGGGCGATGGGGGTGCTGCGAAACAGGTCCATCACGTACGTTTAAAACCTCGTCTTGTTACGTAGCTTTCATGCCTGGCAAAAATCCTGTGGCGAGGGGGCTTGCCCCCGTTGGGCTGCGAAGCGGCCCCAAAACGTGCCACTGCGGTACATCAGGTATACCGAGTGTGATGGTTTTACGACTGCTTCGCAGCCGAACGGGGGCAAGCCCCCTCGCCACACAAGCCCGTTCCCACAGGCTGCGTGGTTATTCCTGGATCACGTCCGCCCCTTTAGGGATGTCGAACTTGAACTTGGACGCCGGGATCGGCTCGTTGGCCTTCACCCCGGTGAACAGGATATTGGTGCGCTGGCCGACACTGTCGATCAGCTGCATGTCGTTGACCAGACCATTGCGGAACGACAGGCGCAGGCTGTCGAACAGGGTGTCCTTGGTCTTCGGCTTCAAGGTGAAGTCAATCACGCCGCCGGCTTCCTTGGCGCTGATGTCGAAGCTCTGGCTGATCTTGGACACGTCACCGGACAGCAGCAAGGCTGGCGTCTGGGTCAGGCGCTGGTCGAGGTTCTTGATGGTGGCCTGTTCCAGGTCCGGGTCCCACAGGGTGACTTTCTTGCCATCGGAGATCATGGTCTGCTCGGCCGGCGCATCGGTATGCCAGTAGAACAGGCCCGGACGCTGCAGGGACATCTCGCCGGCGGTTTCCTGCAACTGGGTGCCGGTGCCATCAAGGGTCAGTTGCGAGAAACGCGCCGTCAGGGTCTGGGATTTTTCCAGCAGTTGGGTCAGGCGTGCCACGTCCTTGTCATCGGCGTTAGCCTGGAGCGTGGTCAAAGCCAGTACCGGCAGCAACAGCATGCGGATCAGACGCATGGGAGTCCTCATAACATTCGTGGGAGTGCGAGCGGCGCCAAAGGGCGCCACCCTTTCTATTCGGGTCAGTCGCGCACCGGGCCCGGGGCCAGGACTTCACGCGAACCGTTGGTGTTCATGGACGTCACGACCCCGGCCATTTCCATGGCTTCGATCATGCGCGCGGCGCGGTTGTAGCCGATCTTCAGCTTGCGCTGAACCGCGGAAATGGAGGCGCGACGGCTTTCCAGCACGAACTGGACCGCTTCGTCGTACAACGCGTCGGCCTCGGGATCGTCACCGTCACCGCCCCCGCTGCTGCCTTCGAAGCCACTGCCCGCCTCTTCGACGCCATTGAGGATGTCGTCGTTGTATTCCGGCGCGCCCCGCAGCTTCCAGGCCTCCACCACGCGGTGAACCTCATCGTCGGACACGAAGGCACCGTGAACACGAATCGGCAGACTGGTGCCCGGTGGCATGTACAGCATGTCACCGTGGCCCAGCAGTTGTTCGGCACCGCCCTGGTCGATGATGGTCCGCGAGTCGATCTTGCTCGATACCTGGAACGCCATGCGGGTCGGGATGTTGGCCTTGATCAGACCGGTGATCACATCCACCGACGGACGCTGGGTCGCAAGGATCAAGTGGATACCGGCCGCACGCGCCTTCTGGGCGATACGGGCGATCAGCTCTTCAACCTTCTTGCCGACGATCATCATCATGTCGGCGAATTCGTCGACCACCACCACGATGGTCGGCAGCTTTTGCAGGAGCGGCGCTTCGTCGTGGATGCTTTCGCGCTTGTACAGCGGATCGCTCAACGGCTCGCCGGCGTCCTGGGCTTCCTTGACCTTGGCGTTGAAGCCCGACAGGTTGCGCACGCCCATCTTGGCCATCAGCTTGTAGCGTCGTTCCATCTCGGCAACGCTCCAGCGCAGGGCGTTGGCGGCGTCCTTCATGTCGGTGACCACCGGGCACAGCAGGTGCGGAATGCCCTCGTAGATCGACAGTTCCAGCATTTTCGGGTCGATCATGATCAGCTTGGCGTCTTCCGGGCCGGACTTGAACAGGATCGACAGGATCATCGCGTTCACGCCCACCGACTTACCGGAACCGGTGGTACCGGCCACCAGCAGGTGCGGCATCTTCGCCAGGTCGGTGATGACCGGTTTGCCGCCGATGTCGTGGCCCAGGGCCAGGGTGACCGGGGATTTGAAGTTGTCGTACTCGGGGGTCGACAACACCTCGGAGAAACGCACGATCTGCCGGTCTTCGTTGGGAATCTCGATACCGACCGTGGTCTTGCCCGGAATCACTTCCACCACGCGCACGCTGGTCACGGCCAGGGAACGGGCCAGGTCCTTGGCCAGGTTGGCGATGCGGCTGACCTTGACGCCGGCGGCGGGCTGAATTTCGTAACGGGTAATCACCGGGCCCGGGTGGATCGAGTCCACGTTCACTTCGACGCCGAACTCCTTGAGCTTGATTTCCAGCAGGTGGCCGACCGCTGCCAGGGATTCGGGCGAGTAATTGAGCTGTTTCTTTTCCGCGGGATCGAGAATCGAGATCGGCGGCAAGGTGCCTTCCACGGCGCTGTCGACGAACAGTGGCGCCTGTTTCTCTTTTTCGACGCGTTTGCTCGGCGCGGCCGGTTTTGGCGGCGCGGGTGCAATCACCGGCGGCACCTGCTTCTCACGCTCGGACATGTGCTTGCTCAGGGCCTGCTCACGCTCGATCAACCGCTCCTTGACCTTGGCCTGCTCGCGCTTGTCGGTGACAGTCGGCGCAACCACTTCATCCATACGGTCATCGACTTCACGCAGCTGGGCGACCAGCTGTTTGCGTTCGGTACGGGCCGCCCACCAGCGATTGGCCGCGCCCTGGAAGAGTTCGAACAGGTCGAGGGTGATCTTGCCGGTGATGTCCATCACCTTGAACCACGACAGGTCGGTAAACACCGTCAGACCGAACAGGAACAACGCGATGAACAGCAGCGTACTGCCCTGGATATTCAGGGCGTTCCTCGCCAGTTCGCCGAGGCTTTCCCCCAGCGCACCGCCCGCACCGGCCGGCAGACCGGTCGCGGCATGGAAATGGATATGGGCCAGCGCGGCCCCCGACAGCACCAGGAACACCAGGCCGATCAGGCGCCAGGAGAACAGCCAGCCGCTCCACTGCCAGGGTTCGTGACGCTGGCGGAAGATCTGGTACGCCTTGACCGCCAGCAACAACGGGAAGATGTAGGCGAAGTAACCCAGCACCATGAACAGGATATCGGCGCTGTAGGAGCCCGCGGGCCCGCCGAAATTCTGCACGTCGTCGATCTTGCTGTTATGGCTCCAGCCCGGATCATCCTTGCCATAGGTCAGCAAGGCCATCATCAGGAACAGGCACAGTGCACCGATGGCGATCAGCGCACCTTCCTTGAGTCGGTAGTGCAAGTGCTGGCGCCAGAGCGGAACGACGGCTGGTTTAGGTGCTGCGGTGGATTTCTTCAAAACGCTTCTTTTCCTGCGCCAATGGCGCGTCCATCTGTTGAAAGTCTAAAAAACTGCCCAATCCAGGCAGGTAAAAAAGTTAACACACGTAACCGGGACTACTTTTAACACTGCGCCCCGGTTTTTATAAACACGGTGCGCACTGAATATATGTAACACGCAGGGCATTGTACGGGTTTGTACGCACGACGCCATGCTTGAGACCCTTGGGTGTAGCATAGTCAACAGCACATGACATGCTATTCAATTTGAGCATGCATTGTCTTTTGTGACAAAGGCTTATGAGGTGTTTTTATGAGCGAAGCGAAGCATTCCCGCCTGATTGTCCTGGGCTCCGGTCCCGCCGGTTACAGCGCAGCCGTTTATGCCGCCCGCGCCAACCTCAAGCCCGTTGTCATTACCGGCATACAGGCAGGTGGCCAGCTCACCACCACCGTCGAAGTCGATAACTGGCCAGGCGACGTCGAAGGCCTGACCGGACCCGTGCTGATGGAGCGCATGCAAAAACACGCCGAGCGCTTTGCCACCGAGATCGTTTACGACCACATCCATACCGCCAAGTTGCAACAACGGCCATTCGAGTTGATCGGCGATGGCGGCACCTACACCTGCGACGCCCTGATCATTGCCACCGGCGCCTCCGCGCAATACCTGGGCCTGCCGTCGGAGGAAGCATTCGCCGGCAAAGGGGTGTCGGCGTGCGCGACCTGTGACGGGTTCTTCTATCGCAACCAGGTGGTCGCGGTGGTCGGCGGTGGCAACACGGCGGTCGAGGAGGCCTTGTACCTGTCGAACATCGCCAGGGAAGTGCACCTGATCCATCGACGCGACAAACTGCGCTCGGAGAAAATCCTCCAGGACAAACTCTTCGAAAAAGCCGCCAACGGCAATATCCGCCTGCATTGGAACCAGAATCTGGACGAAGTGCTCGGCGATGCCAGTGGCGTGACCGGTGCCCGTCTGCGGGACAGTCAAACGGGTGAAACCACAGAGCTGGCGCTGGCCGGGGTGTTTATCGCCATCGGCCACAAACCCAACACCGACCTGTTCATCGGGCAACTGGAAATGCGCGACGGGTATCTGCTGGTCAAGGGCGGCAGCGAAGGCGATGCTACCGCCACGGCGATTGCAGGCGTGTTTGCCGCTGGCGACGTGGCCGATCATGTTTATCGCCAGGCCGTTACATCGGCCGGGGCCGGTTGCATGGCGGCGCTTGACGCCGAAAAATACCTCGACGACATTCCTGCCGTTTGAAGGCAAACTTTATGGCGGGCCAACGCCCGCCACTGCCCTCCCCTTCTGCAAGCCCGGATGCCATGCTGACTTGGTTACAACGCAACACCTTGCATTTCCCACCGCTGGAAAAGGCCATGCGCGACCCCAACGGGCTGCTGGCTGCCGGTGGTGACCTGTCCGCCGATCGGCTGATCTCGGCTTATCGCCACGGCTGCTTCCCTTGGTTTTCCGAAGGCCAGCCGATTCTCTGGTGGTCGCCGGACCCGCGTACGGTTCTGCTTCCCGACGAATTGCACGTCTCACGCAGCCTGAACAAACTGCTGCGCCAGCAACGCTATCAAGTGACCTTCGACCAGGACTTCGCCGCCGTCATTCGCGCCTGTGCGGCGCCCCGGGATTACGCCGACGGCACCTGGATCACCGAAGCGATGCAAGAGGCCTACATCGAACTGCACAGGCGGGGTCACGCGCACTCGGTGGAAGTGTGGGACGGGGACGAACTGGTCGGCGGCCTGTATGGCCTGGCGATGGGTCGGTTGTTTTTTGGCGAGTCCATGTTCAGCCGCGCTGACAACGCCTCGAAATTCGGCTTTGCCACCCTGGTCCGGCATCTGAAAGACTCAGGATTTGTACTGATCGACTGCCAGATGCCCACCGATCACCTGCATAGTTTGGGAGCCCGGGCGATTCCTCGCCGCGAGTTTGCCAGCTATCTGGCCGGATATCTGGACCAACCCAACCATGCCACCTGGGTTTGCTGAGCGACATTTGCGCGCGTGGCTTACACTTATTCAAAAGCATTATCCCGAGGGTTGATCATGACCGAGTTGGCGCGTTTGAAGTTCTATGCCACTCAGCCGCACTCTTGCAGTTATCTGCCCGATGAGCAGGCCACAACCCTGTTCCTCGACCCTAGCCAGCCCATGGATGTGCATGTCTATGCAGACCTGTCGGAGATGGGGTTTCGTCGCAGTGGCGATCATCTCTACCGGCCGCATTGCCAGAATTGCAATGCCTGCGTTCCGGCGCGCATTCCCGTGGGACAGTTCACGCCCAACCGGCAACAGAAACGCATCTTCAAGCGCAACGCGGACTTGCAGGTGCGTCCGGCCAAGCCCCGCTTCAACGAAGAGTACTTCGAGCTTTACCAGCGCTACATCGAACAGCGTCACGCCGATGGCGACATGTATCCGCCAAGTCGCGACCAGTTTTCGACCTTCCTGGTGCGGGACCTGCCGTTTTCACGGTTTTATGAGTTCCGCCTGAACGGCCAGCTGCTGGCCGTCGCCGTCACCGATTTACTGCCGAACGGTCTTTCGGCTGTCTACACCTTCTACGAACCATCCGAAGAGCGTCGCAGCCTTGGGCGCTATGCAATCCTGTGGCAAATCGCCGAGGCCAGGCGACTGGGGCTAGAGGCGGTCTACCTCGGCTACTGGATCAAAAACTGCAAAAAAATGAATTACAAGACTCAATATCGCCCTATTGAGTTGCTGATTAATCAGCGCTGGGTGGTTCTAAACTAGAGCCGGCCCTAAACCCCTTGGCTTAAACCCCACTTTTCGGGCACAATGCACGCCGCTTTTGCCTGGCGCAGTTGCACCGGGCCATTCATTGGACACCGAGGGCTTTACTGCATGTCGAAAGAAGACAGCTTCGAAATGGAAGGCACTGTCGTCGACACCCTGCCCAACACCATGTTTCGTGTGGAGTTGGAAAATGGGCACGTCGTAACCGCGCACATCTCCGGCAAGATGCGCAAGAACTACATCCGTATTCTTACCGGCGACAAAGTGCGCGTAGAGCTGACTCCCTATGACTTGAGCAAAGGGCGCATCACTTACCGCGCCCGCTAATCAGGTCAATACAAGACGCCCGGCTTATGCCGGGCGTTTTTGTTTGTGCGGGATTTGACCCACTCTTGAATTCCTGACGCTGATCCTCTGTAGGAGCTGCCGAAGGCTGCGATCTTTTGATCTTTAAAAACAAAATCAAAAGATCGCAGCCTTCGGCAGCTCCTACAGGGGGGGGGATTCGTGTTCAGATAACAAAAAGGCGCCTTTCGGCGCCTTTTTGCTTTGTTGCGGTTTAACGTCAGGCCATCTCGGCCGTGGTCTCGAACTCGAAGGTCAGCTCGCCATCCTTGATGTCGATGTGCACCACACCGCCATGCTCGGCCAGTTCGCCAAAAAGAATCTCCTCCGCCAGTGGACGCTTGATCTTGTCCTGGATCAGGCGCGCCATTGGACGAGCACCCATCGCCGCGTCGTAGCCACCTTCGGCGAGCCAGCTGCGGGCCGCATCGGTGACTTCCAGCAACACTCGCTTGTCTTCCAGCTGCGCCTGAAGCTCGGTAAGGAACTTGTCCACCACGCTCTTGATGACCTCATGGCTGAGGCGACCAAACTGGATAATGGTGTCCAGACGGTTGCGGAATTCCGGCGTGAAGCTCTTCTTGATCACTTCCATCGCATCGGACGAGTGGTCCTGGAAGGTGAAACCGATCGAAGCACGAGCGGCTGTCTCGGCACCGGCGTTGGTCGTCATGATGACGATCACGTTACGGAAATCCGCCTTGCGCCCGTTGTTATCGGTCAAGGTACCGTGGTCCATGACCTGCAACAGCAGGTTGAAGACTTCCGGATGCGCTTTCTCGATTTCATCGAGCAACAGCACGCAGTGTGGCTGCTTGGTGATGGCCTCGGTCAGCAGACCGCCCTGGTCGAACCCGACATAACCCGGAGGCGCACCGATCAGACGCGATACGGTATGGCGCTCCATGTACTCGGACATATCGAAACGAATCAGCTCGACACCCAGCGCCTTGGCCAACTGACGCGCCGCTTCGGTTTTACCGACACCGGTAGGCCCTGCGAACAGGAACGAACCGACAGGCTTGTCAGGGGACTTGAGGCCGGCACGGGACAACTTGATCGCGGTGGCCAGCGAGTCGATCGCGGCATCCTGACCAAACACGGTCAACTTCAGGTCACGCTCGAGGTTACGCAGCAATTCCTTATCGGAGCTGGTGACGTGCTTTGGCGGAATCCGCGCGATTTTCGCGACGATGTCTTCGACCTGAGGCACTTCGATGCGTTTAACACGCATCTCGACCGGTTGCAGGCGCTGGTAGGCACCCGCTTCGTCGATCACATCGATCGCCTTGTCCGGCATGTGACGATCATTGATGTAACGCGAAGCCAGTTCGGCAGCCGCGCGCAGGGCTTCATCGCTGTATTCGATATTGTGATGGCTTTCGAAACGCCCCTTCAGGCCGCGCAGAATGCCAATGGTGTCTTCCACCGAAGGCTCCGACACATCGACCTTCTGGAAACGCCGGGCCAAGGCACGGTCCTTCTCGAAGATGCCGCGGAATTCCTGGAAGGTGGTCGACCCGATGCAACGGATATCACCCGAGGACAGCAGCGGCTTGAGCAGGTTCGAGGCATCCATGACACCACCGGACGCAGCACCCGCACCAATGATGGTGTGGATCTCGTCGATGAACAGGATTGCCTGCGGCCGTTTTTTCAGCTCATTGAGCAACGCCTTGAAGCGCTTCTCGAAATCGCCACGGTACTTGGTACCGGCCAGCAGGGCACCCAGGTCGAGGGAGTAAACCACGCTGTTGGCCAGCAGGTCCGGCACCTGGTTGTCGACAATGCGCTTGGCCAGGCCTTCGGCAATCGCGGTTTTACCCACGCCCGCCTCGCCCACCAGCAGCGGGTTGTTCTTGCGTCGACGTGCCAGGATCTGTGCGACACGTTCGACTTCCAGCTCACGCCCCACCAACGGATCGATACGACCCTGGCGCGCGAGTTCGTTGAGGTTGCTGGCATAAGCATCCAGGGGATTGCCCGAGGAAGAAGACTCACCGCCCTCGTCGTCCTGCATATCTTGCTCACCTTCAGAGTGATCGCCATGCCCCGGCACCTTGGAAATGCCATGGGCGATGTAGTTGACGACATCTATGCGGGCAACGCTCTGCTGTTTCAGCAGGAACACCGCCTGACTCTCTTGCTCACTGAAGATCGCGACCAGCACGTTGGCACCAGTCACTTCGCGTTTGCCCGAGCTCTGTACGTGAAACACAGCACGTTGCAGGACACGCTGGAAGCCCAGGGTTGGCTGGGTTTCGCGATCCTCGTCATGCACGGGGATCAATGGCGTGGTGGAGTCGATGAACTCCTGCAGGTCATGCTTGAGTTTGTCGAGGTTTGCGCCGCACGCACGCAGAACGGTGGCGGCAGCCTCATTGTCCAATAGGGCCAGCAGGAGGTGTTCGACGGTCATGAACTCATGACGCTTCGAACGGGCCTCCTTGAAGGCAAGATTGAGGGTGACTTCGAGCTCGCGGTTTAACATAGCTTCACCTCATACCCAAGTGGTCGGCGATTAACCGTCCTTCTCGATTTCACAGAGTAGCGGATGCTGGCTTTCCCTGGCGTACTGGTTGACCTGCATGGCCTTGGTCTCCGCGATGTCGCGGGTAAACACTCCACATACTGCCCGTCCTTCTGTATGGACGGCCAGCATGACCTTGGTCGCCAGCTCGCGATTCAGGTTAAAAAACACCTCGAGCACTTCGACGACGAAATCCATCGGTGTGTAGTCATCATTGAACAAAACCACCTTGTACATCGGCGGCGCCTGTAGAGCAGGCTTTGCCTCCTGAACAGCAATGCCTGCGGAATCGTCGTCGTGTAAATCAGGGCGATCCTGATTGAATGTTAGTCGAATCTGGCTGATTGCATGCATGGAAAGAAAGGTTCGTCAGTTGTTCAAATACAGTGGTGGGGGCGGCTATCAGCGATTTCAACTCCGACTGCCGGTCAGCTTGACTATCGGCAAAAGGGTGTTACAACCAATAGAGCCCACAGTGGGTAAAAAAGGTCCGCGGAGTCAAACTTATTTACAGGTTCGACTGCGGATGTAGTGGATGATACTCCAGTGATGGAGTCTGTTGCAGAGGGAGTTGGGTATGGCAGTCGGCAAGGTGAAGTGGTTCAACAACGCCAAGGGTTACGGATTCATCAACGAGGAAGGCAAGACAGAAGATCTGTTTGCCCACTACTCGGCCATTAAAATGGAAGGTTATAAAACCCTGAAAGCCGGGCAAGCCGTCGTATTCGACATCATCCAGGGCCCCAAAGGCCTGCACGCGGTCAACATCGCCAACCCGGTGGATGCCTCGAAAGCCGCGACACAGTCACCTGAGCAGACCGTTTCGGTTTAACACTGCCGGGTCAACCAGCCATAAAAAAACCGCCTGACTCAACTTCTTGAATCAGGCGGTTTTTGTGTACCTGCGTTTTCTTACATGTGCGAGATCAGCGCATCACCGAAACCGGAAGACGACACCAGTTTCGCCCCTTCCATCAGACGCTCGAAATCATAGGTCACGGTCTTGGCGGAAATCGCGCCATTGGTGCCCTTGATGATCAGGTCGGCCGCTTCGGTCCAGCCCATGTGGCGCAGCATCATTTCAGCGGAGAGGATCAGCGAACCCGGGTTGACCTGGTCCTTGCCGGCGTACTTCGGCGCCGTACCGTGGGTGGCTTCGAACATGGCCACGGTGTCGGACAGGTTGGCACCCGGAGCGATACCGATACCGCCCACTTCCGCCGCCAGGGCGTCGGAGAGGTAGTCACCGTTCAGGTTCAGGGTCGCGATCACATCGTACTCGGCCGGGCGCAGCAGGATCTGCTGGAGCATGGCGTCGGCGATGGCATCCTTGACGATGACGTTCTTGCCGGTTTTCGGGTTCTTGAACTGCATCCACGGGCCGCCGTCGAGCAGGGTCGCGCCGAATTCTTCAGCCGCCACTTCGTAGGCCCATTCCTTGAAGGCACCTTCGGTGAACTTCATGATGTTGCCTTTGTGCACGATGGTCAGCGAATCGCGATCGTTGTCGACCACATATTGCAGGGCCTTGCGCGCCAGACGCTTGGTACCTTGCAGCGAAACCGGCTTGACACCGATACCGCAGTTCTCGTCGAAACGGATCTTGGTGACGCCCATTTCTTCCTTGAGGAACTTGATGACCTTGGTGGCCTCCGGCGTACCGGCCTTCCACTCGATACCGGCGTAGATGTCTTCGGAGTTCTCGCGAAAGATGGTCATGTCGACATCGCCTGGCTTCTTGACCGGGCTAGGCACGCCTTCGAACCAGCGCACCGGACGCAGGCAGACGTACAGGTCGAGTTGCTGGCGCAGGGCCACGTTCAGCGAACGGATGCCGCCACCGACCGGGGTGGTCAGCGGGCCCTTGATGGAAACCACGTAATCCTTGACCGCGTCCAGGGTTTCCTGAGGCAGCCAGGTGTCCTGATCGTAGACCTGAGTCGCTTTTTCCCCGGCGTACACCTCCATCCAGGAAATCTTGCGCTCGCCACCATAAGCCTTCTTAACAGCAGCATCGACAACCTTGATCATGACCGGGCTGATGTCGACACCAATGCCGTCGCCTTCGATGAAGGGGATGATCGGGTTATTAGGAACATTGAGAGAATGGTCTGCATTGACGGTGATTTTGTCGCCGACGGCTGGAACCTGAATCTTCTTGTAACCCATGCTGAACTCCATTGATTGGATTGAACATCTGGCTTGGATCGAGCGTAACCCAGTTGAATCGGCGCGCAAACCCTATGTTCTATCCATATGCCGCAAAGCCGCACAACCAGCGGCCTACAAGCCTGAAAGCAAAGGGAAAAACGCCAAACTCAAGCACGACGAATGACCTTACGCCCTCCTCGCCCCTGCGACCTTTAGACCAATGGACGACATTCGTTGCGTATGAACCATCGGCAGATTGCCAGCTACCTATGTATAATGCCGCCGCTGACTAAAGGGTCACGACGGACTGAACAGCTCTACGACGAGTGTTTACGCCCGATTAGTCGGTCTGTTACCGCAGCCCGACTGCTTGACACCCCACTGATGCACCCAACATCACAGCAACGAAACCTCGATATTCGGCTCATGGATGACTTTGAACGAACGCGCTTACCCGGCGCCCTCGAGTTTCTGCGCACGCTTTAGCAAAGAAGAGAGAGTTAATCCGAATATGCCCACCCGCTCGAAGATCATCTATACCTTCACCGACGAAGCTCCTGCCCTCGCCACCTATTCACTGTTGCCTATCGTAGAGGCGTTCACCGCCTCGGCTGATATCGCCGTTGAAACCCGCGATATCTCTCTTGCAGGGCGCATCCTGGCCAGCTTCCCCGAGCAACTGGGTGACAAAGCCGTAGCCGACCACCTCGCCGAACTGGGCGCCCTGGCCGTTACGCCTGAAGCCAACATCATCAAGCTGCCGAACATCAGTGCTTCGGTTCCACAACTGCAAGCCGCGATCAAAGAGCTGCAAGCCCAGGGCTACAACCTGCCGGACTACCCGGAAACCGTGACCTGCGACGCCGACAAAGAAGCCAAGGCGCGCTACGACAAGGTCAAGGGCAGCGCCGTGAACCCGGTTCTGCGTGAAGGCAACTCCGACCGTCGCGCTCCGCTGTCGGTCAAGAATTACGCGCGCAAGCACCCGCACAAAATGGGCGCCTGGGCCAAGGACTCCAAGTCCCACATTGCGCACATGAGCACCGGCGATTTCTACGGCAGCGAAAAAGCCGCCTTGATCGACGCCGCTGACGCCGTGAAAATCGAACTGATCGCTCAAGACGGCACCGCCACCGTCCTGAAAGAAAAGACCAGCGTACAAGCCGGTGAGATCCTCGATTGCGCGGTCATGAGCAAAAACGCCCTGCGCAGCTTCATCGCCGCCGAAATCGAAGACGCCAAGGCACAAGGCGTGCTGCTGTCGGTTCACCTGAAAGCCACCATGATGAAGGTCTCCGACCCGATCATGTTCGGCCAGATCGTTGCCGAGTTCTATAAAGACGCACTGGCCAAGCACGCTGACGTGCTGGCACAGATCGGCTTCAACCTGAACAACGGCATCGGCGACCTGTACGCTCGCATCAAGGCCCTGCCTGCTGAACAGCAAGCGGCCATCGAAGCTGACATCCAGGCGGTCTACGCCGCTCGCCCTTCCCTGGCGATGGTCAACTCCGACAAAGGCATCACCAACCTGCACGTGCCGAGCGACGTGATCGTCGACGCTTCGATGCCGGCCATGATCCGTGACTCCGGCAAGATGTGGGGCACCGACGGCCAGTTGCACGACACCAAGGCGGTGATCCCGGATCGTTGCTACGCCACCATCTACCAGGCCGTGATCGAAGATTGCAAAGCCAACGGCGCATTCGACCCGACTACCATGGGCAGCGTGCCGAACGTTGGCCTGATGGCGAAGAAAGCCGAAGAATACGGCTCCCACGACAAGACCTTCCAGATCAAGGCTGACGGCGTCGTTCGCGTCACCGACAGCAAGGGCAACCTGCTGCTGGAGCAGTCGGTCGAAGCCGGCGACATCTTCCGCATGTGCCAGACCAAAGATGCACCGATCCAGGACTGGGTCAAACTGGCCGTCAACCGTGCTCGCGCCAGCAGCACGCCGGCGATTTTCTGGCTGGACCCAATGCGCGCCCACGACGGCGTGGTGATCGAGAAAGTTCAGGCTTACCTGAAGGATCACGACACCGCCGGCCTGGACATCCAGATCATGTCGCCTGTCGACGCCATGAAGTTCACCCTGCAGCGCACCCGCGAAGGCAAGGACACCATCTCGGTGACCGGCAACGTACTGCGCGACTACCTGACCGACCTGTTCCCGATCATGGAACTGGGCACCAGCGCCAAGATGCTGTCGATCGTGCCGCTGATGAACGGCGGTGGCCTGTTCGAAACCGGCGCCGGCGGTTCGGCGCCGAAGCACGTTCAGCAACTGCTGGAAGAGAACTTCCTGCGCTGGGATTCGCTGGGTGAATTCCTGGCCCTGGCCGCGTCCCTGGAACACCTGGGCGTGACCTACAACAATCCAAAGGCGCTGGTACTGGCCAAGACCCTGGACCAGGCCACCGGCCAGTTCCTGGACAACAACAAGTCGCCATCGCGCAAAGTCGGCAACATCGACAACCGCGGCAGCCACTTCTACCTGGCGCTGTACTGGGCTCAAGCCCTGGCCGCCCAGACCGAAGACACTGCACTGCAAGCGCAGTTCGCGACCCTGGCCAAAACCCTGACCGAGAACGAGGCGACCATCGTTGCCGAACTCAACGCCGTTCAGGGCAAGCCAGTGGACATCGGCGGTTACTACCACGCCGACGCCGAGCTGATCAGCAAGGCCATGCGTCCAAGCGCAACCTTCAACGCAGCGGTTGCAGCGTTGGTTTAAGGTTGTAAGGAAGCATCACAAACCCCGGCCATGTGCCGGGGTTTGTGTTTGTGGCGTTTACACAACTTTATCTGTCGAAATCGGACCCTGTGGGAGCGAGCCTGCTCGCGAATGCGGTTTATCATTCAACATCAATGCTGGCTGACCCACCGCTTTCGCGAGCAGGCTCGCTCCCACTTTGATCGCATTCCAAACTTGATCTGAGGACGCCTCATGGACTGGAAACCCCACATCACCGTCGCCACCATCGTCGAAGACAACGGCCGCTTCCTGATGGTCGAAGAACTCAAGCACGGTCGCGTGGTGCTCAACCAGCCCGCCGGCCACCTGGATCCGAACGAAACCCTGACCGAAGCCGCCGTGCGCGAAACCCTCGAGGAAACCGGCTGGGATGTCGAACCGACCGGCGTACTGGGCATCTACCTCTACACCGCCCCGAGCAACGGCGTGACCTACCAGCGGGTCTGCTTCATCGCCAAAGCGCTGAAACACCACCCCGATTATCAACTGGACGACGGCATCGTCGGCGCCAAGTGGTTGACCCGCGAGGAATTAATCGAGCAGCGCGACAACTGGCGCAGCGAGCTGATCATGCGCTGCATCGATGACTATCTGGCAGGCCAACACTTCGGCCTTGAATTGATCCGTCCTTCTCTTTAGCCATGCAGGCTCCGGCCTGTTAGAATCGCGTCCTTTTTCAAGACACTCATTGAATCCCTATGCGTGATCCAGCCCCTTCTGACACACAAAAGAAGCGCGTCATTGTCGGCATGTCCGGCGGCGTGGACTCTTCCGTTTCCGCCCTCCTGCTGATCGAGCAGGGTTATGAGGTGGAAGGCCTGTTCATGAAGAACTGGGAAGAAGACGATGGAACGGAATACTGCACCGCCATGGATGACCTGGCGGACGCCCAGGCCGTGTGCGACAAGATCGGTATCAAGCTGCACACCGCCAACTTCGCCGCCGAGTACTGGGACAACGTGTTCGAGCATTTCCTGGCCGAATACAAGGCCGGACGCACGCCGAACCCGGACATCCTGTGCAACCGCGAAATCAAGTTCAAGGCATTCCTCGACTACGCCATGATGCTTGGCGCCGACCTGATCGCCACCGGCCACTACGTGCGTCGCCGCGACATCGATGGCCGCACCGAACTACTCAAGGGCCTGGACCCGAACAAGGACCAGAGCTACTTCCTGCACGCCGTCGGCGGCGAACAGATCGCCAAGACCCTGTTCCCGGTCGGCGAACTGGAAAAACCGCAAGTGCGCGCGATTGCCGAGAAATACGAACTGGCGACCGCGAAGAAGAAGGACTCCACCGGGATCTGCTTTATCGGCGAGCGCCGTTTCAGCGACTTCCTCAAACAGTACCTGCCGGCACAACCGGGCGAGATCAAGACCACCGAAGGTGAAATCATCGGCCGTCATCACGGCCTGATGTATCACACCATCGGCCAGCGCCAGGGCCTGGGCATCGGCGGCCTGAAAGATGCCAGTGACGAGCCGTGGTACGTGCTGATCAAGGACCTGGAGCACAACGAGCTGATCGTCGGCCAGGGCAATGACCACCCGTGGCTGTTCTCCCGCGCCCTGCTCGCCTCCGATATCTACTGGGTCAACCCGATCGACCTGAGCCAGCCACGCAAGCTGACCGCCAAGGTTCGTTATCGTCAGAGCGACCAGCCCTGCACCCTGGAAAAAACCGCCACCGGTTATCGCGCGACCTTCGATGATCCGCAACGCGCGGTCACTCCGGGCCAGTCCGTGGTGTTCTATGACGGTGAGATCTGCCTCGGCGGCGGCGTGATTGAAGTCGCCGAGCCGTGGACGAGCAAGGGCCAGGCCCTATGAACCCGATTCAGGAGCAACTGACAGCACTGGGCGGCGTGTTTCTCGCCGCGGTGCTGGTGGACAGGATTGCCAAGAGCGGCCAGACCAACGAGGCCGGCCTGAGCTGCATGCTCGGCAGCCTGCTGATCCGCGACCCCAAGGACACCCTGGAAGTCTATGGCGGCGATGACATCAACCTGCGTGAAGGCTATCGCGCCCTGATCGGCGCCCTCGAGCGCGACCCGAGCGCCCTGCAGCGCGAGCCGCTGCGCTATGCCCTGGCGATGCTCGGTCTTGAGCGCCAATTGGCAAAACGTGGCGACATGCTCGAGGTGATCGGCAAGCGTTTGCCGCAGATCCAGTCCCAGGTCGAACACTTCGGCCCGGCGCACGAAAACGTGATCGCCGCCTGCGGCGCGCTGTACCAGGACACGTTGAGTACCCTGCGCCAACGTATCCAGGTGCACGGCGACATGCGTAACCTGCAACAACCGAGCAACGCCTCGAAAATTCGCGCCCTGCTGCTGGCCGGCATCCGTTCTGCACGCCTGTGGCGGCAATTGGGCGGTCATCGCTGGCAGTTGGTGATCAGCCGTCGCAAATTGCTCAAAGAGCTTTACCCCTTGATGCGTAACGAATAACCCGCATCGACAGTACCGAACTCTGCAATACGCGTAATACGCCGGTCAGTTGGCGACGGACCGGCGGATTTTTTCATGTATGATACGCGCCCCATTTCGTTGCCCGACTGTCCGAGAACACCCCATGCAGCTCTCTTCGCTCACTGCGGTTTCCCCTGTTGACGGCCGCTACGCCGGCAAAACCCAGGCCCTGCGCCCAATTTTCAGCGAGTACGGCCTGATCCGTGCCCGTGTTCTGGTTGAAGTGCGCTGGCTCCAGCGCCTGGCCGCTCACCCTGCCATCAGCGAAGTGCCGGCGTTCTCCGCCGAAGCCAACGCTGTGCTCAACACCCTGGCGGAAAACTTCTCTCTGGAGCACGCCGAGCGCGTCAAAGAGATCGAGCGCACCACCAACCACGACGTCAAGGCCATCGAGTACCTGCTCAAAGAGCAAGCGGCCAAGCTGCCGGAACTGGCCAAGGTCAGCGAGTTCATCCACTTTGCCTGCACCAGCGAGGACATCAACAACCTGTCCCACGCCCTGATGCTGCGCGAAGGCCGTGATGACGTGATGCTGCCGCTGATGCGCCAGACCGCCAACGCCATCCGCGAACTGGCCATCCGCTTCGCCGACGTGCCGATGCTGTCGCGCACCCACGGTCAACCGGCCTCGCCGACCACCCTGGGCAAAGAACTGGCGAACGTGGTTTACCGCCTTGAGCGCCAGATCGCTCAAGTCGCTGCCGTTCCGCTGCTGGGCAAGATCAACGGCGCTGTCGGCAACTACAACGCCCACCTGTCGGCCTACCCTGAGATCGACTGGGAAGCCAATGCCCGCGCCTTCATCGAAGACGAGCTGGGCCTGGGCTTCAACCCGTACACCACGCAGATCGAACCGCACGACTACATTGCCGAGCTGTTCGACGCGATCGCCCGCTTCAACACCATCCTGATCGACTTCGACCGCGACATCTGGGGCTATATCTCCCTGGGTTACTTCAAACAGCGCACCATCGCTGGCGAAATCGGTTCGTCGACCATGCCGCACAAGGTCAACCCGATCGACTTCGAAAACTCCGAAGGCAACCTGGGCATCGCCAACGCACTGCTCCAGCACCTGGCGAGCAAGCTGCCGATCTCCCGCTGGCAGCGCGACCTGACCGACTCCACCGTACTGCGTAACCTCGGTGTCGGCTTCGCCCACAGCGTGATCGCGTACGAAGCCAGCCTCAAGGGCATCAGCAAGCTTGAGCTCAACGAGCAGAAGATTGCCGCCGACCTGGACGCTTGCTGGGAAGTATTGGCCGAGCCGATCCAGACCGTGATGCGTCGCTACAACATCGAAAACCCGTACGAAAAACTGAAAGAACTGACCCGCGGCAAGGGCATCAGCCCTGAAGCGCTGCAGACTTTCATCGACGGCCTGGACATGCCAGCCGCCGCCAAGGCCGAGCTGAAACTGCTCACCCCGGCGAACTACATCGGCAACGCTGTAGAGCAAGCCAAACGCATCTGATCGATCGCTAGACCCTTTGAAGACGCCCGGCCGCGCCGGGCGTTTTTATTCCCGTCTGAAAAGTGCATTTTTTCAATAGGTTACACATGAATCCTGATATTCCTCTTCAACTTCTGGGCGGCATCACGGCACGGGAATTCCTGCGCGATTACTGGCAGAAAAAGCCGCTGTTGATCCGTCAGGCGATTCCTGATTTCGAAAGCCCGATCGACGCCGACGAACTGGCCGGCCTGGCGCTGGAAGAAGAAGTCGAATCGCGCCTGATCATCGAGAATGGCGAGCGTCCATGGGAACTGCGTCGCGGCCCGTTCGCCGAAGATGAATTCAGCAAGCTGCCTGAGCGTGACTGGACCCTGCTGGTTCAAGCCGTGGATCAGTTCGTCCCGGAAGTCAGCGAACTGCTGGAAAACTTCCGCTTCCTGCCGAGCTGGCGCATCGACGACGTGATGATCAGCTACGCCGCGCCAGGTGGCAGCGTGGGTCCGCACTTCGACAACTACGACGTGTTCCTGCTGCAAGGCCACGGCAAGCGCAACTGGAAGATCGGCCAGATGTGCAACGCCGAGAGCCCGATGCTGGCCCACGCCGACCTGCGCATCCTCTCCGAATTCGAAGCCACCGATGAATGGGTGCTGGAACCGGGCGACATGCTCTACCTGCCGCCGCGCCTGGCTCACTGCGGCGTCGCCGTGGATGACTGCATGACCTACTCGGTGGGCTTCCGCGCGCCGAGCGCCGCTGAAGTGCTGACCCACTTCACTGACTTCCTCAGCCAGTTCCTGTCGGACGAAGAACGCTACACCGACGCCGACGCCTTGCCGGCTGCCGATCCTCACCAGATCCAGCGCGATGCACTCGACCGCCTCAAAGGCCTGCTGGCCGAGCACATGAGCGACGAGCGCCTGCTGCTGACCTGGTTCGGCCAGTTCATGACCGAGCCACGCTACCCGGAACTGGTGGTAGGTCCGGAAGACGTCGAAGAAGAAGACTTCATGTCCGCCCTGGAGCAAGGCGCGATCCTGATTCGCAACCCGAGCGCGCGCCTGGCGTGGTCCGAAGTCGATGACGACCTGCTGCTGTTCGCCAGCGGCCAGAGCCGTTACCTGCCGGGCAAACTGCGCGAACTGCTGAAGATGATCTGCGCCGCCGACGCGCTGCACACCGACAACCTCGGCGAATGGTTAAGCGATGAAGACGGCCGCGGCCTCTTGTGCGAACTGGTCAAGCAAGGAAGCCTGGGGTTTGCCGATGAATAAGATTCACGTACGTGTCGCAGACTGGCAAAAGGACAACGCCGAGATCCGGCGCATTCGTGAAGCGGTGTTCGTCGCCGAGCAATCCGTTCCGCCAGAACTGGAATGGGACGCCGATGACATTGATGCCGTGCATTTCCTCGCTTACGAAGGCGACTTTCCGATTGGCACCGCGCGCCTGCTGCCCGATGGACATGTCGGCCGGGTCTCGGTACTCAAGGACTGGCGCGGCCTGAAAGTCGGCGATGCATTGATGCAAGCGGTCATCGGCGAAGCCGAGGAGCGCGGACTCAAGCAGCAGATGCTCAGCGCCCAGGTACAAGCCACGGCGTTCTATGAGCGCCTGGGCTTTCACATGGTCAGTGAGGAGTTCCTGGAAGCCGGGATTCCGCATGTGGACATGGTTCGGCATTCGGCCTGAGACCCTGTGGCGGGGGGGCTTGCCCCCGTTGGGTCGCGAAGCGACCCCAAGATTTCAGGGCTGCTGCGCAGCCCAACGGGGGCAAGCCCCCTCGCCACAAAAGCAACATGCAAGCACCACAAAACGCCCTGACATCACACGATGCCGGGGCGTTTTGCTGTCCAGGATTCAACTAGCGCCACTCCAGGCCGACAAACTGGCAATATCAACACATGCACCTGTAGGAGCGAGCTTGCTCCGGGCGGCGTTCCGACGATGCTCCTGAGAACGCCGCGGGGGTGTCAGGCTTAAAGCATTATCGTTCACGACCATCGCGAGCAAGCTCGCTCCTACACAAATCACAAAGCCGGAGATAACGGATATGTCCCTACGCGCCCTGCTCAGCACCCTGCTGGTAGCCTGCAGTTTTTCGGTCATGGCAGCCACAGAAATCGTGCCCCTGAACTACCGCACCAGCGCCGACCTGCTGCCGGTGGCGCAGGATTTCATCGGCAAGGACGGACAGGTCAGCGCCTACGGCAATCAACTCATCGTCAACGCCGATCAACGCAAGATCGACGAACTTAAAGCCCTTGTTTCCCAACTCGACACAGCACCCAAGCGCCTGCTGATCACTGTCGACACCAGCGACAACAACTTCCAGGGTGACCAGGGTTCTTCAGCCAACGGCGCCAAGACCCGCATCATCAACTACAGCACCGACAGCCGTGACGGCGGCATTCAGCAAGTGCAGGCCAGCGAAGGCGCACCGGCGCTGATCCAGATCGGCCAGAGCGTGCCACTGACCAGCTCGCAGACCGATGGCTATGGCGACCTGCGCAGCCAGACCGAATACCGCAACGTCACCCAGGGCTTTTACGTCACCGCAAACGTCACCGGCGACATCGTTCACCTCTCGATCAGTACCAACCGTGACCGCATGAGCCAGGAACGTCAGGATGTAGTGAACGTGCAAAGTACCGACACAACCGTCACCGGCCACCTCGGTGAGTGGATCCTGCTGGCCGGGGTCAATGGCCAGACCCAGGCCGACAAACAGGGCCAGACCCGCAGCTACTCAACCCAGAGCCGCAACGACATGACTTTGCGGGTGAAAGTCGACACCTTGGACTAAACCACCGAAAACTGACTGGCGAGTCGTATTAGACCAAAGATGTAGTGCTTGAAAAAAAGCACTACAAAACGTTTGACGAGCCAAAAAAGCGAAGGCATGATGGCCTCGCTCCCGCTAATCAGGGGCCCTGGCAAGGGCCTTCGAGGCGATGTTCGCACCTACCCCGCGAACCGCTTCGTGTCTGTACCGCCCACAAGGTGTGTTTGACGAGGTTGTCGACTGGAACGAAGTTGTCCCGAGGGACGGAAGCGTAATAGGTAACCCGGCACCACACTGATGTTCGTACCAAGGCCCACGACGCCCGAATGCGCCCGCAGTTCGCCTTTACCTGCTCACTTCCCCTCGAGCCCATCGTTCATCCCGTCGCCCTCCCCGCCGAATCCGACTTGACGCTTAAGCCTCTGGTCAGCGAGCGCAGGAATTTTCCACCGCAGAACAACTTTTCATAAAGACGCGACGAGGTTTATCTCCCATGGCACTGACACGCGAACAGCAAATTGCAGCCCTCGAAAAAGACTGGGCTGAAAACCCGCGCTGGAAAGGCGTGACACGCACTTACTCCGCTGCTGACGTCGTCCGCCTGCGTGGCTCGGTTCAACCTGAGCACACCTTTGCAAAAATGGGCGCCGAGAAGCTGTGGAACCTGGTCACCCAGGGTGCCAAGCCAGCCTTCCGTCCTGAGAAAGATTTCGTCAACTGCATGGGCGCCCTGACCGGCGGCCAGGCTGTGCAACAAGTCAAAGCCGGTATCCAGGCGATCTACCTGTCGGGCTGGCAGGTTGCTGCGGACAACAACTCCGCCGAATCGATGTACCCGGACCAGTCGCTGTACCCGGTGGACTCGGTTCCAACCGTGGTCAAGCGCATCAACAACTCGTTCCGTCGTGCCGACCAGATCCAGTGGAAAGCCGGCAAGAACCCGGGCGACGCAGGCTACATCGACTACTTCGCACCGATCGTGGCTGACGCCGAAGCCGGTTTCGGCGGCGTACTGAACGCCTACGAGCTGATGAAGAGCATGATCGAAGCAGGCGCCGCCGGCGTTCACTTCGAAGACCAGCTGGCTTCCGTGAAGAAATGCGGCCACATGGGCGGCAAGGTACTGGTTCCTACCCAGGAAGCCGTACAGAAGCTGACCGCTGCCCGTCTGGCAGCTGACGTCGCCGGTACGCCGACCATCATCCTGGCCCGTACCGACGCCAACGCCGCTGACCTGCTGACGTCCGACTGCGACCCGTACGACCAGCCATTCGTGACTGGCGAACGTACCCAGGAAGGCTTCTACAAAGTGCGCGCCGGTCTGGACCAGGCCATCGCTCGCGGCCTGGCCTACGCTCCGTACGCCGACCTGATCTGGTGCGAAACCGCCAAGCCAGACCTGGACGAGGCTCGTCGCTTCGCTGAAGCGATCAAGAAGGAATACCCGGACCAACTGCTGTCGTACAACTGCTCGCCTTCCTTCAACTGGAAGAAAAACCTGGACGACGCGACCATCGCCAAGTTCCAGCGCGAACTGTCCGCCATGGGCTACAAGCACCAGTTCATCACCCTGGCCGGCATTCACAACATGTGGCACAGCATGTTCAACCTGGCGCACGACTACGCCCGCAACGACATGACTGCCTACGTGAAGCTGCAAGAGCAGGAATTCGCTGACGCCGCCAAAGGCTACACCTTCGTGGCTCACCAGCAGGAAGTGGGCACCGGCTACTTCGACGACATGACCACCGTGATCCAGGGTGGCTCGTCTTCGGTAACCGCACTGACCGGTTCGACTGAAGAAGAACAGTTCCACTGATCTGCTTCGCCTGAGACATCAGCCGCTGCGGGCCGAATAGAAAGCTAACCGCAGCGCTGCACATCTGACGCCCCGACCGCCTGGTTCGGGGCGTTTTTTTGCCTGCGATTTCACCAACACCACACTCTCCCTGTAGGAGCGAGCCTGCTCGCGAAAAACTCAAGGACGCCGCTGGGGAATCGGGTTCCCCGCGTTATCGTTCACGACCATCGCGAGCGAGCTCACTCCTACAAGTAACGCCCATATAAGACAACTTCCCGAGTATCTGAAGGACAAGCAGTATAAAAACCAAGCCAAACAATATTGATTATCATTTAGCTGCAACTATGTTCGTTACATTCCTTACAAAACATAATTGACGAAATGCCGGCTAATGCCCACGGGCCAAGGGCCACAGGGCTTTTGGGGTTCCCTATGTCCTTATTCCTATAAATAATTTCGCTATAGGAATTTTACTTGCCGGGTGTTTAGCCATAAAATCAGCGGGATTGATTGCTGCGACATATCGTCACTGCTTTTGTTTCTTTTCAAGCTCAGAGACCTTTGCTCTCTGTTAAGGATTACCAGCATGCCCGAAGCGACAGGACTCATGGCCCACAACTGGGGCTTTGCCATTTTCCTTCTAGGCGTTGTCGGCCTCTGCGCCTTCATGCTGGGCGTCTCCAGCCTCCTCGGGTCAAAAGCCTGGGGCCGCAGCAAAAACGAACCGTTCGAGTCCGGCATGCTACCTACAGGTGGCGCCCGCTTGCGGCTCTCAGCCAAATTCTATCTGGTCGCGATGCTCTTCGTGATCTTCGATATCGAAGCCCTCTTTCTCTTTGCATGGTCTGTGTCCGTCCGCGAAAGCGGCTGGACCGGATTCGTCGAAGCTCTCGTTTTCATAGCAATTCTGTTGGCAGGCCTTGTCTACCTATTCCGAGTGGGCGCCCTTGACTGGGCTCCGGAAGCTCGGCGCAAGCGGCAAGCGAAGCTGAAACAATGAGGCTTTGGCAATGCAATACAATCTCACCAGGATCGACCCCGATGCTCCTAACGAGCAGTATCCGATTGGCCAGCGGGAAACCGTTTCCGATCCGTTAGAAGATCAAGTCCACAAAAACATTTTCATGGGCAAGCTCGAAGACGTGCTCAACGGCACGATCAACTGGGGGCGCAAGAACTCCCTGTGGCCGTATAACTTCGGTCTTTCGTGCTGCTACGTGGAAATGACCACCGCCTTCACGGCGCCCCACGACATCGCGCGCTTTGGCGCCGAGGTTATCCGGGCATCGCCGCGCCAGGCGGATTTCATGGTTATCGCCGGTACCTGCTTCATCAAGATGGCGCCGATCATTCAGCGTCTCTACGAGCAAATGCTCGAGCCTAAATGGGTCATTTCCATGGGTTCGTGCGCCAACTCCGGTGGCATGTACGACATCTACTCCGTCGTTCAAGGGGTGGACAAGTTCCTGCCCGTGGACGTCTACGTGCCTGGCTGCCCGCCCCGCCCTGAAGCTTTCCTGCAAGGCCTGATGCTGTTGCAGGAGTCGATTGGCCAGGAGCGTCGCCCACTTTCCTGGGTCGTTGGCGATCAAGGCGTGTATCGCGCCGAGATGCCTTCCGAGAAGGAAAAGCGCCGCGAACAGCGTATTCAGGTAACCAACCTGCGCAGCCCCGACGAAGTCTGATCCAGATCTGCTGTTTCAAAGAAACGAGAAGCTGGCTTCATTCTTTACGTTGACCGAAAGCGATAAATAACCATGACTACAGGCAGTGCTCTGTACATCCCGCCTTACAAGGCAGACGACCAGGATGTGGTCGTCGAACTGAACAACCGTTTTGGCCCGGAGGCGTTCACCGCCCAGCCTACCCGCACCGGCATGCCGGTGCTTTGGGTTGCCCGCGCCAAACTCGTCGAAGTCCTGACTTTCCTGCGTAACCTGCCCAAGCCGTACGTCATGCTCTATGACCTGCACGGCGTGGACGAGCGTCTGCGCACCAAGCGTCAAGGGCTGCCGAACGGCGTCGACTTCTCCGTGTTCTACCACTTGATGTCGATCGAACGTAATAGTGACGTAATGATCAAGGTCGCCTTGTCCGAGAGCGACCTCAGCCTGCCGACCGTCACCAGCATCTGGCCGAACGCCAACTGGTACGAGCGTGAAGTCTGGGACATGTTCGGCATCGACTTCAAAGGCCACCCGCACCTGTCGCGCATCATGATGCCGCCGACCTGGGAAGGTCACCCGCTGCGCAAGGACTTCCCGGCGCGCGCCACCGAGTTCGATCCGTTCACCCTGAACCTGGCCAAGCAGCAGCTCGAAGAAGAGTCCGCGCGCTTCAAGCCGGAAGACTGGGGCATGAAACGCTCCGGCCCGAACGAGGACTACATGTTCCTCAACCTCGGCCCGAACCACCCTTCGGCGCACGGTGCGTTCCGCATCATCCTGCAGCTGGACGGTGAAGAGATCGTCGACTGCGTACCGGACGTCGGTTACCACCACCGTGGTGCCGAGAAGATGGCCGAGCGTCAGTCGTGGCACAGTTTCATCCCGTACACCGACCGTATCGATTACCTCGGCGGCGTGATGAACAACCTGCCGTACGTGCTCTCGGTCGAGAAGCTGGCCGGCATCAAGGTGCCGGAGAAGGTCGACGTCATCCGCATCATGATGGCCGAGTTCTTCCGGATCACCAGCCACCTGCTGTTCCTGGGTACCTACATCCAGGACGTGGGCGCCATGACCCCGGTGTTCTTCACCTTCACCGACCGCCAGCGCGCCTACACGGTGATCGAAGCCATTACCGGTTTCCGCCTGCACCCGGCCTGGTACCGCATCGGTGGCGTCGCCCACGACCTGCCGCGCGGTTGGGAAAAGCTGGTCAAGGACTTCGTCGAGTGGATGCCCAAGCGTCTGGACGAATACCAGAAAGCCGCCCTGGACAACAGCATCCTGCGTGGCCGGACCATCGGCGTCGCCGACTACAACACCAAAGAGGCCTTGGAATGGGGCGTCACCGGTGCCGGCCTGCGTTCGACCGGTTGCGACTTCGACCTGCGTAAAGCGCGCCCGTACTCGGGCTACGAGAACTTCGAATTCGAAGTGCCGCTGGCCGCCAATGGCGATGCCTACGACCGCTGCATCGTTCGTGTCGAGGAGATGCGCCAGAGCATCAGGATCATCGACCAGTGCCTGCGCAACATGCCGGAAGGCCCGTACAAGGCGGATCACCCGCTGACCACGCCGCCGCCGAAAGAGCGCACCCTGCAGCACATCGAAACCTTGATCACGCACTTCCTGCAGGTTTCGTGGGGCCCGGTCATGCCGGCCAACGAATCCTTCCAGATGATTGAAGCGACCAAGGGCATCAACAGTTATTACCTGACGAGCGATGGCGGCACCATGAGCTACCGCACCCGGATTCGTACCCCAAGCTTCCCGCACCTGCAGCAGATCCCTTCGGTGATCAAAGGCAGCATGGTCGCGGACTTGATCGCGTACCTGGGTAGTATCGATTTCGTTATGGCCGACGTGGACCGCTAAGCATGAACAGCACGCTTATCCAGACAGACCGTTTCACCTTGAGTGAAACCGAGCGCTCGGCCATCGAGCACGAGTTGCATCACTACGAAGACCCGCGCGCGGCGTCGATCGAAGCCCTGAAGATCGTCCAGAAGGAGCGTGGCTGGGTGCCGGACGGCGCCCTGTACGCCATCGGCGAGATCCTCGGCATCCCGGCCAGCGACGTTGAAGGCGTGGCGACGTTCTACAGCCAGATCTTCCGTCAGCCGGTCGGCCGTCACATCATTCGCGTCTGCGACAGCATGGTCTGCTACATCGGCGGCCACGAGTCGGTGGTCAGCGAAATCCAGAGCAAGCTCGGCATCGGCCTGGGTCAGACCACCGCCGATGGTCGTTTCACCCTGCTGCCAGTCTGCTGCCTCGGCAACTGCGACAAGGCGCCGGCGCTGATGATCGACGACGACACTTTCGGTGATGTGCAGCCTGCCGGCGTTGCCAAATTGCTCGAGGGCTACGTATGACCCTGACTTCCTTCGGTCCAGCCAACCGCATCAAGCGTTCGGCCGAGACTCACCCGCTCACCTGGCGTCTGCGCGATGACGGCGAAGCCGTATGGCTCGACGAGTACCAGGCCAAGAACGGTTACGCCGCTGCACGCAAGGCCTTCGCCGACATGGCCCAGGACGACATCGTCCAGACCGTGAAAGATTCCGGCCTCAAGGGTCGCGGCGGTGCAGGCTTCCCCACTGGCGTGAAGTGGGGCCTGATGCCCAAGGACGAATCCATCAACATCCGCTACCTGCTGTGCAACGCGGATGAAATGGAGCCGAACACCTGGAAAGACCGCATGCTGATGGAGCAACTGCCCCATCTGCTGATCGAAGGCATGCTGATCAGCGCCCGCGCGCTGAAAACCTACCGTGGCTACATCTTCCTGCGTGGCGAGTACACCACCGCCGCCAAGCACCTGAACCGTGCCGTGGAAGAAGCCAAGGCAGCTGGCCTTTTGGGCAAGAACATCCTGGGCAGCGGTTTCGATTTCGAGCTGTTCGTCCACACCGGTGCCGGGCGTTACATCTGCGGTGAAGAAACCGCACTGATCAACTCCCTCGAAGGCCGCCGCGCCAACCCGCGCTCCAAGCCGCCCTTCCCTGCCGCCGTTGGCGTGTGGGGCAAGCCGACTTGCGTGAACAACGTCGAGACCCTGTGCAACGTGCCGGCGATCATTGCCGACGGCGTGGACTGGTACAAATCCCTGGCTCGCGAAGGCAGCGAAGACATGGGCACCAAGCTCATGGGCTTCTCCGGCAAGGTCAAGAATCCGGGCCTGTGGGAGTTGCCGTTCGGCGTCACCGGTCGCGAGCTGTTCGAAGACTACGCCGGTGGCATGCGCGACGGTTACAAGCTCAAGTGCTGGCAGCCAGGCGGCGCCGGTACCGGCTTTCTGTTGCCGGAACACCTGGACGCACAAATGTACGCCGGCGGCATCGCCAAAGTGGGCACCCGCATGGGTACCGGCCTGGCCATGGCGGTGGACGACAGCGTCAACATGGTGTCCCTGCTGCGCAACATGGAGCAGTTCTTCGCCCGCGAATCCTGTGGCTTCTGCACCCCGTGCCGCGATGGCTTGCCATGGAGCGTCAAGCTCCTGATGGCCATCGAGAACGGTGAAGGCCAGCCAGGCGACATCGAGACCCTGCTGGGTCTGGTCGGTTTCCTCGGCCCAGGCAAGACCTTCTGTGCTCACGCACCGGGCGCCGTGGAGCCATTGGGCAGCGCAATCAAATACTTCCGTCCAGAGTTCGAAGCCGGTATCGCGCCTGTCAGCGCCGCCGTCCCGCCTCTGGCAAGGCCGATCGTAGTCGGCGCGTAACCGCTTAAAAAGGCGAAGGGTCCGTGCCCTTCGCTTTTCGTGTGATGACGCCGTAAGCGGCTGTGTTGATTCACGCGAATGACAAGATTCCATTAGCCACGCCCGCTGACACCGGGCCAACGAAGAACTTTGAACCATGGCCACTATCCACGTAGACGGCAAAGAGCTCGAAGTCGATGGGGCAGACAACCTGTTACAGGCATGTCTGTCGCTAGGCCTCGATATCCCTTATTTCTGCTGGCACCCTGCCCTGGGCAGCGTTGGCGCTTGCCGCCAGTGCGCGGTCAAGCAGTACACCGACGAGAACGACACCCGTGGTCGCATCGTCATGTCCTGCATGACCCCTGCTACCGACAACACCTGGATCTCCATCGAAGATGAAGAGTCCAAGGCGTTCCGCGCCAGTGTTGTTGAATGGCTGATGACCAACCACCCTCACGACTGCCCGGTCTGTGAGGAAGGCGGTCACTGCCACCTGCAAGACATGACGGTAATGACCGGCCACAACGAGCGCCGTTACCGCTTCACCAAGCGTACCCACCAGAACCAGCAACTGGGCCCGTTCATTTCCCACGAAATGAACCGCTGCATCGCTTGCTACCGCTGCGTGCGCTTCTACAAGGACTACGCTGGAGGCACCGATCTCGGTGTGTTCGGCGCCCACGACAACGTGTACTTCGGTCGCGTTGAAGACGGCACCCTGGAAAGCGAGTTCTCCGGCAACCTCACCGAGGTCTGCCCGACCGGTGTGTTCACCGACAAGACTCACTCCGAGCGCTACAACCGCAAGTGGGACATGCAGTTCTCGCCGAGCATCTGCCATGGCTGCTCCAGCGGTTGCAACATCTCCCCGGGCGAGCGTTACGGCGAACTGCGCCGCATCGAAAACCGCTTCAACGGTTCGGTGAACCAGTACTTCCTGTGCGACCGTGGCCGCTTCGGCTATGGCTACGTCAACCGCGAAGACCGTCCACGTCAGCCGCTGCTGGCCAACGGCACCAAGCTGAGCCTCGACGACGCGCTGGATAAAGCTGCTGATTTGCTACGCGGTCGCAACATCGTCGGTATCGGTTCGCCTCGCGCCAGCCTCGAAAGCAACTACGCGTTGCGCGAGCTGGTCGGTGCCGAGCACTTCTACTCGGGTATCGAAGCCGCCGAACTGGAGCGCATCCGCCTGGTCCTGCAAGTGCTCAAAGACAGCCCGCTGCCAGTGCCGAACATGCGCGACATCGAAGACCACGACGCCGTGTTCGTCCTCGGTGAAGACCTGACCCAGACGGCTGCGCGCATGGCCCTGTCCCTGCGGCAATCGGTCAAGGGCAAGGCCGAAGACATGGCCGACGCCATGCGCGTCCAGCCTTGGCTCGACGCCGCCGTGAAGAACATCGGCCAGCACGCGCTGAACCCGCTGTTCATCGCCAGCCTGGCTGAAACCAAGCTCGACGACATCGCCGAAGAGTGCGTTCACGCCGCTCCCGACGACCTGGCCCGCATCGGTTTCGCCGTGGCGCACGCCCTCGACGCCAGCGCACCGGCCGTTGAAGGCCTGGACGCTGAAGCCCTCGAACTGGCCAAGCGCATTGCCGACGCCCTGCTCGCGGCCAAGCGCCCACTGATCATCGCCGGTACTTCCCTGGGCTCCAAAGCCCTGATCGAAGCTGCCGCGAACATCGCCAAGGCCCTGAAGCTGCGCGAGAAGAACGGTTCCATCAGCCTGATCGTGCCGGAGGCCAACAGCCTCGGCCTGGCCATGCTCGGTGGTGAATCGGTCGACGCCGCGCTGCAAGCGGTGATCGATGGCAAGGCCGACGCCATCGTCGTGCTGGAAAACGATCTGTACACCCGTACCGACAAGGCCCGTGTCGATGCTGCCCTGAGCGCCGCCAAAGTGCTGATCGTGGCCGACCATCAGAAGACCGCCACCAGCGATCGCGCGCACCTGGTGCTGCCAGCTGCCAGCTTCGCTGAAGGCGACGGTACCCTGGTCAGCCAGGAAGGCCGCGCCCAGCGCTTCTTCCAGGTCTTCGATCCGAAGTACATGGACGCGAGCATCCTGGTCCACGAAGGCTGGCGCTGGCTGCATGCCCTGCGCGCCACCCTGCTGAACCAGCCGATCGACTGGACCCAGCTGGACCACGCCACCGCCGCTGTCGCTTCCAGCACCCCGGTCCTGAACCGCATTGTCGACGCCGCACCGTCCGCCGCGTTCCGCATCAAGGGCATGAAACTGGCCCGTGAACCGCTACGCTACTCCGGTCGTACCGCCATGCGCGCCGACATCAACGTGCACGAACCGCGTACCCCGCAGGACAAGGACACCGCGTTCGCCTTCTCCATGGAAGGTTACTCGGGTTCGGCCGAACCGCGTCAGCAAGTGCCATTCGCCTGGTCTCCGGGCTGGAACTCGCCGCAAGCCTGGAACAAGTTCCAGGACGAAGTCGGTGGTCACATCCGCGCTGGCGACCCGGGCACCCGCCTGATCGAAAGCACCGGTGACTCGCTGAACTGGTTCGCCAGCGTTCCGCGCGCGTTCAACCCGGCTCCAGGCACCTGGCAGGTCGTTCCGTTCTTCCACCTGTTCGGCAGCGAAGAAAACTCTTCGAAAGCCGCTCCGGTCCAGGAACGCATTCCGGCGGCCTACGTCGCACTGGCCAAGTCCGAAGCCGACCGCCTGGGCGTCAACGACGGTGCCATGCTGAGCCTGAACGTGGCCGGCCAGACCCTGCGTCTGCCGCTGCGCATCAATGAAGAGCTGGGCGCAGGCCTGGTGGCATTGCCTGCGGGCATCGCCGGCATTCCGCCAGCGATCTTTGGCAAATCCGTTGACGGTCTGCAGGAGGCAGCTCAATGACCTGGTTCACTCCTGAAGTGATCGACATCATCATCACGGTCCTCAAGGCCGTGGTGATTCTGCTCGCCGTGGTGGTTTGCGGCGCCCTGCTGAGCTGGGTCGAGCGTCGTTTGCTCGCCCTCTGGCAGGACCGTTACGGTCCGAACCGCGTCGGCCCGTTCGGCGCGTTCCAGATCGCCGCCGACATGATCAAGATGTTCTTCAAGGAAGACTGGACGCCTCCATTCGCCGACAAGATGATCTTCACCCTGGCACCGGTCGTGGCCATGAGCGCCCTGCTGATTGCCTTCGCGATCATCCCGATCACCCCGACCTGGGGCGTGGCGGACATCAACATCGGCATCCTGTTCTTCTTCGCCATGGCTGGCCTCTCGGTCTACGCGGTGCTGTTCGCCGGCTGGTCGAGCAACAACAAGTTCGCCCTGCTGGGCAGCTTGCGTGCCTCGGCGCAGACTGTGTCGTACGAAGTGTTCATGGGCCTGTCGCTGATGGGCATCGTGATCCAGGTCGGCTCGTTCAACATGCGCGACATCGTTGAATATCAAGCGCAGAACCTGTGGTTCATCATTCCGCAGATCTTCGGGTTCCTGACCTTCTTCATCGCTGGCGTGGCCGTGACCCACCGTCACCCGTTCGACCAGCCGGAAGCGGAACAGGAACTGGCCGACGGTTACCACATTGAATACGCCGGCATGAAATGGGGCATGTTCTTCGTCGGCGAGTACATCGGCATCGTGTTGATTTCGGCGCTGCTGGTGACCTTGTTCTTCGGTGGCTGGCACGGTCCGTTCGGCCTCCTGCCGCAGATCCCGTTCATCTGGTTCGCACTGAAAACCGCGTTCTTCATCATGATGTTCATCCTGCTGCGCGCGTCGATCCCGCGCCCACGGTATGACCAGGTGATGGATTTCAGCTGGAAGTTCTGCCTGCCGCTGACCCTCGTCAACATGCTGGTGACCGCTGCGATCGTGTTGCTCAACACGCCCGCCGTCGCGGCTCAGTGAGGATAGAGAATCATGAAGTACATATTTGACATCGTGCATGGCTTCTACACCCAGCTTCGCAGCCTGGTGATGATTTTCGGCCACGCCTTCCGCAAGCGCGACACGCTGCAGTACCCGGAAGAACCGGTCTACCTGCCGCCGCGCTACCGTGGACGTATCGTCCTGACCCGTGACCCCGATGGCGAAGAGCGTTGCGTAGCCTGCAACCTGTGCGCCGTGGCCTGCCCGGTCGGTTGCATCTCGCTGCAGAAAGCTGAAACCGAAGACGGTCGCTGGTACCCGGACTTCTTCCGCATCAACTTCTCGCGCTGCATTTTCTGTGGCCTCTGCGAGGAAGCCTGCCCGACCACCGCGATCCAGCTGACGCCGGATTTCGAAATGGCCGAGTTCAAACGTCAGGACCTGGTCTACGAGAAAGAAGATCTGCTGATCTCCGGCCCCGGCAAAAACCCTGATTACAACTTCTATCGTGTTGCAGGTATGGCGATTGCCGGTAAGCCGAAAGGCTCCGCGCAGAACGAAGCCCAGCCGATCAACGTGAAGAGCTTGCTGCCTTAAGGAAGAAAGATGGAATTCGCTTTCTATTTCGCATCGGGTATCGCTGTGGTGTCCACGCTTCGCGTGATCACCCACACCAACCCTGTGCACGCCCTGCTCTACCTGATCATTTCGCTGATCGCCGTGGCCATGACGTTCTTCGCCCTCGGCGCACCGTTTGCCGGTGTCCTGGAAGTGATCGCCTACGCTGGCGCCATCATGGTGCTGTTCGTGTTCGTGGTGATGATGCTGAACCTGGGCCCGGCCTCGGTTCAGCAGGAGCGCGCCTGGCTCAAGCCCGGCATCTGGGGCGGCCCGGTCCTCCTCGCCACGCTGCTGCTGGTGGAACTGCTGTACGTGCTGTTCTCCCACCAGACCGGTGAAGCCATCGGCCACACCACCGTAGACGCCAAGGCCGTGGGCATCAGCCTGTTCGGTCCTTATCTGCTGGTGGTTGAACTCGCCTCGATGCTGCTGCTCGCCGCAGCCGTCACGGCGTTCCACTTGGGCCGCAACGAAGCCAAGGAGCAATGACGATGCCTGCTATCCCCATGGAGCATGGTCTGGCGGTCGCCGGCATCCTGTTCTGCCTCGGTCTGGTCGGCCTGATGGTCCGCCGCAACATCCTTTTCGTGCTGATGAGCCTGGAGGTCATGATGAATGCCTCCGCCTTGGCGTTCATCGTTGCCGGTAGCCGCTGGGCGCAGCCGGATGGACAGATCATGTTCATCCTGGTGATCAGCCTGGCAGCCGCCGAGGCCAGTATTGGCCTGGCGATCCTGCTGCAACTGTATCGCCGCTTCCACACGCTCGATATCGACGCTGCCAGTGAGATGCGCGGATGAACCTTCTCTATCTGACTTTCGTATTCCCTCTCATCGGTTTCCTGCTGCTGTCGTTCTCCCGTGGACGCATCTCGGAAAACCTGGCCGCGCTGATTGGCGTCGGCTCCATCGGTCTGTCGGCGATCGTTACCGCCTATGTGATCTGGCAATTCAACGTCGCCCCGCCGGAAGGCGGCCACTACACCCAGGTGTTGTGGCAGTGGATGGCGGTGGAAGGCTTCACGCCGAACTTCGCCCTGTACCTGGACGGCCTGTCCTTGACCATGCTCGGTGTGGTCGTCGGCGTCGGCTTCCTGATCCACCTGTTCGCGTCCTGGTACATGCGCGGTGAAGCCGGTTACTCGCGTTTCTTCGCCTACACCAACCTGTTCATCGCCAGCATGCTGTTCCTCGTGCTGGGCGATAACCTGTTGTTCCTGTACTTCGGCTGGGAAGGCGTGGGCCTGTGCTCGTACCTGTTGATCGGTTTCTACTACAGCAACCGCAACAACGGTAACGCCGCACTCAAAGCCTTCATCGTGACCCGCATCGGTGACGTGTTCATGGCCATCGGCCTGTTCATTCTGTTTGCCCAACTGGGCACGCTGAACGTCCAGGAACTGCTGGTGCTGGCACCGCAGAAATTCCAGGCCGGCGACTTCTGGATGGTCATGGCCACCCTGATGCTGCTGGGCGGCGCTGTCGGTAAATCCGCGCAACTGCCACTGCAAACCTGGCTGGCGGACGCGATGGCCGGTCCTACTCCGGTTTCGGCACTGATCCACGCCGCAACCATGGTGACCGCCGGTGTCTACCTGATCGCCCGTACCCACGGCCTGTTCACCCTGGCGCCGGAAATCCTGCACCTGGTAGGCATTGTCGGTGGCGTGACCCTGGTCCTGGCAGGTTTTGCAGCCCTGGTTCAGACCGACATCAAGCGTATCCTCGCCTACTCGACCATGAGCCAGATCGGCTACATGTTCCTGGCCCTGGGCGTTGGTGCCTGGGATGGCGCGATCTTCCACCTGATGACCCACGCCTTCTTCAAGGCCCTGCTGTTCCTTGCATCCGGTGCGGTGATCGTTGCCTGCCACCACGAGCAGGACATCTTCAAGATGGGCGGTCTGTGGAAGAAACTGCCACTGGCCTACGCCAGCTTCATCGTCGGTGGCGCAGCCCTGGCGGCCCTGCCACTGGTAACCGCAGGCTTCTACTCCAAGGACGAAATCCTCTGGGAAGCGTTCGCCAGCGGCAACCACGGTCTGCTCTACGCAGGTCTGGTCGGTGCGTTCATGACTTCGCTGTACACCTTCCGCCTGATCTTCATCGCGTTCCACGGTGAAGCGAAGACCGAAGCCCACGCCGGTCACGGCATTGCCCACTGGCTGCCACTGTCGGTACTGATCGTACTGTCGACCTTCGTCGGCGCAATGATCGTTCCGCCACTGCACGGCGTGCTGCCTGAGAGCGTCGGCCATGCCGGCGGCGAAGCCAAGCACAGCCTGGAAATCGCCTCGGGCGCCATCGCCCTGGCCGGTATCCTGCTGTCCGCGCTGCTGTTCCTCGGCAAGCGTCGCTTCGTGACGGCCATCGCCAACAGCGGCATCGGCCGTGTCCTTTCGGCCTGGTGGTTCGCTGCCTGGGGCTTCGACTGGATCTACGACAAACTGTTCGTCAAGCCGTACCTGGCGATCAGCCACATCCTGCGCAAAGACCCGCTCGACCAGACCATCGGTCTGATCCCGCGCATGGCCAAAGGCGGTCACACCGCCCTGAGCCGTACCGAGACCGGTCAACTGCGTTGGTACGCCGCCTCGATGGCTGCTGGTGCCGTGCTGGTCATCGGCGCCGTCGTGCTGGTAGCGGTCTGATATGAACCTTGCGAATTTGCGAAAGGAAACGAACCCGTCATGATTCTGCCTTGGCTAATCCTGATCCCCTTCATCGGCGGCCTGCTGTGCTGGATGGGTGAGCGCTTCGGCGCCACCCTCCCCCGCTGGATTGCGCTGATCACCATGTCCCTGCTGCTTTCCCTCGGCCTCTGGCTGTGGGCCAACGGTGACTATTCATTCGCTCCGGCACCGGGTGCCGATCCGACCTGGGCGCTTGAGTTCAAGCATGTCTGGATCCAGCGCTTCGGCATCAACGTGCACCTGGCCCTCGACGGCCTGTCGCTGTTGATGATCATGCTGACCGGCCTGCTGGGTGTCCTCTCGGTACTCTGCTCGTGGAAAGAGATCCAGCGTCACGTGGGCTTCTTCCACCTGAACCTGATGTGGATCCTGGGCGGTGTCGTCGGCGTGTTCCTCGCCCTCGACCTGTTCATGTTCTTCTTCTTCTGGGAAATGATGCTGGTGCCGATGTACTTCCTCATCGCGCTCTGGGGTCACAGTTCTTCGGACGGCAAGAAAACCCGGATCTACGCGGCGACCAAGTTCTTCATCTTCACTCAGGCTTCCGGCCTGATCATGCTGGTGGCGATCCTGGGCCTGGTACTGGTCAACTTCAACGACACCGGCGTGATCACCTTCAACTACGCCGACCTGTTGAAGACCAAGATGTCGACGACCACCGAGTACATCCTGATGCTCGGCTTCTTCATCGCCTTCGCGGTCAAGCTGCCCGTGGTACCGTTCCACTCCTGGCTGCCTGACGCTCACGCCCAGGCACCGACCGCCGGTTCCGTCGACCTCGCCGGTATCTTGCTGAAAACCGCTGCCTACGGCCTGCTGCGTTTCGCCCTGCCGCTGTTCCCGAATGCGTCGGCCGAGTTCGCTCCGTTCGCCATGACCCTGGGTCTGATCGGGATCTTCTACGGTGCGTTCCTGGCGTTCGCGCAAACCGACATCAAGCGTCTGATCGCCTTCTCGTCCGTTTCCCACATGGGCTTCGTACTGATCGGCATCTACTCCGGCAGCCAACTGGCGCTGCAGGGCGCGGTGATGCAGATGCTGGCCCACGGCCTGTCAGCGGCGGCACTCTTTATCCTGAGTGGCCAGCTGTACGAACGCACTCACACCCGCGACATGCGCGAAATGGGTGGCCTGTGGTCGAAGATCGCCTACCTGCCGGCCCTCAGCCTGTTCTTCGCGGCGGCGTCCCTGGGCCTGCCGGGTACCGGTAACTTCGTCGGTGAGTTCCTGATCCTGATCGGCACCTTCCCGATCGCCCCATGGGTCACCATCATCGCCACGTCCGGCCTGGTGTTCGGTTCGGTCTACTCGTTGATCATGATCCATCGTGCCTACTTCGGCCCGGCCAAATCGGACGCGGTGATGCATGGCATGGACGGTCGCGAAATGATCATGGTGGTCGGTCTGGCTGCACTGCTGATCTACATCGGCGTGTACCCACAACCGTTCCTCGATACCTCTGCCGCGACGATGCATGGCGTGCAGCAGTGGCTCGGCACCGCCTTCACTCAACTCGCTTCGGCCCGGTAAGAGCGCTATGGAATTCACGACTCAACACTTTATCGCGCTAGCGCCGCTGTTGATTACCAGCGCCACGATCATCGTGGTGATGCTGGCAATTGCCTGGCGCCGCAACCACTCCCAGACCTTCCTGTTGTCCGTGGCGGGTCTGAACCTGGCGTTGCTGTCGATCCTGCCAGCCTTGAAGGTCGCGCCATTGGCCGTGACCCCACTGCTGCAAATCGATAGCTTCGCTTGCCTGTACATGGCACTGATCCTGGTCGCCACCCTCGCCTGTGTCACCCTCGCCCACGCCTACCTCGGCGATGGCGGCACGGGGTACCCGGGCAACCGTGAAGAACTGTACCTGCTGATCCTGATGGCCGCCGCCGGTGGCCTGGTGTTGGTCAGCGCGCAGCACCTGGCCGGGTTGTTCATCGGTCTGGAACTGCTGTCGGTGCCGGTCTACGGTCTGGTGGCCTATGCCTTCTTCAACAAGCGTTCTCTGGAAGCCGGTATCAAGTACATGGTGCTGTCGGCTGCCGGCTCCGCGTTCCTGTTGTTCGGTATGGCCCTGCTGTACGCAGACTCCGGCTCCCTGAGCTTCGTCGGCATCGGCCAGGCGCTGGCGGCTACTGGCCTGCCAAGCTCGCTGGCACAGCTGGGCCTGGGCATGATGCTGATCGGCCTGGCGTTCAAGCTGTCGCTGGTGCCCTTCCACCTCTGGACTCCAGACGTCTACGAGGGTGCTCCGGCACCGGTCGCAGCGTTCCTGGCCACCGCTTCCAAAGTGGCCGTGTTCGCAGTGATGGTGCGCCTGTTCCAGATCTCGCCAGCGGCCAGCAGCGGCGTGCTGAGCGACGTGCTGACCATCATCGCCATTGCATCGATCCTGTTCGGTAACCTGCTGGCACTGACCCAGAGCAACCTCAAGCGTCTGCTGGGTTACTCGTCCATCGCCCACTTCGGCTACCTGCTGATCGCCCTGGTGGCGAGCAAGGGCCTGGCCGTGGAAGCCATCGGCGTGTACCTGGTCACCTACGTGATCACCAGCCTCGGCGCCTTCGGCGTGATCACCCTGATGTCCTCGCCGTACAAAGGCCGTGACGCAGACGCCCTGTACGAATACCGCGGCCTGTTCTGGCGCCGTCCGTACCTGACCGCCGTACTGACCGTGATGATGCTGTCCCTGGCCGGTATCCCGCTGACCGCGGGCTTCATCGGCAAGTTCTACATCATCGCCACCGGTGTCGAGTCGCACCAATGGTGGCTGGTCGGTTCCCTGGTACTGGGCAGCGCCATCGGCGTGTTCTACTACCTGCGTGTGATGGTCACCCTGTACCTGATCGAACCGAACCTGCGTCGCGTCGACGCCCAGCTGCACTGGGAACAACGTGCAGGCGGCGTGATGCTGCTGGCCATCGCGGTACTGGCCTTCTTCCTCGGCCTGTACCCACAACCGCTGCTGAACCTGGTTCAACAGTCGGGCCTGGCGGGTTGATCGCTTAGGCGACTCTCGGCAACAAACAAAAACGGCACCTTCGGGTGCCGTTTTTGCGTTTATGGGATTTGTTAAGGCAGCCCTGCCCTTTTGGAAACCAGCCTCACCTACATGACGAAATTGTAATTCCCTCATCACCTTGGCGTTATCCGCAGCTTGCAACGATGTCACCCGGCGACCATGCCGGCGGGCCTATGCCCGCCGAACAATAAAACCCACGCCGAAGCACGTGACCGCTCTTCCGAAACCCAAGGAGTAATTGATGGTTAGCACTATAAAAATGTCGATGGCCGCTTTGGCTGTAGTGGTCGGCTCAGGGCCGTCCATGGTCTTGGCGGAAGATAAAGCCGAGGGATTTGTCGAAGGCAGCAGCCTGACGGTACTCAACCGCAACTTCTACTTCAATCGCGATTACCGCAAAGGCCAGTCCAGCCCCACTGGCAATGGGTATTCCGAAGCCTGGGCACACGCCATCATCAGCAAGTTCGAATCCGGGTATACCCAAGGGACTTTCGGGGTCGGGGTCGACGCGTTTGCGATGATCGGATTGAAGCTAGACACCGGTGACGGGCGCAACGGTGGCCGCAGCTCATTTGATGTGTTGCCGGTCGACAGTAACGGCCAGGCGCAGGACGAATACACCAAGGTCGGTGGCGCCGCCAAAGTGCGGGCCTTTGACACGGAGATAAAAGTCGGCGACGTGTTTCCTGCGACGCCTGTCGTCGCGGCGGGTGACTCCAGGCTGTTGCCGGAAAGCTTCCGCGGCGTCACGGCGACCAACACCAGCATCGAAGGCCTGACGGTTCAGGGTGGTCGCTTGCATGCGATGAGCCAGCCGACGTCCAGCGACATGCGCGAAAACTTTGAGACCTTCTACGGCGGCCCGGTTGACTCACCTTGGGCCAGTTACTTCGGTGGCGACTACACGCTGAACAACAATCTCAGTTTCAGCCTGTACTCCAGCCGCCTCAAGGATGCCTGGAATCAATACTACGCAGGCACCGCATGGACTTACCCGTTGTCGGATGAGCTGTCGCTGTTTGGCAGCCTTAACTATTACAAGGCGGTCGATGAAGGCAAACAGTTACTCGGCACATTCGACAACAACATCTGGAGCGGTCGGGTCGGCGTGAAACTCGGCGCCCACTCCGTCGCGTTATCGCACCAGCGTAACAACGGCAATGACGACTTCGATTATCTGCGCCAGTCCGACTCGATCTACCTCGACAACTCCATCCAGTACAGCGACTTCAACTCGCCCAAGGAACGTTCGTGGATGGCGCGGTATGACCTCGATATGACGACCTATGGCGTGCCTGGATTGTCGTTCATGACCCGTTACGCCCGTGGCAGCGACGCCGACTACTCGAACGCCAACTCCGTGTACATGCGCCGCGATGCCGAAGGTAATCCGCTGACCGACCAAAAGCGCTGGGAACGCGACATCGAAGTCAAATACGTGGTGCAGACCGGCTCGTTGAAAGACCTGTCGCTACGCCTGCGCCAGGCCAATACCCGGGCTACCGCGTATGAATCGGATCTGGATGAAGTGCGGGTAATTATCGAGTACCCGCTGGCGATTCTCTGACTTCACTGCTTGTGCATATTCACCTTTAGAAGCTCCTTGCTCCTTTGGTAAGAGGTGAATTTTTTGGCGTCCTTTGGGACGCCTTTTTTGCCCCCGGACTTGGCCGGCTCAACCAGCATCTTTATCGACTGCCCCACCGCTATCGCGGGCAAGCCTGCTCCCACAGAGTTTAGTAGTGTTAGCAGGGACCGCGGTGATTAGCCCGCGGGATCGACATTATCCAGCTCCTCGTTCACCGCCAGCTCGCCGAGCATGTCGACCTGCGCAATCCCCAGCAGCGTCTTGCGCTTTCGGGGTACCGGGGTTCCAATCCCGTTCGCTGACTTGGCAGCGACCAGCACAGGCTAGTGACCGGACGTCCGACGGACAACCTGAAAACACCGCGGGAAGGTTCTGTCATTCAGTCACAGACTTAAACATCGCGAATTGAAATACCAATGCAGGTCTCACCCTCCGCGCTGACGACAATCCCCCGCCACCGTGTATTTGAGGGTGTTGAGCTGGCCTTTCGAGTCTTCGTAGGTCATTGCGGCAGGTACCACAGCGCAAGCCGCTTGCGGGCGCACGACGCTCACCACTTTGACCACATCCAGCTTCATTCCGTATTCATAGTCCTTGACCACCGGCGCCGGTTTGCCCTGGTTGACCGCGTACTGTTCCATGGCTTTGCTGTTGGCGCTGAGCGCCCTCTCGAACGTCCGGTCACCGCCGCCCTCAGCCAATGCACTCAGGGACATCGCCATCACGCCGGTGAACGTCATCAACTTGATCAATTTCATGTTCATTACCTTCATAAAAAAGCCCACCATCGGAATTCGATGACGGGCTTGTTCAAGTGCGGCACGCTTACAAATCTTTGGTCTTGTCGTCCTTCTTTTCATTGACGACGACGGGATCCCGGGCCTGTTCCTTGGCGACGAACAGTTCTACGGAACGGTCTTTGGCCGCCATCATTCTAGCGAATGTCCTGTCGCCGCCACCGGCCGCCAAGACCACAGAAGACATCATCAACGCCGCTGCAAACGCACCCATTTGTACAAGTTTCATCTTTGATTCCTCGTTTAATTAACTAACGGGATCAAGGTAACAATCTGAACCTTTCGTGACGGTGGCGCGCAAATTACATATCCGTTATGTGCCAAGAAAACTGTGGGAGTGGGCCTGCTCGCGAAAGCGGCGGATCAGTCGGCATCATTACCGACTGACAGGACGCCTTCGCGATCAGGCTCGCTCCCACTGGGGATCACCTATTGGGCTGGGAGTGTGTCTTCGTCTCTTCTATGGGCGAGTTGGTACAGCGCCGGCAATATCAGCAGCGTCAAAATGGTCGAGGACACAATCCCGCCAATCACCACCGTTGCCAGCGGACGCTGCACCTCCGCCCCGGTGCCGGTCGCCAGCGCCATCGGAATGAAGCCCAGTGACGCCACCAGCGCCGTCATCAACACCGGCCGCAGTCGGGTCAGCGCACCCTTGTTGATCGCATCAGACAGCGAACGCCCCTCCTCCCGCAAATTGCGGATAAACGCGATCATCACCAGCCCGTTGAGCACCGCCACCCCCGACAGCGCAATGAATCCGACGCCTGCCGAGATGGACAGCGGGATGCCCCGCAACCACAACGCCATGACGCCACCGGTCAAGGCAAATGGAATGCCGGTGAACACCAGCAGCCCATCCTTTAGATTGTTGAACATCATGAACAACAAACCGAACACCAACAGCAGCGCCACCGGCACCACGATCTGCAAGCGCCTGGCCGCCGATTGCAACTGCTCGAACTGCCCACCCCAGCTGGTCCAGTAACCCGCGGGAACCTGCACATCGCGTTCGATCACCTCGCTGGCCTCTTTAACGAACGAACCAATATCCCGACCACGCACGTTAGCGCTGACAATCACCAACCGCTTGCCGTTTTCGCGGCTGACCTGATTGGGCCCGAGCACCAGATCGAGGCTGGCAACGTCCTTGAGCGCGATGAAGCCAATCTGGTCGGCAGCGCGATTGAGCGGCGCCGGTACCGGGATCAGCAGCGCCGACAGGCCGTCGATGTCCTTGCGCATGGCATCGGACAGGCGCACCACCATGTCGAAACGCCGGTCGCCTTCGTACAGCGTCCCGGCCTGACGCCCGCCCACCGCCACCGCAATGGTGTCTTGCACATCGCCAACGTTGAGGCCATAACGCGCGGCCATGTCGCGATCGATGTTGATGGTCAGCACAGGCAGGCCGGTGGTTTGTTCAACCTTGACCTCGGAAGCGCCATTGACCTTCTGCAGGGCTGCGGCAACCTTTGCCGCCGTGGCATTGAGTACGTCCATGTCATCACCGAACACCTTGACCGCCACGTCGCTGCGCACGCCGGAGATCAGTTCGTTGAAGCGCAACTGGATCGGCTGCGACAGCTCATAGTTGCTGCCCGGCAACGTCGCGGCGGCTTGTTGCAGTTCAGTCATCAGGGTTTCACGGGACTTGCCCGGGTCCGGCCACTGATCTTTTGGCTTGAGCATCACGTAGCTGTCGGAGATGTTCGGCGGCATCGGGTCGGAGGCGATTTCGGCGGTGCCGGTACGGGCGAACACACGTTCGACTTCCGGCACTTTAGCGAGGACCAGGGTTTCCAGACGCTGCTGCATGTCCACCGACTGGGTCAGGCTGGTGCCTGGCACGCGCAAGGCTTGCAGGGCAAAATCGCCTTCACTGAGGCTCGGCACAAACTCGCTGCCCATGCGACTGGTTACCGCACCGCTGAGCACAATCACGCCCAATGCCATGCTTACGGCCAACGCCCGATGGCTCATCACCCAGGCCAACGCCGGGGCATAGACCTGGCGCGCACCGCGCATGACCACACCCTCCTCTTCCTTGACCTTGCCGGTAACGAACAGCGCAATGGCTGCCGGAACAAACGTCACTGACAACAGCATGGCGCCCAACAACGCGATGACCACAGTGAACGCCATCGGGTGGAACATTTTTCCTTCGACACCGCTCAAGGCGAAGATCGGCAGGTACACGACCATGATGATCAACTGGCCGAAAATCAGCGGACGACGCGCCTCTTTGGCGGCCGCAAACACTTCGTGAAAACGCTCGGAACGGGTCAACAAACGCCCGTGATGTTGCTGCGCATGGGCCAGCCGTCGCAGGGTGTTCTCAACGATCACCACCGCGCCGTCGACAATGATGCCGAAGTCGAGAGCGCCGAGGCTCATCAGGTTGGCGCTGACCTTGTTGCTGAACATGCCGGTGAAGGTGAAGAGCATCGACAGTGGAATCACCATGGCGGTGATCAGCGCCGCGCGGATGTTGCCGAGAAACAGGAACAGAATCGCGATCACCAGAATCGCGCCTTCCACCAGGTTCTTCTTCACCGTGGCGATGGCTTTGTCCACCAGATGCGTGCGGTCGTACACCGGCACCGCGATCACGCCGTTGGGCAAGGATTTATTGATCTGTTCGAGCTTGCTGGCAACCGCTTGCGAGACGGTGCGGCTGTTTTCGCCGATCAGCATGAACACAGTACCGAGCACCACTTCGCGACCGTTCTCGGTGGCGGCACCACTGCGCAATTCGCGGCCGATTTCCACGGTGGCGACGTTCTTCACTCGTATCGGCGTGCCGTCGACGTTGGCCATGACAATGTTGGCGATGTCCTCGGTGCTCGCCACTTGCCCCGGTGCACGAATCAGCAACTGCTCGCCGCTGCGCTCGATGTAGCCGGCGCCGACGTTGGCGTTGTTGCGCTCCAGCGCCGTGACCAGATCGGTGAGGGTCAGTTTGTACGCCGCCAGCAGTTTCGGATCGGGAGCGATCTGGTATTCCTTGGCAAACCCGCCGATGGTGTTGATCTCGGCGACACCCTGGACGTTGCGCAACTGCGGCTTGATGATCCAGTCCTGAATCACCCGCAGGTCGGTCGGCGTGTACGGCGTGCCGTCGTCCTTCAGCGCACCTTCCTGCGCCTCGACCGTCCACAGGAAAATCTCGCCGAGACCGGTGGAAATCGGTCCCATCATCGCATCCACTCCCTCGGGCAAATGCTCCTTGGCGATCTGCAGTCGCTCGTTGACCAGTTGCCGGGCGAAGAACAGGTCGGTGCCGTCCTTGAAGATCACCGTGACCTGCGACAGACCGGAACGCGACAGCGAGCGGGTCTGTTCCAGCGACGGCAGGCCGGCCATCGCGGTTTCAATCGGGAAGGTGATGCGCTGCTCGGTTTCCAACGGCGAGAACCCGGCGGCGCCGGTGTTTATTTGCACCTGGACGTTGGTGATATCCGGCACAGCGTCGATCGGCAGTTTTTGATAACTGGCGATGCCGAGGCCGGCCATGAGCAAAACGGCGAGCAGCACGATGATGCGCTGCTCGATGGCAAACTGGATCAGGCGTTCGAACATGAGAACCTTCTCGTCGAGGGGGCGGATCAGTGGGAGTGCTCAGCCGAGGCTTTGCCCAATTCCGATTTGAGAACGAAGCTGCCGGCGCCGGCGACTTGCACGCCGGGCTCCAACCCCTGGGTGATTTCCACCTGACCGGCCGCGCGACTGCCCAGCTCCACCGCTTGCGCCTTGAAGCCGTCGTCGGTGCGCACGAACACGGTGGGTTTGTCCTCGACCGTCTGGATCGCAGTTTCGGGCACGGCGACTTTGGCTTGTCGGCTGTCGGTGGCGACCAACGCTTTCACGAACAGCCCCGGACGCCACGAACCTTGCGGGTTTTCCAGGGTGACGCGAACCGTTGCAGTGCGCGTCTGTTCGCCCAGTAAACTGCCGACGTAAGCGACGGTGCCGACGACTTCTGCCCCCAGCTCCGGAGCGCTGACAGAGACCGGTTTACCGACCTGTACCTTGTTCAAATCCTTGGGCGAAACGCCGAACGTCACCCACACCCGGGACAGGTCCGAGAGCGTGAAAGCAGCTGTGGTCTCATCGACCACCTCCCCCGGTGTCAGGTGTTTTTCCACCACTACGCCGTCAAAGGGCGCACGCAATTCGTATCGATTGCCGCCGCTGGCGACCACGCTGCCACTGAGTACGCTGATTTTCTGTCGGGCATTGCTCAGGGCGATTTCGGCCTCTTCCAACGCCTGACGGGCCTGGAGGAAATCCTGCTCGGGGGAAATCTTGTCCTGCCACAACTGCCGCTCACGCTCGAACGTGGTGCGCGCCAACGCCAGACGCCGCTGTGCGGCTGCCTGCTCGCTGCGCTGATCGGAAATCTGCTGACTGGCGATCACCGCCAGCAACTGCCCCTTCTTCACCGACTGCCCGAGGTTGACCGACACCGACTCGACCACCCCCGGCACACGAGGCACCAGGTGCGCGGTGCGGTCCTCGTCAAAGCGCACTTCCCCGGGGAACTGCAGGCCAAGACTGATGTTCTGTGCCTGTGCTTCGGCCAGTTGAATGCCGGCCGCCGTGATCTGCTCGGTGCTCAACGTCAGGTGCCCTTCTTCGCCTTCGGCATGTTCGCCGTCGGCTGCTGCGCCTTCTTCAGCATGGTCGGCATGCTCCGCAGCCTCATCGGCGTGGGCATCAATCGATGTGTTGCCCGGCCACATCGAACCAATAGCAACGCCCAGCACCAACGTCGCTGCAACGACAACGATCAGTTTTTTATCCATGGAAACTCCTCTGCGTCATACCGCCGAGGCGGTCGAGCAGTTATGTGAAAGATTAAATTCAGGGGCTGACGCCGAACGCGCCGAGATCGCCAAAAATGCGTTCGATGCGCACCCGCGCGTCCGTCGCCTCGGCAACGGCCTGGATGTACTGGGTGCGGGCGCTGATCAGGGTGCGCTGAGCATCGAGCACGTCGAGGAAACCGAACTTGCCCATTTCGAAACCGCGAGTGGCGCTCTCGACGGCACTTTGCGCGGCGGGCAGGATGGTCTGGTTGAACGCTTTGACTTCGCTGTTGGCGGTCTGCCATTGCGCAAGCGTGGTCTGGATTTCCGTACGCAAGCGCAGTTCGGTGGCGTTGCGCAGATCCCGCGCCTGATCAGCGCGCCGCGCCGCCGCCAGCACGTTGCCCTGATTGCGGTTGAACAGCGGAATCGGCATTGACAGCCCCACCACGTTCACCCGCTCACGCTCCGTTTCGCTGTATTGGCTGCCGACACTGACGGTCAGATCAGGAATCCGCTGCGCTTTCTCCAGCCCCAAAGAAGCCTCACGCTGATCGATCTGCAATTTGGCCAACCGCAGCTCGGGGGTTTCGTTCAGGCGCTCGAGCAACCGGGCCGGCGGCGGCAAGGAGGGCATGCCTTGAGGAGCGGTCTGCACACTGACCAACGTCGGCAACGATGCGCCCATGACCTGCGCCAGTTGCTGATAGGCATTGGCCTGATCGCGCTCGGCCCGGCTCAATTCCAGACGCACTTCCGACAGTTGCACTTGCGCCCGCGTGCCTTCGACCGACGATGATTTGCCCGCCTGGATACGGCCCTGCGTCACCCGCAGTCCCTGCTCGGCCAGTTCCAGTGACTGGCGGGACAACTGCAAGCGATGCTGCGTCGTTTGTGCGCTGGAGAACGCCTGAATCACATCGGCGCGCAAGGCGTTGCTCCTGCGCTCCAACTCGATTCCGGCGGCATCCTGCGCACGGCTGGCGACATCGATCCGCGCACCGCGTTTGCCGCCCAGTTCAATTGACTGGCTGAGCATCACCGTGGTGGTTCGCGACTCACTCCGCGTGTCTTCGGCCTCCCACGACACTTCAGGGTTGGGGACCAAACCGGCCTGTTGTCGATCCCCTTCAGCAATTCCAATCTCCCATTGGGCGGCCGCCAACTCCGGGTTGCCGGCAAATGCCGTTTTCAGGGCCTGATCCAGCGTCAATGTCGAGCCGGACGAAACAGCCGCCAGACACGGGCCGGCCAGTAATAAAAAGCAGGTGGCCGTCACCACGCCTGCAGTTTTTTTCAGGCGTGATCGCGCAGTCAGTTCTCTTAAACCGGGCAATGGAGTACTTCCTTTTTAAATCAAGAAAATTCAATGTCGCCACGGTAGGGTTTTGAACTTATCGACAAGGTGACTGGAACATTACAAATACGTTATCCACCGCTCCAGCGAGTTGTTTTGCTCTACCATGCGAAGTGCCAACCGCCATGTAGCAATACAAAGAAACAAATGCCCGGTATTTATCCGCCGAACAGTACTTGCCCGCTTTCAATTCCCATGAGGCTGAAGCATTTTCGACGCAGCCCTCTGCGTCAGGCTGTCACACCAGGCCATTTTAAGGGCTCGAGGCCTGGTCTTGCTGTTGACCCTGTAGCCGCTACAGACTTTATCGTGCACGCCTTGACCGGAGAAATCTCTGTAGAGAGGAAGAACCCATTCAACTCTCCGTTATAAATAATCGTCCGGAGCCTCTATAAGAACAACAACTTTCCCGACCACCTTAATTACATTTTCTTTAAATATAAGTGGTGATTGATCATGCGAATCCTTGTCGTCGAGGACGAGCTTAAAACTGCCGAATACTTACATCAGGGACTGACGGAAAGTGGTTACATCGTTGATCACGCGGCCAATGGAACCGATGGACTGCATCTGGCACAACACCAGGTTTACGACGTGGTGATACTGGACGCCAATCTGCCGCAACTGGACGGTTGGGGCGTACTGGAACAACTGCGCCGCACCCGTTCTACTCGCGTGATGATGTTGACCGCTCGAGGTCGTTTGGCCGACAAGATTCGCGGTCTGGATCTGGGCGCCGACGATTATCTGGTCAAACCCTTCGAGTTCCCCGAATTGCTGGCACGGGTGCGTAGCCTCATGCGCCGCAGTGAAAACATCCCGGTTCCGCAAGTACTCAAAGTGGCCGATCTGGAACTCGATCCAGGGCGCCACCGCGCCTTTCGCGGCGAGCAGCGCATCGACCTGACTACCAAGGAGTTCGCCCTGCTGCATCTGCTGATGCGCCAGTCTGGCGAGGTGCTTACTCGCACCCAGATCATATCGCTGGTGTGGGACATGAACTTCGACTGCGACACCAACGTGGTCGAAGTTTCGATCCGGCGCTTGCGGGCGAAAATCGACGACCCGTTCGACAACAAGTTGATTCACACCCTGCGCGGTGTCGGCTACGTGCTGGAGGCGCGGGAATGAAGTCTGCGAGCCTGTCGCTGCGCCTCGGTCTGACGGTCAGCATTGTCGGGGCGCTGCTGGTGGTGTTCCTGGCGATCCTCGCTTATTTCACCCTGACCCACGAGTTGAACGCAGTATCCAGAGACAGCCTGGAAAAGAAGATGGAGCAAGTTGAACACAGCCTGGCGCTGTACACCGATCCCGGAGAAATCAGTTCGAAGCCGCACATTTTGCTCGACCAGGTCATGGGGCATGACAACCTCACTCTGACCATTTACGAGCTCAGCAGTCTGCGCGCACCGCTATTGAAGTCCGGCACCGGCATGGCCGATCCGCGCCTCGAATTGAAGGCGGTGCGGACGACCACGGATCAGTTAACTTACTCCACAGGTACCGACGCTCAGGGCACGAAGTTCCTCACGGCCTCCAGACTGATCCGCATCAAGGACGGCACCCGCGTCCCGGTGCTGTTGTCGATGGACAATGCTCACGATCAGGCGTTGCTCCGCGCTTATCTGCGTTCGACGCTGATGGCTTTGCCGTTACTGCTGATTTTCATCGGTCTCAGTGCCTGGGTGGCAGTGCAGCGTGGCCTGGCACCGATGCGCGAGTTTCGCAAAGTGGCGGAGATGGTGTCGACGCAGGACCTTGACCATCGACTCTCGGTGGTGAGCATGCCGCAGGAACTCAGTGAACTGGCGCAAGGCATCAATTTTATGCTGCATCGCCTTGACAGCGGCGTGCAGCAGTTGTCGCAGTTCTCCGATGATCTGGCCCACGAATTGCGCTCGCCTATCAATAATCTGATGGGCAAGGCACAGGTAACACTGTCTCGGGAACGCACGACTCAGGAATACAAAGATATTTTGGTGTCGTGTACCGAAGAACTGGAACGCGTCGCACGAATAGTCTCGGACATGCTGTTTCTGGCGCAGGTCAGCCACCCGGCATCGCTCGCACCTTTCGAGCTGATTGCGCTGGAAGATGAAGCCCTGAAAGTCGCCGACCTGTTTTCCCTTTCGGCGCAGGACAAGCAGATTCATCTGAGTGTGGTGGGCGGTGCTCGCGTGCTAGGCGACCGGTTGATGATTCAACGGGCGATCTCGAACCTGCTGTCCAACGCACTGCGCCACTGCCCGGCCGGGCAAACAGTTTCGCTGCTGATTGAACAAGGTGCGACGCAGGTTTCCTTGCTGGTCAGCAATCCCGGTGCGGGCATCGAAGCGCAGCATCTGCCGCATCTGTTCGACCGCTTTTACCGAGTCGACAGCAGCCGTTCCCGCGCTCAGGGCAGCACCGGACTGGGCCTGGCCATCGTGCGCTCGATCATGAGCCTGCATCAGGGGGTGGCGGAGGTTAAGAGCCTGCCGGGGGCGATGACGGTGTTCAGGTTGGGGTTTCCTGCGATTGAGGGTGAGGCGCCTTGAGGTATCAGACTTGAGATTTCCGCTGTCGGGGCCGGCCTCATCGCGGGCAAGCCCGCTCCCACAGGTTATGTGTCGTCCACAAGATCTTTGGTCACTCTCGGTCACTGTGGGAGCGGGCTTACTCGCGAAGGGGGCGGAACGGGCACAAACAAAAACGGCACCTTTCGGTGCCGTTCGCCTTTCACATTCCCAAACACTTACTTACGCGCATCCGCCCACGATTTCAGCAGCTCGCTGTAGCTCACGGTCTCGCCTTTCGGCTTCTCGTTTTCCAGTTTAGGTTTCGGAGCGCCCGGCTGGTCGAACCAGTACTGAGCATCGCGCTCGGGGTTCATTTTCGGTGCGCAGGTGGCTTGTGCCTTCGAACGCTCCAGGCGGGTCATGATCGCGTCCTGATCCTTGGCCAGGCCGTCGAGTGCCTGTTGCGGGGTTTTGTCGCCGCTGGCCGCTTCGGCGATGTGGCTCCACCACAACTGCGCGAGGCGAGGATAATCAGGTACGTTGGTCCCGGTCGGGGTCCATTGCACGCGGGCCGGGCTGCGGTAGAACTCCACGAGGCCACCGAGTTTCGGCGCCAGGTCGGTCATCGCTTGTGAGTTGATGTCCGATTCGCGGATAGGCGTCAGGCCGACGATGGTTTTCTTCAGCGACACGGTTTTCGAGGTCACGAACTGCGCATAGAGCCAGGCCGCCAGTTTCTGCTTCTCAGGCGTGGACTTCATGAAGGTCCAGGAACCCACGTCCTGATAGCCCAACTTCATGCCCTCTTCCCAGTACGGTCCCCGTGGTGACGGCGCCATGCGCCATTTCGGCGTGCCATCGGCGTTCATCACCGCCAGGCCTGGCTTGGTCATGTCGGCGGTGAAGGCGGTGTACCAGAAAATCTGCTGGGCGATGCTGCCCTGGGAAGGCACCGGGCCGGATTCGGAGAAGGTCATGCCCGCCGCTTCCGGTGGCGCGTACTTTTTCAGCCAGTCGACGTACTTGGTGGTGGCGAACACCGCCGCCGGGCCGTTGGTGTCGCCGCCGCGGGTCACGCTGGAACCCACCGGGTGGCAGTCCTCGACACGAATGCCCCACTCGTCCACCGGCAAACCGTTGGGGATGCCCTTGTCGCCGCCACCGGCCATGGAGAACCAGGCATCGGTGAAGCGCCAGCCCAGGGACGGGTCCTTCTTGCCGTAGTCCATGTGCCCGTAGACGCGCTTGCCGTCGATTTCCTTGACGTCTTCACTGAAGAACTTGGCAATGTCTTCATAGGCCGACCAGTTCACCGGAACGCCCAGCTCGTAGCCGTACTTTTCCTTGAACTTGGCCTTGAGGTCCGCGCGTTCGAACCAGTCGGCACGGAACCAGTACAGGTTGGCGAACTGCTGGTCAGGCAACTGGTAGATCTTGCCGTCCGGCGCAGTGGTGAAGGAAATGCCGATGAAGTCCTTGATGTCGAGGGTCGGCGAGGTGAAGTCCTTGCCTTCGTTCGCCATCAGGTCGGTGATCGATTCGGTCTTGCCGTACCGAAAGTGCGTACCGATCAAGTCCGAGTCGTTGACCCAGCCGTCATAGATGCTCTTGTCCGATTGCATCACGGTCTGCAGCTTTTCCACCACGTCGCCTTCCTGCAGCAGGTCGTGGGTCAGCTTGATCCCGGTGATCTCGGTGAAGGCCTTGGCCAGGACCTTGGACTCGTACTCGTGGGTAGCGATGGTTTCCGAGACCACCTTGATGTTCATTCCGCGGAAGGGCTCCGCCGCCTTGATAAACCACTTCAATTCTTCCAGCTGCTGATCGGCCGTCAGTGTGGATGGCTTGAATTCACTGCCGATCCATTTTTTTGCGGCATCTTCGTAGGCATCGGCCCAGGCCGAAGCGCTCAAACCGCTGAGTGCCAGCATGGCTGCCAATGAAATGCTATGTCGCAGCTTATTGTTTTTGTCGAACATAAGACCTCCTTATAGGGTTTCGGAGCAGGCTCTGTACGAGAGCTGCCTGCGCGTCGATCATGCTGCGTTAAAAACAGGCTCGGTATGCTCATTGACTGACGTCAACTCCGCTACCTCGCCTGTTTTTGCCTTGCCTGATCGCCGCTCGGCGATCTCTCGTACAGACCCTAGCCCCAACGCATCACAGCCAACAGCCACACCAGGGACAACGCGAACGCCACCCAGATGCTCCAGTCGGTGACGCCGATTACCAGCAAATGCAGGTAGGCGCTGCCGAGAAGACCGATGAACAAGCGATCGCCACGGGTGGTGGCAATCGGTAGCAAACCTCGCCGAAGCACGCTCGGCGAACGCAACTCCCAGGTGGTCATGCCCACCAGGATCAAGGCAATGACGCCGAAGAACGCCGCCGTGGGGGCGGTCCAACTCATCCATTCCATCATCAGTTCCTCATACCCGACCCAGGGCAAAGCCCTTGGCCACGTGGTTGCGAACAAACCAGATCACCAGCATGCCCGGCAGGATGGTCAACACCCCCGCCGCCGCCAGTACACCCCAGTCGATACCGGATGCCGAGACCGTACGCGTCATCACCGCCGCGATGGGTTTGGCGTTCACCGAGGTGAGGGTTCGCGCCAGCAGCAGTTCGACCCAGGAAAACATGAAGCAGAAGAACGCCGTCACACCGATGCCGGAGCCGATCAAAGGGATGAAAATCTTCACGAAGAACTTGGGAAAACTGTAGCCATCAATGTAGGCGGTTTCGTCGATTTCCTTGGGCACGCCGGACATGAAGCCTTCGAGAATCCACACCGCCAGCGGCACGTTGAACAGGCAGTGAGCCAGGGCCACGGCGATATGGGTGTCGAACAGCCCGATCGACGAATACAGCTGGAAGAACGGCAACAGGAACACCGCCGGCGGCGCCATGCGGTTGGTCAGCAACCAGAAGAACAGGTGCTTGTCACCCAGGAAGCGATAACGCGAAAACGCATAAGCCGCCGGCAATGCCACGGTCAGGGAAATGATCGTGTTCAGGCTCACGTAATACGCCGAGTTGATGTAGCCGGTGTACCAGCTCGGGTCGGTGAAGATCACCTTGTAGTTGGCCAGGGTGAAATCCTGCGGGAACAGCGTCAGGCCGCCGAGGATTTCGCTGTTGCTCTTGAAGGACATGTTCAGCAGCCAATAGATCGGCACCAGCAGGAACAGGATGTAGAGCAGCAGGGGTATCAGCTTTCTCTTGCTCATGGCAGGCCTCAACGGTTGGCGTCAGAGTGAGTCATGGCGGTGTAGAACAGCCAGGACACCAACAGGATGATCAGGAAGTACACCAGCGAGAACGCCGCGGCCGGCCCCAGGTCGAACTGGCCGACCGCCATCTGGGTCAGGGTCTGGCTGAGGAAGGTCGTGGCATTGCCCGGACCGCCGCCCGTGAGCACGAAGGGCTCGGTGTAGATCATGAAACTGTCCATGAAGCGCAGCATCACGGCGATCAGCAGCACGCTCTTGAGTTTGGGCAACTGAATGTGCCGGAACACCGCCCAGGCCGAAGCACGGTCGATCCGCGCCGCCTGGTAATACACATCCGGAATCGCCCGCAACCCGGAGAAACACAACAGCGCCACCAGCGAGGTCCAGTGCCAGACGTCCATCACCAGCACCGTGACCCAGGCGTCCATGGTGTTCGCCGCATAGTTGTAGTTGATTCCCATGGCCTTGAGGCTCGCCCCCAGCAAGCCGATGTCGGCGCGGCCGAAGATCTGCCAGATGGTGCCGACCACGTTCCACGGGATCAGTAGCGGGATCGCCAGCACGATCAGCACCACCGACGACCAGCGGCCCTTGGTCGGCATGGTCAGGGCAATGGCAATGCCCAGCGGAATTTCGATCAGCAGCACGCAGGCGGAATAGATGAACTGGCGCAGCAGCGAGTCGTGCAGCCGAGGGTCGAGCAGTACCTGCTTGTACCAGTCGGCACCGACGAAATAGCGGCTGGACTGGTCGAAGATGTCCTGCACCGAATAGTTGACCACGGTCATCATCGGGATCACCGCACTGAACGCCACCAGCAGGAACACCGGCAGCACCAGCCACCAGGCCTTGTTGTTCTGCACCTTGTTCATGGCTGCACCTCTTGGCTGGCATGGGCTTCGAGCAGGAAATCATCGGCATAGACCATCAGCCATTGCGCCGGAAAGCTGATGTAGGCCGTGCCCTGCGGCACCGGTTTGTCTTCGGCCAGGCGCACTTTCAGGGGCGTGCCATCGAGGTCGAGGCTCATGATCTTGTAGGTACCCAGGTCTTCGACGTGTACGACCTGTGCCCGCAGCGCATCATCAAAGGCTTCGTCCCACACATGGACGAACTCCGGGCGAATGCCGACCTTCAGGGTTTTCCATTCGGATTCAGCGATGCGTCGCTGCATGGCCTCGGACAGCGGCAGGTGGGTGGAGGCGAACCCGACGCCCCCCGGTTGCGGCTGAACCTCGATCAGGTTCATCCCCGGGCTGCCGATGAAGTAGCCAACAAAAGTGTGGCTCGGGCGCTCGAACAGTTCCCGTGGTGTGCCGAACTGCACGATCTGCCCGCCGTACATCACCGCAATCTTGTCGGCGAAGGTCGAGGCCTCCAGTTGATCGTGGGTGACGTAGACCATGGTGATGTTGAACTGCTCGTGGATCTGCTTGAGCTTGCGTCGCAGCTTCCACTTCAGGTGCGGGTCGATCACCGTCAGCGGCTCGTCGAACAGGATCGCCGACACATCGTCGCGCACCAGCCCGCGACCCATGGAGACTTTCTGTTTTTCGTCGGCGGTGAGGTTGCGCGCCTTTTTGCTCAGCAGGTTCTGCAGGTCGAGGACTTCGGCGATTTCCTGCACCTTGGTATGAATCCTTGCCTCGGCCATGCCCTGGTTGCGCAGGGGGAAGGCCAGGTTGTCGAACACCGTCATGGTGTCGTAGACCACCGGGAACTGAAAAACCTGAGCAATGTTGCGCTTCTCCGGCGTCAGGTCGTTGACCGCTTTGCCGTCGAACAGCACATGACCCTGGGACGGACTGAGCAGCCCGGAAATAATGTTGAGCAAGGTTGATTTGCCACAGCCCGACGGACCGAGCAACGCATAGGCGCCGCCCTGCTCCCAGATGTGGTCCATCTCGCGGATCGCGTAGTCCTCAGGTCCCACCGGGGTTTTGGTGTAGCTGTGGGCGAGGTTCTGCAAACGGATTTCGGCCATCAGGCTACCCTCGCGACACGCTGGCCCGGCGCCTGCACCAGCCGGCCCTGCGTATCGAACACAAACAGTTTATGGGTCGGGATGTAGATACGGATCGGCGCATCGACGTCGTATTCGTGAACACCCGGCAAGTGCAGCACCAGCAGGAAATGCTCGTTGCGCACGTGCAGGAAGGTTTCCGAGCCACTGATTTCGGCCACCTCGACGGTCACCGCCAGTTCAAGGTCATCGTCATTGCTCGGCACCAGCGAGATATGGCTGGGTCGCACGCCGAAACGGAACTCGCCCTCGCCCACCGGGCGCAAATCGACGTTCAGCGGAAAGTGCACGAAGTTGGCGAAACTCACTTCGTTGCCGGCAATGCGCCCCGGCATCAGGTTGATCGGCGGTTCGGAGAACAGCTCCGCCGCCAGCACGGTTTGCGGCTGGTGATAGACCGAAGACGACTGGCCGCTCTGGATTACCCGACCTTCGTGAAGAATGGTGGTGGTACCGCCCAGGGCCAGGGCCTCGTTGGGTTCGGTGGTGGCGTAGATCGCGATGGTATGGCGCGCCTTGAACAGCTCGCGCATTTCCTGGCGCAGTTCCTCGCGCAACTTGTAGTCGAGGTTGACCAGCGGCTCGTCGAACAGGATCAACTCGGCATCCTTGACCAGCGCCCGGGCCATGGCCGTGCGTTGTTGCTGGCCACCGGAAAGCTCCAGCGGATAACGCTTCAGAAATTTTTCGATGCGCAGCATCTTCGCGGTTTCCAGCACCTTGCTCTGGATCAGCTCGCTGGATACACCGGCCTGGCGCAGCGGCGAGGCGATGTTGTCGAACACCGTCATGGTCGGGTAATTGATGAACTGCTGATAGACCATCGACACATTGCGCAAGCGCACCGGCCGTTGGGTAACGTCGACACCGTTCATCAGGATGCGGCCGCTGTCGGGCTTGTCCAGACCGGCCATCAGGCGCATCAGACTGGTTTTGCCGGACAGGGTGCGACCCAGCAAAACGTTGAAGGAACCGGGTTCAAAACTCAGGTTGGCATCGTCGATCCAGGTCTGGCCCTCGACGGTGCGGCTGACGTGCTCCAGGGTGAGTGACATGGCTCGGCCTTTTATTATTGGAGTCAAGCGACCGGAGCGATAAAGCGACATCCGTGCCAAAAATCCCAAGCCATTGATTCAGCTGGAAATGAGTGAAAACCACAGCCCGTCGACGTTCGTTGCTGAACACAAATGAACAATCTGAAATGAACAATTGAACAGTTCACCCATTGACAGTGAACAATAGTGAACAACACTCTAGACACCGTTCACGCCTCCCTGTAGGAGCTGCCGCAGGCTGCGATCTCTTGATCTTGCTCTTCAAAAACAAAATCAAAAGATCGCAGCCTGCGGCAGCTCCTACAGGGGGCGCATGTAGCCATAACAACAATAAAATGCTGATTCAGAGACTGACTGCCATGCCCGCACCCGCATCGCCGCTGTCCCACGACGCCATCATCCAGGACTCCTGGTCGCGTTGCCGCGCGTTCGGCCTCAGTCATCAGAGCGCGCCGGCATTCGATCAATTGCCGGCCGCGGGCATCGCACAATTGCTGGAGAGCCAGCATTCACTGGTGCAAACCACCCATCAGGAAGTGCTGCCCTACTACGAGAACATCCTGAGCAATTCCAATTGCCTGATCATGCTCGCCGACCATCAGGGCCAGGTGCTCACATCGTGGGGCACCCAGCGCTTTATCGAGCCGAAACTGGCCCGGGGTTTCAGCGCCGGCGCCAGCTGGATGGAACGTTGCACCGGCACCAACGCCATTGGCACCGCCCTGGCCTGTGAGCAAGCCGTGCACATCGAGCACGATGAACATTTCCTCAAGGCCAACCGCTTCATGACCGGTTCCGCCGCGCCGATTTTCGATGCCGAGCGCAAGGTGATCGCGGTGCTGGACGTGTCCAGCGACAGCTACCTGCCGCCATCGCACACCCTGGGCATGGTCAAGATGATGAGCCAGACCGTGGAAAACCGGCTGATCCTCAACCTGTTCCATGGCCAGCATTTCCAGTTGACGTTCAATACCGGGCTGAACAACCTCGACAGCCAATGGGCCGGCTTGCTGATTTTCGATGAAAGCGGCCAGGTGCTGTCGGCCAATCGCCGGGCCGACAATCTGCTGGGCATCAGCCTGTCGCGGGTCAGTGTCGAGAGCCTGTTCAAGGTCTCGTTGCTGGAGCTGCTCAATCAGCCCGAAGGCCTGCCCTTTGCCTTGCAAACCTCAGGACGCAACCGCTTCCAGTGCCTGCTGAAGCGGCCGAAACAGGCATCCATTCAACCTCGAGTGTTCACCGAGCCGGTTGTCGCTGCACCCGCGGCCATCAGCCTCAACACCCTGCATTTCGGCGACAGCCGCGTGGAAAAAGCCGTGCGCCAGGCCGAACGCTTGCTGGAAAAAGACATTCCACTGCTGATCCACGGTGAAACCGGGGTCGGCAAGGAGGTCTTCGTCAAAGCCCTCCACCACGCCAGCTCGCGCAGCAAACAAGCGCTCATCGCCGTCAACTGTGCGGCGATTCCCGCCGAACTGGTGGAATCCGAGTTGTTCGGCTATGAGAAAGGCGCGTTCACCGGTGCCAACCAGAAAGGCAGCATCGGGCTGATCCGCAAGGCTGACAAAGGCACGCTGTTTCTCGACGAAATCGGCGACATGCCGCTGCCGACTCAGGCGCGTCTGTTGCGGGTGTTGCAGGAGCGTTGCGTGCAGCCAGTGGGCAGCAGCGAATTGTTCCCTGTGGACTTGCGCATCATTTCAGCGACCAACCGCTCGCTGCGCGAACAAGTACAGCTGGGGCGGTTTCGTGAAGACTTGTACTACCGCATCGGCGGCCTGACCCTGGAACTGCCGCCCCTGCGTGAGCGCAGCGATAAGGAGGCACTGTTCAAGCGCCTGTGGGAGCAGCACCGCGAACCAGCGCAATGGGCCGGTTTGAGCCAGGAAGTGATGGCGTTGTTCAGCCGCCACCCGTGGCCGGGCAACTTGCGCCAGGTCAGCAGCGTGATACAGGTGGCCCTGGCCATGGCCGAAGAACAACCGGTGCGGGCAGAGCACTTGCCGGATGATTTTTTTGTCGACCTGGAGATGGAACCGGTGGAGACGCCGGAGCCGCTGGGCATCGACTTGAATGATGTGGAAGCACTGAATCGGCAGTTGCAGGCGGTCGGGGGGAATATTTCGTATCTGGCGCGGCTGTTGGGGGTTAGCCGCAATACCCTTTACAAGCGGTTGCGGCAGTTGGACGGTTGAAAAAGATCGCAGCCTGCGGCAGCTCCTACAAGGTGTACGCAATCCACATGTAGGAGCTGCCGAAGGCTGCGATCTTTTGATTCTAAAAAACAAAAACCCGCACAAGGCGGGTTTTGTCTGTAACGCAAGCAGCAATCAGTCAGCCAGACGCCAGGTCGTGCCGCCCTTGCCGTCTTCCAGCACCACGCCCATGGCGGTGAGCTGGTCGCGGATGCGGTCGGATTCGGCCCAGTCCTTGCCGGCACGTGCCGCCAGGCGAGCGGCAATCAGCGCCTCGACTTCAGCTGCATCCACGCGCCCTTCGGCACCGGCCTGCAGGAAGTCATCGGCTTCCAGCTGCAATACACCCAGCACGCTGGCCAGTTCTTTCAGACGCGCCGCCAGGCCGGCCGCTGCATTGAGATCGCTCTCGCGCAGACGGTTGATCTCGCGGACCATCTCGAACAGCACCGCGCAGGCTTCCGGCGTGCCGAAGTCGTCGTTCATCACCTGGGTGAAACGCTCGACGAAGGCTTCGCCGCCGGCAGGTGCCACGTTCGGCAGGCCTTTCAACGCGTGGTAGAAACGCTCCAGGGCGCCCTTGGCGTCCTTGAGGTTGTCTTCCGAATAGTTGATCGCACTGCGGTAGTGGCTCGACACCAGCAGGTAACGCACGACTTCCGGGTGGTACTTGTCGAGCACGTCGCGGATGGTGAAGAAGTTGTTCAAGGACTTGGACATCTTCTCGCCATTGATACGGATCATGCCGCAATGCATCCACGCGTTGGCGTAGGTCTTGCCGGTGGCCGCTTCGCTCTGGGCGATTTCGTTTTCGTGGTGCGGGAACTCAAGATCGCTGCCGCCGCCATGAATGTCGAAGGTCTCACCGAGGCAGCAGGTCGACATCACCGAGCATTCGATGTGCCAGCCCGGACGCCCGGCGCCCCACGGCGATTCCCAGCTCGGCTCGCCCGGCTTGGCGGCTTTCCACAGCACGAAGTCCAGCGGGTCCTGCTTGGACTCGTCGACTTCGATGCGAGCGCCGATGCGCAGGTCTTCGATCTTCTTGCGCGACAGTTTGCCGTAGCCCATGAACTTGCCGACGCGGTAGTACACGTCGCCATTGCCCGGGGCGTAGGCGTAGCCCTTGTCGATCAGGGTCTGGATCATCGCGTGCATGCCCGGGATGTGATCGGTGGCACGCGGCTCCATGTCCGGCTTCTTGATGTTCAGGCGCGCTTCGTCTTCGTGCATCGCCGCGATCATGCGCTCGGTCAAGGCTTCGAACGACTCGCCGTTCTCGTTGGCCCGATTGATGATCTTGTCGTCAATGTCGGTGATGTTGCGCACATAAGTCAGGTCGTAGCCGCTGAAGCGCAACCAGCGGGTCACCAGGTCGAACGCAACCATGCTGCGGCCGTGGCCCAGGTGGCAGTAGTCGTACACGGTCATGCCGCACACGTACATGCGCACCTTGTTGCCATCGAGCGGCTTGAAGACTTCTTTGCTCTTGGTGAGCGTGTTGTAGATCGTAAGCACGTTATTTCCCTTGACGCTGAATCACTGGCCCCACGAATCACGCAGGGTCACGGTACGGTTGAATACCGGCTGACCTGGTTTCGAGTCCTTGAGATCGGCGACGAAGTAACCTTCGCGCTCGAACTGGAAACGGTCTTCCGGCTGTGCATTGCCCAGCGAGGGTTCAGCACGACAACCGGTGAGTACCTGCAGCGAGTCAGGGTTGATGTTGTCCAGGAAACTGGCGCTGTCTTCGGCCTTCTCCGGGTTCGGAGAACGGAACAGACGATCGTACAGACGCACTTCGCACTCGACGCTGGCCGCGGCCGGCACCCAGTGCACCACGCCTTTGACCTTGCGGCCTTCCGGGTTCTTGCCCAGGGTGTCCGGATCGTACGAGCAGCGCAGTTCGACGATGTTGCCATCGGCGTCCTTGATCGCTTCGTCGGCGCGGATCACGTAGCTGCCACGCAGACGCACTTCACCGGCCGGCTCCAGGCGCTTGTAGCCCTTCGGCGGCTCTTCCATGAAGTCTTCACGGTCGATGTAGATTTCACGGGCGAACGGCAAAGCGCGCACGCCCATGTCTTCTTTCGGGTGGCACGGCAGTTCGAGGTTCTCGACCTGGCCTTCCGGGTAGTTGGTGATCACGACTTTCAGCGGACGCAGCACGCACATGGCACGCGGGGCGCTCTGGTCGAGGTCGTCACGGATGCTGAATTCGAGCATGCCGAAGTCGACCACGCCGTCGGAACGGTTGGTGCCGATCATTTCGCAGAAGTTGCGGATCGATTTCGGCGTGTAGCCACGGCGGCGGAAACCCGACAGCGTGGACATGCGCGGGTCGTCCCAGCCGTTGACGTGCTTCTCATCGACCAGCTGCTTGAGCTTGCGCTTGCTGGTGATGGTGTAATTCAGGTTCAGGCGGCTGAACTCGTACTGGCGCGGGTTGGCCGGCACCGGCAAGTGCTCGAGGAACCACTCGTACAGCGGACGGTGGCTTTCGAACTCCAGGGTGCAGATCGAGTGGGTGATGCCTTCGATGGCGTCCGACTGACCGTGGGTGAAGTCGTAGTTCGGGTAGATGCACCACTTGTCGCCGGTCTGGTGGTGGTGAGCGTGACGGATGCGATACATGATCGGATCACGCAGGTTCATGTTCGGCGAGGCCATGTCGATCTTGGCCCGCAGCACCCGTGCGCCGTCCTTGAACTCACCGGCTTTCATGCGGGCGAACAGGTCCAGGTTCTCTTCGACGCTGCGGTCGCGGAACGGGCTGTTCTTGCCAGGTTCGGTCAGGCTGCCACGGTATTCCTTGGCCTGTTCCGGAGTCAGGTCATCGACGTAGGCATTGCCGGATTTGATCAATTCCACCGCCCAGTCGTGCAACTGGTCGAAATACTGCGAGGCGTAGCGCACTTCACCGGACCACTCGAAGCCCAGCCATTTGACGTCGCTTTCGATCGCGTCGATGTATTCCTGGTCTTCCTTGGCCGGGTTGGTGTCGTCGAAACGCAGGTGCGTGACGCCGCCGAACTCCTGGGCCAGGCCGAAGTTCACACAGATCGACTTGGCATGGCCGATGTGCAGGTAGCCGTTGGGCTCAGGCGGGAAACGGGTGACGATCTGCGTGTGCTTGCCCGAGTCCAGGTCTGCCTGGATGATCGGCCGCAGGAAGTTGACCGGCACGGCTGGGCCGGTCTTGGCATTCGAGGTAGGGTCGACAGTGGGCTTGCTCATAGGATCCTTGAACGTACAAGTGCGTGGCCGTAATGAAGGCCGGACAAAACAAAGCCGCTATCATAGCCGATGCCGTCAAGTGCCTGACAGAGCGCACTCTGTAAACCGTCGCATTTAATGGGCCGCAAATGAAAAAACTGCCTCGAAATTCGCGTCTGGCACGCTAAACTGCGCACCTTGGCCAAAAAGGCTGAACCGGTGGCGGGACATGCTGTTCCAACACCACGAATTCCTTAAGTATGCTTCTCCTGAAAAGAGTGCTGATCATGACCCAAGTCAAATTGACTACCAACTTCGGCGACATCGTCCTCGAACTGAACGCCGACAAAGCCCCGATCACCGTGGCCAACTTCGTCGAGTACGTTAAAGCCGGTCACTACGAAAACACCGTTTTCCACCGCGTCATCGGTAACTTCATGATCCAGGGCGGCGGTTTCGAGCCAGGCATGAAAGAAAAGAAAGACAAGCGCCCAAGCATCCAGAACGAAGCCGACAACGGTCTTTCCAACGACAAGTACACCATCGCCATGGCCCGCACCATGGAGCCGCATTCGGCTTCCGCACAGTTCTTCATCAACGTGGCGGACAACAGCTTCCTCAACCACAGCGGCAAGAACGTTCAAGGCTGGGGCTACGCGGTATTCGGTAAAGTGACCGCCGGCACCGACGTTGTCGACAAGATCAAAGGCGTGGCCACCACTTCCAAGTCCGGCCACCAGGACGTACCGGCAGACGACGTGATCATCGAGAAAGCCGAGATCATTGAGTGATATTGCTGATTTCAGATTTACATCTGGAAGAGGAGCGCCCGGACATTACCCGGGCGTTTCTGGATTTGCTCGCCGGACGCGCCCGCTCGGCGAGTGCGTTGTACATCCTGGGCGACTTTTTCGAAGTGTGGATTGGCGACGACGCCATGACGCCCTTCCAGCGTTCCATCTGCCAGGCCCTGCGCGACCTCAGCGACAGCGGCACGGCCATTTTCCTGATGCACGGCAATCGTGATTTCATGCTCGGCAAGGCCTTCTGCAAGCAGGCCGGCTGCACCCTGCTGAAAGACCCGAGTGTCGTGCAATTCAACGGCGAGCCGGTGCTGCTGATGCACGGCGACAGCCTGTGCACCCGCGACGAAGGCTATATGAAGCTGCGTCGCTACCTGCGCAACCCGATCACCCTGTTCATCCTGCGCAACCTGCCCTTGCGCACCCGGCACAAGCTGGCACGCAAACTGCGCAGTGAAAGCCGTGCCCAGGTGCGGATGAAGGCCAATGACATCGTCGACGTCACGCCCGAAGAGATTCCGCGGATCATGCAGGAGTACGGGGTGAAGACCTTGATCCACGGGCATACCCATCGTCCGGCGATCCACAAGTTGCAGTTGGGCGACCAGGCCGCCCGGCGCATCGTGCTGGGGGATTGGGATCGCCAGGGTTGGGCGTTGCAGGTGGATGAGCAAGGGTTTGCGCTGGCGCCGTTTGACTTCGCCCCGCCGCCACAATTGGCAGCTCCCGCGAACTGAAGGCTGTAGGAGATCCCTGTGGGAGCGAGCTTGCTCGCTCCCACAGGGGTTCTGCAGTGTTTGTTAGTGCCCGGCAGACGCCGCAGGCCCCGCCTTCGCCGTAAACGGCGGCTTGGCCAGCCACACGATCAGGATCAGCCCCATGAACATCCAGCCCAGCAAGGTGAAGTAATCCACCGTGGACATGATGTACGCCTGGCTGATCACCATCTGATCCAGTTGCGTGTAGGCCCTGGCCCCCGCTCCGCCCAGGTTGCTCAGTGCTTCGCGGGTCGCCGGGTCGAACGGGGTGATGCTTTCGGTCAGGTAGGCATGGTGCTGGTCGGCACGGCGAATCCAGATCCAGGTGGTCAGTGACGCCGCGAAACTACCGCCCAGGGTCCGCAGGAACGTCGCCAACCCGGAACCATCGGCAATCTGGCTCGGCGGCAGGTCCGAAAGCAGGATGGTCAGGGTCGGCATGAAGAACAGCGCCACGCCGATCCCCATGAACAGCTGCACCATGGCGATGTGCTGGAAATCCACTTCATTGGTGAACCCGGCGCGCATGAAGCAACTGAGGCCAATGGCCAGGAATGCCCCGCCGGCCAGTAACCGCATATCGAACTTCGGTGCGTATTTGCCAACAAAGGGGGCCAGCAACACCGGCAGGATCCCCAGCGGCGCCACGGCAAAACCGGCCCAGGTCGCGGTGTAGCCCAGGCGTGTCTGCAGCCACTGCGGCAGGATCAGGTTGATCCCGAAGAACCCGGCATAGCCCAGGATCAGCACGATGGTGCCGTAGCGGAAGTTGCGGTGGGCGAACAGGCGCAGGTTGACCACCGGGTGTTCGTCGGTCATTTCCCAGATCACGAAGAACACCAGGGCCACCACCGAAATCACCGAGCCGATCACGATGAAGGTGGATTCGAACCAGTCGGCATCGTTGCCCTTGTCGAGCACGATCTGCAGCGCCCCGACACCGATGATCAGCGCGATCAGACCGACGTAATCCATCGGCTGGCGGCTGGTGACCACCGGGCGCTTTTTCATCTGCTGGGTGACCACCCATGCCGCGAACAGGCCGATGGGCACGTTGATGAAGAAAATCCACGGCCAGCTGTAGCTGTCGGTGATCCAGCCGCCGAGGATCGGCCCGGCAATCGGCGCGACCACGGTGACCATCGCCAGCAGCGCCAGGGCCAGCCCCCGTTTCGCCGGCGGATAGACCGCGATCAGCAACGTCTGGGTCATCGGGTACAGCGGCCCTGCCACCACCCCTTGCAGCACCCGGAAGCCCACCAGCTCGGGCATCGAGGTGGATATCCCGCACAGGAACGAAGCCAGCACGAACAGCAGCGTTGCCCAGACAAACAGCTTCACCTCACCAAAACGCCGACTGAGCCAACCGGTCAGCGGCAAGGCGATGGCATTGCTCACGGCGAACGAGGTGATGACCCAGGTGCCCTGCTCCGAACTCACGCCCAGGTTGCCGGAGATCGTCGGCAGCGCCACGTTGGCGATGGTGGTGTCGAGCACCTGCATGAAGGTCGCCAGCGACAGGCCGATGGTGCTGAGCAGCAGGCTGGGGGGCGTGAAAGAGGCGTTATTGCTCATCGCGAATCCTTGGAAGCCTGGTTGGTGCCGCGTCCATTACGGACGCAGCCAACCCTGTGGGAGCGGGCTTGCTCGCGAAGAGGTCGGCACATTCAACATGGATGTCGCCTGACACTCCGCCTTCGCGAGCAAGCCCGCTCCCACAGGGTCGAGGTAATGGCATTTCAGCGTTGCGCGGTTTTGCTGACCGCGGCGCTGTTGTCGTGGATCAACTGGGTGATCATCGCGTCGGCCTCGGCCAACTGACGGTCGTAGACGTTGGTGCTGAACGACGCCTTCTGCGGCGGCTGTTGCGCCAGCACCGGCCCGCTCTGGTCGTGCAGGTCCACGTCGACCATGGTCGACAGGCCAACCCGCAGCGGATGTTTGGCCAGTTCTTCGGCGTTGATGTGGACTCGCACCGGTACGCGCTGCACGATCTTGATCCAGTTGCCGGTGGCGTTCTGCGCCGGCAGCAGGGCAAAGGCGCTGCCGGTGCCGGCGCCGAGGCTGTCGATGGTGCCGCTGTATTTCACGCTGCTGCCGTACAGGTCCGTCTCGATCTCCACCGGTTGGCCAATGCGCATGTCACGCAGCTGGGTTTCCTTGAAGTTGGCGTCGATCCACAGCTGATCCAGCGGAATCACCGCCATCAGCGCGGTACCCGGTTGCACGCGTTGGCCCAGTTGCACCGAACGCTTGGCCACGTAACCGGTAACCGGTGCAATCAGGACGCTGCGTGAGTTGTTCAGGTAGGCCTGACGCAGTTGTGCGGCGGCGGCCATCACGTCCGGGTGCGAAGACACCACGGTGTCATCGACCAGCGCGCTGGTGGTCTTGAGCTTTTGTTCGGCATTGGCCAGGGCGTTTTGCGCCGAGGTCAGGTCGTCGCGGGCGTGGGACAGCTCTTCCTGGGAAATCGCCCCGCCGGCGGCGAGGTTCTTGCGCCGGCTGAAGTTGTCCTGGGCCTTTTGCACTTCGGCTTTCTGCGCGTTGACCTGGGCTTTCATGCCATCCACATCGCTGTACAGGCCGCGAACCTGACGCACGGTTCGCGCCAGATTGGCCTGGGCATTTTGCAGACCGATTTCAGCGTCGTTCGGGTCAAAGTTCACCAGCACCTGGCCTTCATGCACCAGATCGCCATCGTCGGCGCCGATGCTGACCACGGTGCCCGTGACCAGCGGGGTGATTTCCACCACGTTGCCGTTCACATAGGCGTCGTCGGTGCTTTCGCTCCAGCGCCCGTAGAACTCGTGGTAGGCCCAGACGCCCGCGCCGCTGAGCACGACGGCGGCAGCCAGGACCAGCAGCATGAACTTGCGTTTGCCCGAGCTGGGGTTGCCCTGGGAGTTTTCAGGAGGTTGAGTTGTATCGGCAGAGGCCATGACGAGTACCTTGAATTAGTGGGTCAGCGTGGCTGGCGTGGCGTCGGCCGAGGCGATGGCCTCAGGCTGGAAGCCGCCGCCCAGCGCCTGCATCAGTTGGATCGACAGGTCGATCTGCTCGGCATTCAGGTTCGCCAGCTGACGCTGGGCCTGGAGCAATTGCTGCTCGATGCTGAGCACGTCCAGGTAGTTGCCGATGCCGGAACCGTAACGCTGGACCACGGTGTTGTAGGAATCCTGGGCGATGTCGGTGGCGTGCTGCTGGGCAGCGATCTGCCGGCCGATATCGCGCAACTGGTTGATGCTGTCACTGACATCCCCCAGCGCCTTTACCAGGCTTTTGTTGTACTGCGCCACCGCGAGGTCGTAGTCGGCGTCGCGCGAATCGAGGTCGGCGCGCAAGCGGCCACCGTCGAAAATCGGCACAGAAATCGTCGGTGCAATGTTGAAGAAGCGGCTGGCCGATCCAAACATCGCATCGCCCAACAAGGACTCGGCGCCGGCAGCGGCGCTGAGGTTCAGGTTGGGGTAGAACCGGGTCTTGCCGGCGTCGATGCTTTTGCTCGCAGCCTCAACCCGCCAGCGCGCGGCGACCAGGTCCGGGCGACGCCCGAGCAACTCGGCCGGCAACACCGAAGGTAGCGCTACCGCACTCGGCTGAAGAATGTTCGGCCGGGCAATTTCATTGCCGCGGTCCGGACCTTTGCCGAGCAGCACCGCAAGGGTGATCTTCGCGCTGTTCAGGCGCTTTTCAGCGTCGATCAAATTGGCCTGGGAGGTGGCTTCCAGGCTTTCGGTCTGCTGGAACTGGTACTGGCTGTCGATCCCGGCCGTCAGGCGCCGTTGGCTCAGGTCGAGCATTTGCCGGGTGCGCTTGAGGTCTTCGTTGGACAGGTCATACACGATGTGCGCCTGACCGAGATCGCTGTAGGCCCGGGCGACGTCGGCAGCCAGGGTCAGTTGCGCGGCCTGCTGGTCGACTTCGGCGGCACGGGCCTGGCCGAGGGCCGCTTCCCAGGCATCACGCTGGCCGCCCCACAGGTCGAAGTTGTAGTTGAAACTGGCGCTGATGTTGCGCACGGTGGCGTACGCGTCACCCTGCCCGAGCGGGTCCTGGTCCCGGGCCAGGCGCGAGCGGCTGACACCGGCGCTGGCATCCAGGGTCGGCATCCGCGCGGCGTCGGCGGCGTAGGCGGCGGCGCTGGCCTGGTGGGCACGGGCGTCGGCGATCTGCATGTCCGGGCTGTCGCGCAGGGCCTCGCGGATCAGGCCGTCGAGTTGCGGGTCGCCGAGGCTTTTCCACCAGTCGCTTTTCGGCCAGGCGGCCGGCGACAGGGTCACGCCGCCGAGGGATTGCCCGGCCTTGAAGTTTTTCGCATCGAGACTGACACCTTCGGTTTTCAGGCCGCTGTAACTGGCGCAACCGGCCAGGCTCATGGCCAACAGCACCAGGCTCAGGCCGACACGCAAGGGTTTACTGCTCATTTGTCACCTACTCGCAGCAGGGTGATCGAGTCACCGGCTGCTACCAAAATCTTCTTCAGAATCATCTCCAGGGTTTTCAGCTCATCTGGAGTGATGGCACCGGCCAGTTCATTCATGGCTTCGGCACCGATGTGCGGCAGGCGATCAGCCAGCCTCTGCCCTTCCTCCGTGAGTACCAGCTGCACCTGGCGACGATCCGCCTCGGAGCGTTGGCGGGCGAGGAACCCCTTCTGTTCCAGACGATCGAGCATGCGCGTCATCGAACCGCTGTCCAGGGACAGGTGACGGCACAACTCGCCCGGCGAATCGACGCCGAACTGGGCCATGATGATCAACACCTTGAACTGCGCGGCAGTGATGCCGTGGGGTTCCATGTGGGTGTCGATGATCCGGTCCTTGAGCAGCGCGGCGCGTCCGAGCAGCAGGCCGAGATGGCAATTGTGGAAATCGTCTGGAGAGAAATGCTTCATCTGACCACCGGTTAGCTGCCTAGGCAGTGAATGTATGTCTAAATGTTACTGCCTAGGCAGCGAATGTCAACGTAATAGTTAGCATGCTTGGTAAATAGTTGACTAATGGCATCAGATTTTGTGCTGTCCGCACCGACGCTTTCGCGAGCAAGCCCGCTCCCACAGGGATCGCGCTGAACCTGTGGGAGCG
>NZ_JBWKZB010000007.1:0-154716 GCF_059424105.1 Pseudomonas sp. GW456-E7 | reverse complement strand
GATCTTGTTTTTTTAAAAATCAAAGTCAAAAGATCGCAGCCTGCGGCAGCTCCTACAGGGGGCGGGGGTCGTATTTGGGTAATGGCGCTGCGCTAAGCGGTGTGCCATTAAGCCGCAGACCCTGCTATGATGCGCCCGCTCTTTGCGGGTAATCCCGACTAATGTACTAGGTCTTATAGTTGACTTAAATACTCGGGAATTGCATACTCGCCTCATTCCGAACTCCGTGGTAATTGTCCATGCGACTGACTACAAAAGGCCGATACGCCGTGACCGCCATGCTTGACCTGGCGTTGCACGCGCAGCACGGGCCCGTGTCCCTGGCCGATATCTCCGAGCGCCAAGGCATCTCCCTGTCCTACCTCGAACAGCTTTTTGCCAAATTGCGCCGCAGCAATCTGGTGTCCAGCGTGCGTGGTCCGGGCGGTGGCTACCAATTGTCCCGCGACATGCAGGGCATCCAGGTCGCCCAGGTGATCGATGCGGTGAACGAATCGGTCGATGCCACCAAATGCCAGGGGCAGGGTGATTGCCATCAAGGCGACACCTGTCTGACCCACCACTTGTGGTGCGACCTGAGCCTGCAGATTCACGAATTTCTGAGCGGTATCAGCTTGGCTGACCTTGTGACTCGCCGTGAGGTGCAAGAAGTAGCCCAGCGTCAGGACCAGCGCCGTTGCAACAGCAAGGTGCCACGCCTGGACAAGATTGAAGCGTCCGCCGTCGAATGACAGCCAAAGAGCTAGCGGCACGCCAGCCAGCCTGATTTAGGAGATAGTCCATGAAATTGCCGATTTACCTTGATTACTCTGCGACCACCCCGGTTGATCCGCGTGTCGCGCAAAAGATGAGTGAATGCCTGCTGGTCGACGGAAACTTCGGTAACCCGGCGTCCCGTTCCCACGTGTTCGGCTGGAAAGCTGAAGAGTCCGTTGAAAACGCCCGTCGTCAGGTGGCCGACCTGGTCAATGCCGATCCGCGTGAAATCGTCTGGACCTCCGGTGCCACCGAATCCGACAACCTGGCAATCAAGGGTGCGGCACATTTCTACGCCACCAAAGGCAAGCACCTGATCACCACCAAGATCGAGCACAAGGCTGTCCTGGACACCATGCGCCAACTGGAGCGTGAAGGGTTCGAAGTGACCTACATCGAGCCGCGCACCGACGGCCTGGTGACCCCGGAGATGATCGAAGCCGAACTGCGCGACGACACCATCCTGGTTTCGGTCATGCACGTGAACAACGAAATCGGCACCATCAACGACATCGCAGCGATCGGCGAACTGCTCCGCTCCAAGGGCATCCTGTTCCACGTCGACGCCGCTCAGTCCACCGGCAAGGTCGAGATCGACCTGCAGAAGCTGAAAGTCGACATGATGTCGTTCTCCGCCCACAAGACCTACGGTCCTAAAGGCATCGGCGCCCTGTACGTAAGCCGCAAGCCGCGCGTACGTATCGAAGCGACCATGCACGGTGGCGGCCACGAACGCGGCATGCGTTCCGGCACCCTGGCGACCCACCAGATCGTCGGCATGGGTGAAGCTTTCCGCGTAGCCAAGGAAGACATGGCTGCCGAGAACGTACGCATCAAGGCCCTGAGCGACCGTTTCTACAAGCAGGTCGAGCACCTGGAAGAGCTGTACGTCAACGGCAGCCTGACCGCCCGCGTTCCGCACAACCTGAACCTGAGCTTCAACTACGTTGAAGGCGAGTCGCTGATCATGGCGCTCAAGGATCTGGCGGTGTCGTCCGGTTCGGCCTGCACCTCGGCATCCCTTGAGCCTTCGTACGTACTGCGCGCCCTGGGCCGCAACGACGAACTGGCTCACAGCTCGATCCGCTTCACCTTCGGCCGTTTCACCACCGAAGAAGAAATCGACTACGCCGCGCAGAAAGTCTGCGAGGCCGTAACCAAGCTGCGCGCTCTGTCGCCGCTGTGGGACATGTACAAAGACGGCGTCGATATCTCGAAGATCGAGTGGGCGGCACACTAACTATAGAAGCCGCCGGATACAGGTCCTGTAGCAGCGCGGCGGTAAATGCAGCGCAACTACAGGGTCTCAAGAGCGGCCCTGATGAGTGAGGATTGAGAATCATGGCTTACAGCGAAAAGGTCATCGACCACTACGAAAACCCGCGCAACGTCGGCAAGATGGACGCGGAAGATCCTGATGTCGGCACCGGCATGGTCGGCGCTCCGGCGTGCGGCGACGTGATGCGCCTGCAGATCAAGGTCAACGACGCCGGCATCATCGAAGATGCCAAGTTCAAGACCTACGGCTGCGGTTCGGCTATCGCTTCCAGCTCCCTCGCCACCGAGTGGATGAAGGGCAAGACCCTGGACGAAGCGGAAACCATCAAGAACACCCAGCTGGCTGAAGAACTGGCCCTGCCGCCAGTGAAAATCCACTGCTCGGTACTCGCTGAAGACGCCATCAAGGCGGCTGTTCGCGACTACAAGCAGAAGAAAGGCTTGATCTAAGCATTTGGCGACGAGTAAGGAGTCAACGATGGCTATCAGCATGACAGAAGCGGCGGCCAAGCACGTGCGACGCTCCCTCGACGGGCGTGGCAAGGGTGAAGGGATTCGTCTGGGTGTTCGCACCACGGGCTGTTCCGGCCTTGCCTACGTGCTGGAGTTTGTCGACGAGGTGGTTGCTGAGGACCAGGTGTTCGAAAGTCACGGCGAAAAAGTGATTATCGACCCGAAAAGCCTGGCCTACCTGGACGGCACCGAACTCGATTTCGTCAAGGAAGGGTTGAACGAAGGCTTCAAGTTCAACAACCCCAACGTACGCGGTGAATGTGGCTGCGGCGAAAGCTTCAACATCTGAGGCTTGTCGTGGGTACTCCTTGTCATTTCGCTTTATTCGAGCTGCAACCGAGTTTCGATCTGGATCTCGATCAGCTGGCTACGCGCTACCGTGAGTTGGCGCGCGGCGTTCATCCGGACCGCTTTGCAGACGCTTCCGAGCGCGAGCAGCGGCTGGCGCTGGAGCAATCCGCGAGCCTCAACGAGGCCTATCAGACGCTCAAGAGTCCACCCAAGCGCGCGCGTTACCTGCTCGCCTTGAATGGTGGCGAGCTGCCGCTGGAGGTCACGGTGCATGATCCGGAGTTCCTTCTGCAGCAGATGGAGCTGCGTGAAGAGCTCGAAGACCTGCAGGACAGCGCCGACCTCAATGGCGTTGCCGTCTTCAAGCGTCGCCTGAAGGCTGCCCAGGATGAACTGAACCAAAACTTCGCAGCTTGCTGGAACGATGCCGCGCAACGTGAACGGGCCGAACGCCTGATGCGGCGCATGCAGTTCCTCGACAAGCTCACCTACGAAGTGCGCCAGTTAGAAGAGCGCCTCGACGATTAACCCAGTGCCGCTCCGGTCGCACGCCTGATATACAGATAAGTCCTGATAACGATGGCCCTACTGCAGATCGCCGAACCCGGCCAAAGTCCTCAACCGCACCAGCGTCGTCTGGCTGTGGGGATCGACTTGGGCACTACCAATTCGCTGGTCGCTGCATTGCGCAGTGGACTTTCCGAGCCTCTGGCTGACGCGCAAGGGCGGGTCATCCTGCCGTCTGCCGTGCGCTATCACGCTGATCGCGTCGAGGTTGGCGAATCCGCCAAGCTGGCTGCCGCCACCGATCCCCTGAATACCGTGCTGTCGGTCAAGCGCTTGATGGGTCGTGGTCTGTCCGACGTCAAGCAGCTGGGCGAGCAACTGCCCTACCGCTTTGTCGGCGGCGAGTCGCACATGCCGTTCATCGACACGATCCAGGGCCCGAAAAGCCCGGTCGAAGTGTCCGCCGATATCCTCAAGGTCCTGCGCCAGCGCGCCGAGGAGACCCTGGGTGGTGAACTGGTGGGTGCGGTGATCACCGTTCCGGCCTATTTCGACGACGCTCAGCGTCAAGCCACCAAGGACGCGGCCAAGCTGGCCGGCCTGAATGTGCTGCGCTTGCTCAATGAGCCGACCGCTGCCGCAGTGGCCTATGGTCTGGATCAGCATGCCGAAGGCCTGGTCGCCATTTACGACCTGGGCGGCGGTACCTTCGATATTTCGATTCTGCGCCTGACCGGCGGCGTCTTCGAAGTCCTGGCCACCGGCGGCGACAGTGCCCTGGGTGGTGATGACTTCGACCACGCGATCGCTGGCTGGATCATCGAGAGCGCCGGTCTGTCCGCCGACCTCGATCCGGGTGCGCAGCGCAACTTGCTGCAAACCGCCTGTGCGGCCAAGGAAGCCCTGACCAATGCGCCTGCCGTTGAAGTGGCCTATGGCGACTGGAAAGCCGAGCTGACCCGTGATGCCTTCAATGCGCTGATCGAGCCGATGGTCGCGCGCAGCCTCAAAGCCTGCCGTCGTGCGGTACGTGATTCCGGTATCGAGCTGGAAGACGTGCACGCCGTGGTCATGGTCGGTGGTTCGACTCGCGTACCCCGCGTTCGCGAAGCCGTCGCCGAAGCGTTCGGTCGCCAGCCCCTGACTGAAATCGACCCGGATCAAGTGGTTGCCATTGGTGCTGCGATCCAGGCCGATACCTTGGCCGGTAACAAGCGCGATGGTGGTGAGCTGCTGCTGCTCGACGTGATTCCGTTGTCCCTGGGCCTGGAAACCATGGGTGGCCTGATGGAGAAGGTGATTCCGCGCAACACCACCATCCCCGTCGCTCGCGCCCAGGACTTCACCACCTATAAAGACGGCCAGTCGGCCATGGCGATCCACGTGTTGCAGGGCGAGCGCGAGCTGATCAGCGACTGCCGCTCCCTGGCGCGCTTCGAACTGCGCGGTATCCCGGCAATGGTGGCAGGTGCGGCGAAGATTCGCGTGACCTTCCAGGTCGATGCCGACGGTCTGCTCAGTGTTTCCGCTCGCGAACTGGGTTCGGGTGTCGAAGCCAGCATTCAGGTCAAGCCGTCCTACGGCCTGACCGACGGCGAAATCGCCAAAATGCTCAAGGACTCGTTCCAGCACGCCAATGACGACAAGGTTGCCCGTGTACTGCGCGAGCAGCAGGTCGACGCCCAGCGCCTGATCGAGGCCGTGCAGGCCGCTCTGGAGGCCGATGGCAAGCGTTTGCTCGACGCCGAAGAGCGCCTGGTCATCGACCTGCAGGTGCAGGAACTGACCGAACTGATGAAAGGTACCGATGGTTACGCCATCGAGCAGCAGACCAAGCGTCTGTCGCAAGTGACCGACGCCTTTGCTGCCCGCCGCCTGGACTCGACGGTGAAAGCCGCGCTGGCGGGGCGCAACCTGAATGAGATTGAGGAATAACGATGCCGCAGGTCATTTTTCTGCCACACGAGAAGTTTTGCCCCGAAGGCATGGTTGTTGAGGCTGAGACGGGGGTTTCCATCCTCGAACTGGCCCATGAACACCACATCGAGATGGAAAGCGCCTGTGGCGGCGTGTGTGCCTGCACCACCTGCCACTGCATCATCCGCGAGGGTTTCGACTCGCTGGAAGAAGCCGACGAGCTGGAAGAAGACTACCTTGATAAGGCCTGGGGCCTTGAGCGCGAGTCCCGCCTGGGCTGCCAGGCCAAGGTCGGTACCGAAGACCTGACGGTCGAAATTCCGAAGTACTCGCTCAACCACGCCGCCGAAGCGCCGCACTGATTCAAGGAATTGTCATGAAACTCAAGTGGACTGATGTGCTGGAGATCGCGATCCAGCTGGCCGAAAGCAAGCCCGACGTGGACCCTATGTCGGTCAACTTCGTCGATCTGCGCAAATGGGTAATGGAATTACCCGATTTCGACGACTTGCCTGAGCATTGTGGCGAAAAGATCCTGGAGGCCATTCAGGCCCACTGGATCGAAGAACGCGACTGAGCCACGCCGCAGGTTAGGCAATACCCGAGAACCCGCGTATAATTCGCGGGTTTAATTTTTCGTAAATTACCGTTTCTGGAGTTACACCATGGCTGTTCAACGTACTTTCTCCATCATCAAGCCTGACGCCGTTGCTAAAAACGTGATCGGCGAGATCACCACTCGTTTCGAAAAAGCCGGCCTGCGCGTTGTAGCTTCGAAACTGAAGCAACTGTCCAAAGCTGAAGCCGAAGGCTTCTACGCTGAGCACAGCGCTCGTGGTTTCTTCAACGACCTGGTTGCTTTCATGATCTCCGGTCCGGTTGTCGTTCAGGTTCTGGAAGGCGAAAACGCTATCGCTCTGAACCGTGAGCTGATGGGCGCTACCAACCCTAAAGAAGCTGCTGCCGGCACCATCCGTGCTGACTTCGCTGACTCCATCGACGCCAACGCCGTACACGGTTCGGACTCCGAAGCCGCTGCCGCTCGCGAAATCTCGTACTTCTTCGCAGCTACTGAAGTAACCACTCGCTAAGCATTGGCTTAAGAGTGAAGGTGAATCCATGACTACATCGACTGTAAAAACTAACCTGCTGGGTCTGACTCAGCTGGAAATGGAAAAATTCTTCGACTCAATCGGGGAGAAGCGTTTCCGTGCCGGTCAGGTAATGAAATGGATTCACCACTTTGGTGTCGATGATTTCGATGCCATGACGAACGTCAGCAAGGCCTTGCGCGAAAAGCTCAAGGCTGTTGCTGAGGTCCGTGGTCCGGAAGTGGTCAGCGAGGACATCTCCAGCGACGGCACCCGCAAGTGGGTGGTGCGCGTGGCGTCCGGCAGCTGCGTCGAGACCGTGTACATTCCCCAGGGCAAACGCGGCACCTTGTGCGTTTCGTCCCAGGCAGGCTGTGCCCTGGATTGCAGTTTCTGCTCCACCGGCAAGCAAGGCTTCAACAGCAACCTCACCGCCGCCGAAGTCATCGGCCAGGTGTGGATTGCCAACAAATCCTTTGGCAGCGTCCCGGCAACCGTCGACCGTGCCATCACCAACGTGGTGATGATGGGCATGGGTGAGCCGCTGCTGAACTTCGACAACGTCGTCGCGGCCATGCACCTGATGATGGACGACCTGGGCTACGGCATTTCCAAGCGCCGCGTAACCCTGTCGACCTCCGGTGTGGTACCGATGATCGATGAGCTCTCCAAGCACATCGACGTCTCCCTGGCGTTGTCCCTGCACGCACCGAATGACGCATTGCGTAACCAATTGGTGCCGATCAACAAGAAGTATCCGCTTAAGATGCTGCTCGAGTCGTGCCAGCGCTACATGTCGTCCCTGGGCGAAAAACGTGTGCTGACCATCGAGTACACCTTGCTCAAGGACGTCAACGACAAGCTTGAGCACGCCGTGGAAATGATCGAGCTGCTCAAGAACATCCCGTGCAAGATCAACCTGATCCCGTTCAACCCGTTCCCGCATTCCGGGTACGAGCGTCCGAGCAACAACGCCATTCGTCGTTTCCAGGATCAGCTTCATCATGCCGGTTTCAACGTCACCGTCCGCACCACCCGTGGTGAAGACATCGACGCCGCCTGTGGTCAATTGGTAGGGCAGGTGCTGGATCGCACCCGTCGCAGCGAACGTTATATCGCCGTGCGTGAATTGAACGCCGACAGCGATGTTGCTTCGAGCACTGCGAACAACAATTAAGAGAGGATCTCTATGTCCCTGCGCTTTGCGCTGCTTTTGCTGTTGGCCAGCCTGTGTGCTGGCTGCGTGCTTTCGGGTGATTACAACCCGATGAAGACCAGCAAGGGCCGTGATGAAGCGCGTGAGGCATACGTGCAGCTTGGTATCGGGTATTTGCAACAAGGCATGACCGAGCGCGCCAAGGTTCCGCTGAGGAAAGCCCTGGAACTGGATGGCTCCGACCCTGATGCCAACGCGGCGCTGGGGCTGGTGTTCCAGGCCGAGATGGAGCCGGAACTTGCCGACGAGCATTTTCGCAAGGCGCTGTCTTCCCGTCCGGGCGACGCACGAATCCTCAATAATTACGGCAGTTTTCTTTTCGAGCAAAAACGTTACACCGAAGCCTACGAGCGCTTTGAACAAGCCGCTGCCGATACGCTGTATCCTGAGCGTTCGCGGGTGTTCGAGAACCTGGGCATGACCGCTGCAATGCTCGGCCAGCGTGATCTGGCCCTGCAGCAACTGGAAAAAGCCCTGCGCCTGAACCGGCAACAACCTCGTGCATTGCTGGAAATGGCTGAGTTGTCTTACGAAGACAGGCATTATGTGCCCGCGCGAGATTATTACGACCGTTTCAGCCAGCTCTCCGAGCAAAATGCACGTAGTCTATTGCTCGGCGTTCGGCTGGCAAACGTGTTCGAAGATCGCGACAAGGCTGCAAGTAAAGGCCTGCAACTAAAAAGACTCTATCCCGGTACGCCGGAATATCAGCAATACCTGTCGGAGCAATGATGAAAGCGGCGCATCCCGAAGTTGTAGCAGCGAATCGCGTTAACCCCGGTGAGACTTTGCGCCAGGCCCGCGAAAGCAATGGCTGGTCGCTGGCCGAAGTGGCCCTCAAGCTCAACCTCACCACCACTTCCTTGAGCAATCTGGAAGCCGGCGCTTTCGACAAGCTGCCCGGGCATACCTTTGCCCGTGGTTATATTCGCGCCTATGCCAAGTTGCTCGGCATGGACCAGGCCGTTCTGGTCCAGCAATTCGATCAATCCACCGGTACCGACTCCCAGGGCAGCAATGTTCACAGCCTGGGTCGTATTGAAGAGCCGGTCCGGGTTTCCCACACCATTTTGCGAATCGTCAGCCTGTTGTTGCTGGTAGCGGTGATTGGTGGCGGTTTCGTCTGGTGGCAGGATCAGACCTCGATGCGCACCAAGGACCTGATCGGTCTGGCACCAGAGCACGTAGAAGTCGAAGGTGCCGACGGTACGACACAGATTCATCCGCTGGACGAGCCGGAAGACCAGGCCGTCGTGGAAGGTCAGACCGAAGGCGGAACCGCTCTCGCCCTGCCACAGGCCGAGGCTCCGGCTGAAGCGCCGGAACAGGCTCAAGTGACTGCGCCAGCCGCCCCGGCAGCACCGACCACGCCAGCGGCACCTGCGCATACCCCTGCGCCCGTTGTCGCAGCGCCGGTGACCCCGGCAACTCCGGCTCCGGCAGCTCCGGCAGCCCCGGTCCCTGCGGTGACTGCACCGGTAGCCGCTGCGGCTCCTGCTCCAGTGCCAGCCGCACCTGTGGCCGGTCAAGGCCAGGTCCAGGTGCAGTTCACCTCCGATTGCTGGACACAAGTGACCGACGGTAGCGGCAAGGTGCTGTTCAGCGGTCTCAAACGCAAAGGCGACAGCCTGGCAGTCAATGGCAAACCACCGTTTTCCGTGCGCCTGGGCTTTGCCCGTGGCGCTCAGGTCAGCTACAACGGCCAGCCAGTCGATGTCGCTCCGTTCACCAGTGGCGAGACTGCTCGCCTGAAGTTGGGTCAATAAGTCATGCACGGCGAATCTCCAATCAAACGTCGCGAATCCCGCAAGATCTGGGTCGGTAACGTGCCTGTTGGCGGCGATGCGCCTATCGCTGTGCAGAGCATGACCAACAGCGACACCAATGATGTCGCGGCCACGGTCGCGCAAATCAATCGCCTGGAAGCGGCCGGCGTCGATATCGTGCGGGTTTCCGTACCGGACATGGACGCTGCCGAGGCCTTCGGCAAGATCAAGCAACTGGTCAAAGTCCCCCTGGTTGCCGACATCCACTTCGACTACCGGATCGCCTTGCGCGTCGCCGAACTGGGTGTTGATTGCCTGCGGATCAACCCGGGCAACATCGGTCGCGAAGACCGCGTGCGCGCGGTGGTCGATGCCGCCCGTGACCGCGGGATCCCGATCCGTATCGGCGTGAACGCCGGTTCCCTGGAAAAAGACCTGCAAAAGAAATACGGCGAGCCGACCCCGGCCGCGCTGGTCGAGTCTGCCTTGCGTCACGTCGAGCACCTTGAACGCCTGAACTTCCAGGACTTCAAGGTCAGCGTGAAAGCCTCCGACGTGTTCATGGCCGTCGAAGCGTACCGCCTGCTGGCCAAGGAAATCGTCCAGCCACTGCACCTGGGCATCACCGAAGCCGGTGGTTTGCGTTCGGGCACGGTGAAATCCGCCGTGGGCCTCGGTATGCTGCTCGCCGAAGGGATTGGCGATACTATCCGCATCTCGTTGGCGGCCGACCCGGTCGAGGAAGTGAAAGTCGGCTACGACATTCTCAAATCCCTGCACCTGCGTTCCCGTGGCATCAACTTCATCGCCTGCCCGAGCTGCTCGCGGCAGAACTTCGATGTGGTCAAGACCATGAACGAGCTGGAAGGGCGCCTCGAGGATTTGCTGGTGCCGCTGGATGTCGCGGTCATCGGTTGCGTGGTCAACGGCCCAGGCGAAGCCAAGGAAGCCCATATCGGCTTGACCGGCGGCACGCCAAACCTGATTTACATCGACGGCAAGCCGTCGCAGAAACTGACGAATGACAATCTGGTGGATGAGCTTGAACGCTTGATCCGTCAGAAAGCGGCCGAAAAGGTCGAAGCTGACGCTGCCGTAATTGCGCGTGGCTGATCGAACGAATTAAGGAATTTAAGTGAGCAAGTCTCTGCAAGCCATTCGTGGCATGAATGACATCCTGCCCGAACAGACCCCCCTGTGGCGTCATTTCGAAGGCACCGTTTCGCGCCTGCTGGATAACTACGGTTACAAGCAGATCCGTATGCCGATCGTCGAGTTCACCGAGCTGTTCAAGCGCTCCATCGGTGAAGTGACCGACATCGTCGAAAAAGAGATGTACACTTTCGACGACCGCAACGGCGACTCCCTGACCCTGCGCCCTGAAGGCACGGCGGCCTGTGTGCGCGCGGTGCTGGAGCACGGTATCACCGGTGGTGGCCAGGTTCAGAAACTCTGGTACATCGGCCCGATGTTCCGCCACGAGCGTCCGCAGAAAGGCCGTTATCGTCAGTTCCACCAGATCGGTGTCGAGGTGTTCAACCTCGACGGTCCGGACATCGACGCCGAGCTGATCGTGCTGACCTGGCGCCTGTGGGGCGAGCTGGGCATCCGCGATGCGGTAAAGCTCGAGCTCAACAGCCTGGGTACCAGCGAATCCCGCGGCCGTTATCGCGAAGCGCTGGTCGAATACCTCTCGGCGCACATGGACAAGCTCGACGAAGACAGCCAGCGTCGCCTGAAAACCAACCCGCTGCGGGTTCTTGATACCAAGAACGCCGACACCCAGGCGGTATTGGTCGATGCGCCGAAGATGGCCGACTACCTCGACGAAGAATCCCGCGTGCACTTCGAGGGCCTCAAGGCTCGCCTGGATGCCGCCGGCATTCCTTACGTGATCAACCCGAAGCTGGTTCGCGGGCTGGATTACTACAGCAAGACCGTTTTCGAATGGGTCACCGACAAGCTCGGCGCCCAGGGCACCGTGTGTGCCGGTGGTCGTTACGACGGCCTGGTAGAGCAAATGGGCGGCAAGCCGACCGCCGGCGTTGGCTTTGCCATGGGCATCGAACGCCTGGTGCTGTTGCTGGAAACCCTGGAGCAGATTCCGGAAGAGATCTCCCGGCAGGTTGACGTCTACCTCTGCGCCTTCGGTGAAGCCGCCGAGCTCGCCGGGCTGACCCTGGCGGAGCGCGTTCGTGACCAGTTGCCCAACCTGCGCCTGCAAGTGAATGCCGGCGCGGGCAGTTTCAAAAGCCAGTTCAAGAAGGCCGACAAGAGCGGTGCGCTGTACGCGCTGATCCTCGGTGACGACGAAATGGCCCAGCAAGTGGTAGGTTTCAAACCCCTGCGTGGCCAGGGCGAACAACAAAGCATTGCCTGGGATGCGCTTGCAGCGCACCTGGCCACCTGCGTCGTGCAGGGTTGAAGCTGTCTAAACAGCCGAATTAGCGATTAAGGAGTATTGGGGTGTCGAGTACCGAAGACGAACATTTGATGGAACTGAAGGAATGGTGGTCACGCAACGGTAAGCCCCTGGTCACTGGCGGCCTGTTGGCGCTGGTCATCGTGTTCGGCTGGCAGGCGTTTCACAAGTATCAGAGCAATCAGTCGCAAGGCGCCTCGATTCTCTATCAGCAATTGCTCGAAACCACGCTGACGCCTGACGGCAAGCCTGATGCCGCCCGTGTTTCGGACCTGGCCGGCAAGCTCAACAGCGAGTACGGCGGCAGCGCCTACGCGCAGTACGGCAGCCTGTTCGTGGCCAAGGTAGCGGTCGACAGCGGCAAGCTGGACGACGCGGCCACCGAGCTCAAGGCCATTGTCGCCAAACCGGCCAACCCGGCGCTGGGCGAAATCGCCCGCCAGCGTCTGGCCCAGGTACTCGGCGCGCAGAACAAGGCCGACGAAGCCCTGAAGCTGCTCGAAGGCGATGCCGACAAGGCATTCCTGGCCACTCGTGAAGAACTCAAGGGCGACCTGCTGGTGCAGTTGGGTCGTACCGACGAGGCGAGCGCGGCGTATCAAAAAGCCAAGGCGGCACTGTCGGATGAAGCGGCGGTCGGTGGCCTGCAAATCAAGCTGGACGACCTGGCCAAAGGGGATGCGTGACGTGATTCGTTGGAAACATGCAGCATTGCTGGCCCTGGCCATTTTGGCCGCGGGTTGCAGCAGCAACAGCAAAAAAGAACTGCCTCCGGCCGAACTGGTCGACTTCAAGGAAGAAGTGGTTCTGCAAAAGCAGTGGAGTCGTTCGATCGGTGACGGTCAGGGCGAAACCTACAACATGCTGGTTCCGGCCATCGATGGCGATACCATCTATGCCGCTGACGTCACTGGCGTGTTGATGGCGATGGATCGCCACACGGGCGACGTCAAATGGAAGAAAGATCTCGAGCTGCCTGTTTCCGGCGCTGTCGGCGTTGGTTACGGTCTGGTCACGATCGGTACGATCAAGGGTGAAATCGTTGCCCTGGACGCGATCAACGGTGAAGAAAAGTGGCGCGCTCGCGTGTCCAGCGAAGTGCTGGCACCACCAGCCAACAACGGTGACGTTGTGGTGGTTCAGACCCAGGACGATCGCCTGATCGGCCTGGATGCCTCCACCGGTGATCGTCGCTGGATCTACGACAGCACGCCTGCGGTTCTGACCCTGCGGGGCACCAGTGCGCCGATCGTGACCAACCGCCTCGCGGTGGCTGGCCTGTCGACCGGTAAAGTGGTTGCCGTGGACATCACCAACGGCGTACCGGTGTGGGAACAGCGCGTAGCGATCCCGCAAGGTCGTTCGGAGCTGGAGCGCGTGGTCGATATCGACGGTGGCTTGCTGCTGTCGGGCGAGACGCTGTATGTCGCCAGCTATCAGGGGCGCGTTGCCGCTCTGGACCTGCAAAGCGGCCGTCAGCTCTGGCAGCGCGATGCTTCCAGCTACGCCGGTGTCGCACAGGGCTTTGGCACCGTTTATGTAAGCCTGTCTTCGGGTACCGTTGAAGGCGTCGACGAGCGTTCCACCACAGCCTTGTGGAGCAACGATTCGCTGGCCCGTCGTCAACTGTCGGCCCCGGAAGTGTTCTCCAGCTACGTTGCAGTCGGTGACCTGGAAGGTTACCTGCACCTGCTGAGTCAGGTGGACGGTCGATTCGTCGGCCGCGAGCGCATCGACAGCGACGGCCTGCGTGCCCGTCCGCTGGTGGTGGGTGACACGATTTATGTGTATGGCAACAGCGGCAAACTGGAAGCCCTGACCATCAAGTAAAGGTTTGACTATGCTTGGGGTTAACCACCCCAGGCTGCTTCACTTGTGGGTATGAATGTGGGAGCGAGCCTGCTCGCGATGGACGTCAACGATAACGTTTGCGTCCTGAATGAACGCGGTGCCTTTGCGTTTATCGCGAGCAGGCTCGCTCCCACAGACAAGCGCGCAGTGTTGCCCCGAGCACCAGCCGCTGCCTCGCAGCGGCTTTTGTATTTTCTGAAATAACGAAGTGGAGAGCCGCATGGTTCCCGTAATCGCCCTGGTGGGCCGACCGAACGTCGGCAAGTCCACCTTGTTCAACCGCCTGACCAGGACTCGTGACGCCATCGTCGGCGACTTGTCCGGTCTGACCCGTGATCGCCAGTACGGTGAGGCCAAGTGGCAAGGGCGTTCCTACATTCTGATCGACACCGGCGGTATCTCCGGTGACGAGCACGGTATGGACGAAAAGATGGCTGAGCAGTCGCTGCTGGCCATCGAAGAAGCCGATGTCGTTCTGTTCCTGGTAGATGCCAAGGCCGGTTTTACCGCCGCCGACCAGATGATCGCCGAGCATTTGCGCAAACGTAACAAGCGTTCCCACGTGGTCGCCAACAAGGTCGACAACATCGACCCGGAAATGGCCCGCGCCGAATTCGCCCCGTTGGGCATGGGCCATGCGATCCCGATCGCCGGTGCCCACGGCCGTGGTATCACCCAGTTGCTGGAAGCGGCACTGAGTGAATTCCCGCGTGACGAAGACGAGCCGCAGGAAGGCGAAGAGGAAGAGGTCGTCGCCGAAGGCGAGGAAGCCAAGCGCATTCCTGGCCCAAGCGAAAAAGACGGGATCAAGATCGCGATCATCGGCCGTCCGAACGTCGGCAAGTCGACCCTGGTCAACCGCATGCTCGGTGAAGACCGGGTCATCGTCTACGACCAACCCGGCACCACCCGCGACAGTATCTACATCCCGTTCGAACGTAACGACGAGAAGTACACGCTGATCGACACCGCCGGTGTGCGCAAGCGCGGCAAGATCCACGAAGAAGTCGAAAAGTTCTCCGTGGTCAAAACCCTGCAGGCGATCAAAGACGCCAACGTGGTGATCTTCGTGATGGACGCCCGCGAAGGTGTGGTCGATCACGACCTCAACCTGTTGGGCTTCGCCATTGAATCGGGTCGTGCGCTGGTCATCGCGATCAACAAGTGGGACGGCATGACCCCGAGCGAGCGCGACTTCGTGAAGGTCGAGCTGCAACGTCGGCTGTTCTTCGTTGACTACGCCGATATCCACTTCATCTCGGCCTTGCACGGCACCGGCGTGGGCAACCTCTACGCGTCGGTACAGAACTCGTTCAAGTCTGCGGTTACCCGTTGGCCGACCAGCCGCCTGACCCAGATCCTCGAAGATGCGGTCAGCGAGCACCAGCCGCCGATGGTCAACAGCCGCCGGATCAAGCTGCGTTATGCCCACCTCGGTGGTGCAAACCCGCCAATCATCGTGATCCACGGCAACCAGATCGAGAAGGTGCCGAAGTCCTACGTGCGTTACCTGGAAAACACTTACCGCCGTGTCCTGAAGCTGGTCGGTACGCCGATCCGCATCGAGTTCAAGGGCGGCGAGAACCCGTACGAAGGCAACAAGAACACGCTCACCGACCGTCAGGTCAACAAGAAGCGTCGTTTGATGTCGCACCACAAGAAAGCCGACAAGAAGCGCCGCGACAAGCGCTGATTCCTGAAGGCCTATCGACCGCTTTTGTAGGAGCTGCCGAAGGCTGCGATCTTTTGATTTTGCTTTAACGACAAGATCAAAAGATCGCAGCCTGCGGCAGCTCCTACAAGGCCCGGTCAGAAAGAGGGCGCTCACCAGAGCGCCCTTTTTTTATGGGCGCCGTTTGGGCTATCCTCGGACTCCCCCGCGCCGCCGTAGAGCCGGGTGTAGAGCAGGGAACCACCGATGATCACCAGCAAGCTGCCGAATGTCGGCATCACCATCTTCACGCAGATGTCTCAGCTCGCGGCACAGACCGGCGCGCTCAATCTGTCCCAGGGCTTTCCCGATTTCGCGGCCCCGCAGGCCCTGTGCGATGCGGTTGGCCGGCATATCGCCAGTGGCCATAACCAGTATTCGCCGATGACCGGGCTGCCGGTGTTGCGTCAGCAGATTGCGGTGAAGATTGCCCGCAGCTATGGCACGCAGGTGGATGCGGATACTGAAGTGACGGTCACCCCTGGCGCGACCGAAGCGATTTTCTGTGCCATTCAGGCGGTTATCCACAGCGGCGACGAAGTCATCGTGTTTGACCCGGCATACGACAGCTACGAGCCCTCGGTAGAGCTGGCCGGCGGTCGTTGCGTGCACGTACAACTGGGCTTGAACGATTTCAGTATCGACTTCGAGAAGCTTGCCCAGGCGCTGAGCCCGCGCACGCGGATGATCATTCTCAACTCCCCGCACAACCCCAGTGGTGCATTGATCAGTCGTGCCGAACTCGATCAGTTGGCGGCGTTGATCCGCGATCGCGACATCTATCTGATCAGCGACGAAGTCTACGAACACCTGGTGTATGACGGTGTGCCCCATGTCAGTGTGCTGGCCCACGAAGAGCTGTATCAGCGTGCTTTCGTGGTCAGCTCGTTCGGCAAGACCTACCACGTCACTGGCTGGAAAACCGGCTACGTGGTCGCGCCGCCGGCCCTGACGGCGGAATTGCGCAAGGTGCACCAGTACGTCAATTTCTGTGGTGTGACGCCGCTGCAATATGCCTTGGCCGACTTCATGGCCGAGCATCCTGAGCACGTCGAAGAGCTGCCGGACTTCTATCAGGCCAAGCGTGATCTGTTCTGCGATCTGCTGGTGCCGTCGCGTTTCAGTTTCACTCGGGCTTCCGGCACCTATTTCCAGTTGGTCGATTACTCGCAGATCCGCCCGGACCTCAATGATGTCGAGATGGCCCTGTGGATGACTCGCGAGCATGGTGTGGCCAGTATCCCGATCTCGGTGTTCTACCAGACACCGCCTGAAGGGCAGCGCCTGGTGCGGTTGTGCTTCGCCAAGCGTGAGGAGACCCTGCGTGAAGCGGCGGAAAAACTATGCGTGATCTGAGTGCATTGCCGAACCTGACCGTTGCGCTGATCCAGACATCCCTGGCCTGGCACGACCGTCAGGCCAACCTGGAGCATTTCGAGTCATTGCTGGAGCAGGCTCGCGGTGCTGACCTGATCATTCTGCCGGAGATGTTCACCACCGGTTTTTCCATGGAATCCGAGACCCTCGCGGAATCGGAAAACGGCCCCACCAGCAAGTGGCTGCGGGTTCAGGCGGCAAGACTTGATGCCGTGATTACCGGCAGCGTGATCATCCAGGCCGCCGACGGCAGTCACCGTAATCGCCTGTTGTGGGCACGCCCGGATGGCGAGGTGCTGCATTACGACAAGCGTCACCTGTTCCGCATGGCCGGTGAGCATAACCACTACACCCCGGGCGAGCGCCAGGTGCAGTTCGAGTTAAAGGGCTGGCGCGTGCGGCCGCTGATTTGCTACGACTTGCGCTTCCCGGTGTGGAGTCGTGACGCTCAGGACACGGATCTGCTGCTGTACACCGCGAACTGGCCGGGTGCGCGACGCCAGCATTGGAACCGTCTGCTGCCGGCGCGGGCGATCGAGAATCTGTGCTACGTGGCGGCAGTCAATCGCGTTGGCACCGATGGCAAAGGCTTCGCCTATACCGGTGACAGCCAGGTGCTGGATTTCCAGGGTGAGACGTTGCTTAGTGCAGGAGAGGCGGATGGGGTGTTTCAGGTCGTTCTGAATGCTGCAGACCTTCAAGCTTATCGCACACGGTTTCCGGCGAATCTGGATGCCGATACCTTCGAGTTCACCTGAAATCTTTTCTGTCTGACGGGGCCCCATCGCGAGCAAGCTCGCTCCCACAGTGGTTAGTGTGAACACGGACAATGTGGGAGCGAGCTTGCTCGCGATGGGGCCAGGACAAACAGCACAAAAACGGACAGGCAAACAAAAGGCCCCGAGGTGCAAACCCCGGGGCCTTTTGCATTGCAGCAAAGTCTTACGCCGCTTTCGCTTCCGGCTGGCTCAGCGAACGGTTCAGCGCACTGAACAGGGCCTTGAAGCTGGCGGTGGTGATGTTTTCATCGATGCCGACGCCATGCACCGCACGTTCGCCGTTCACGCGCAGTTCAATGTAGGCCGCGGCCTTGGCATTGGTGCCCGCGCCAATGGCGTGCTCGTTGTAGTCCATGATCTCCACCGGGATCGGCAGACCGGCCACCAGCGCTTCCAGGGCACCGTTGCCCTTGCCGCGCCAGTGCAGGTTGGTCTCGCCCTGGCCTTTGCTGGCCACTTCCACTTCGACGGAGCTGTGACCGTTTTCTTCCTGCAGGCGATGGCTGACCAGCGCGTACGGGGTGTTGGCCTGCAAGTACTCGCTGTGCAGCAGCGCGTGGATTTGCTGGGCAGTCATCTCAAGGCCCAGGCGGTCGGTTTCACGCTGCACGACCTGGCTGAACTCGATCTGCATGCGACGTGGCAAGCTGATGCCGTATTCCTGCTCCAGGAGGTAGGCGATGCCACCCTTGCCCGACTGGCTGTTGACGCGGATGACCGCCTCGTAGCTGCGGCCGATGTCAGCCGGGTCGATCGGCAGGTACGGCACTTCCCACAAGGCATCGGATTTCTGCTGGGCGAAGCCCTTGCGGATTGCGTCCTGGTGCGAGCCGGAGAACGCGGTGTGCACCAGGTCGCCGACGTACGGGTGACGCGGGTGTACCTGGATCTGGTTGCACTCTTCGACGACTTTGCGCACGCCGTCGATGTCGGAGAAGTCCAGTTCAGGGTTCACGCCCTGGGTGTAGAGGTTCAGGGCCACGGTCACCAGGTCGACGTTGCCGGTACGCTCGCCGTTGCCGAACAGGCAGCCTTCGACACGGTCGGCGCCGGCCATCAGGCCCAGTTCGGTGGCGGCAACGCCGGTGCCACGGTCGTTGTGGGTGTGCAGGCTGATAATCACGCTGTCACGACGGTTGATGTGACGGCCGAACCATTCGATCTGGTCGGCATAGATGTTCGGGGTCGCGCATTCGACGGTGGCCGGCAGGTTGAGGATCATCTTGTGCTCGGGCGTCGGGTTCCAGACCTCGATGACCGCGTCACAGACTTCCTTGGCGAACTCCAGTTCGGTGGCGCTGAAGGTCTCTGGCGAGTATTCGAAGGTCCACTCGGTGTCCGGCTGCATGGCTGCGTATTTGACGAACAGCTTGGCGGCGTTCACGGCAATGGCCTTGACCCCGTCCTTGTCCTGGTTGAAGACAATGCGGCGGAAGGAAGGGGAGGTTGCGTTGTACAGGTGAACGATGGCTTTCTTCGCGCCGCGCAGGGATTCGAAGGTGCGCTCAATCAGGTCTTCACGGCCCTGGGTCAGCACCTGGATGGTGGTGTCGTCCGGGATGTGGTTGCCTTCGATCAGGGTACGGACGAAGTCGAAGTCGGTTTGCGAAGCGGCCGGGAACGATGCTTCGATTTCCTTCACGCCGACCTGCACCAGGGTTTTCCAGAAGCGCAGCTTCTTGACGGCGTCCATCGGCTCGATCAGCGACTGGTTGCCGTCGCGCAGGTCGGAACTGCACCAGATCGGTGCGGCGGTGATGGTTTTCGATGGCCAGGTGCGGTCCGGAATGTCGATGGTCGGGAACGCGCGGTATTTCGAAGACGGGTCTTTGAGCATGCTCATCGGGAAATCCTTATTGTGTGGGCCGAAAAAAGGCGGCCTGCCGGTGGATCAAAAGTTCTTGGACTAACGCTTGGGACGAGGCACCACGATTCAGCCCGGCAGTCGTGCACTGACAAGGCACAGGCTGCTGTGCTGGCGGAGCTGAATGAGGGTGTGAGAGGTTTTCATGCCTTCAACCCTAACCGCGGGGGTGAAGGATGGCAAGCAGTCGAAAAAAATTGAGAGGAATACTCGTGGGCGGGTATTTATCGAGATTTTATTGCTTCAAATGGTTGCGATGATCTTGTTTTTTGCGCGAGGTTCAGGCGGTGCGCAATTGGTGTGGGGCATGGCTGGACGACTTTCGGTGCCTGTGAAATTGCCATCGCGAGCAAGCTCGCTCCCACAGTGTCCGTGTTCACGCAGATCCAATGTGGGAGCGAGCTTGCTCGCGATGGCGTCAGCTGCCTTACGCAATAATCAAGGCTGAAACGCACCAATGAAAATGGCCGGATCCACTCGCGCATCGTTCAGGCTGACGTTCCAGTGCATATGCGGCCCTGTCGCCCGGCCGGTCGCGCCGACCTTGCCAACCACACCACCCCGGGCCAGCTGTTGCCCCACCTTCACGTCGATTTTCGACATATGGCAGAACATGCTGATGAAGCCCTGGCCATGGTCGACGAACACCGTATTGCCATTGAAGAAGTAGTTGCCGATCAGGATCACCTTGCCCGCGGCCGGGGTCTTGATCGGCGTGCCGGCGCCCACGGCGAAATCCAGACCCGAATGAGGATTACGCTCCTCACCGTTGAAGAAACGCCGCACGCCAAACTTGCTCGACAGCGGCCCGTTCACCGGTTTGTCCAGCAGCAGGTTGCTTGGCGTATTGGGGCTGAACGTGCGGTAAGCGGCAATCTGCTCGGCCAGTTCACGCTCGATGCGCTTGAGATTTTCCGGGTCCGGATTGACCTGCTGGGTGTTCTTCAGGGTGATGCGCTGTTCCGGGTATTTCTTGTTGCCAACCGTAAAATTCAGATTGCGACCACCGCTACTGATCGATTGGGCTCCCGGCTTGACCGTCAACGGTACGCCGACGATGGCCAGCCAGTTGTTCTGCTCCTTCACGACCAGCACGGGTTTGCCTTGATAACTGGCTTTTGGCGCTTGGGCGGAGGGGCCCAGATCCACCACCGCCACACCGCCCGGCACCGGTTTGTTCAACAGGCGGGTGATGTAGCTGTCGGCGTGGGCGTTGAAGGTCAGGAGCAGCAACAGCAATGGAGCCAGGAAACGCGGCATGGATCAGTCCAGTAAAGAAAGGGTGACAGGCGTCAGGTGGTTGTCTTCGACCCGAACTTGCAGTTCGCCTTCGCCCAGCTTGGCTTTCAGGCGCTGGCCGGTATGGGTTTGCGCGGCGTTGCGGATCGCATTGCCGCGCTCGTCCAGCAAGATGCTGTAGCCACGGCCGAGGGTCGCCAACGGGCTGACCACATGCAGGGTCTGCATCTGGCTGTGCAATTGCAGGCGGCGGTTCTTCAACCCTTCGCGGATGGCGCGGGGCAGGCGTTCGGCCAGGCTGTCCAGACGCTGGCGCAGCATTGCCAGTTGCCGGCCCGGATGTTGTGCGGCCAGACGGGTTTCCAGGCGGATCAAGCGTTCGCGACGGGTGTTGAGGCTACGCTCGAACGCGCGGCGCATGCGCATGTCCAGGTCATCCAGGCGTTGCGCTTGTTGGCGCAGGCGCTCGCCGGGATGGCGCAGGCGGCGAGAGATACCTTCCAGGCGCAGGCGGTCGCGCATCAAGCGGTCACGCATGCGCATCACCAGCCGGCGGTGCAGGCTCTCGACCCGACGCACCAGGTCACTGGAGTCCGGAGCCAGCAATTCGGCGGCAGCGGAAGGGGTGGGCGCGCGAACATCGGCCACGAAGTCGCTGATCGACACGTCGGTTTCATGGCCGACCGCGCTGACAATCGGTGTCACGCAAGCGTCCACGGCGCGGGCCACGGCTTCTTCGTTGAAACACCAGAGGTCTTCCAGCGAGCCGCCGCCCCGGGCCAGGATCAGGGCGTCGAAACCCCGGGCATCCGCCAGTTTCAGCGCGCGGACAATCTGCGCGGTGGCTTCGCGGCCCTGTACGGCGGTGGGGATCAGCGTCAACTGCACCTGCGGTGCGCGACGACGGAACACGCTGATGATGTCGCGGATCACCGCCCCGGTGGGCGAACTGATGATGCCGATGCGTTGCGGATGCGCCGGTAGCGGGACCTTGCGCTCGGCACTGAACAGGCCTTCGGCGCTGAGCTTTTCCTTGAGTGCATCGAAGGCCAGGCGCAAGGCGCCATCGCCGGCCGGCTCCACGGTGTCGAGGATCAGTTGATAGTCACCACGCCCCTCGAACAACGAGACCTTGCCACGCACCTTGACCGCCAGCCCGTCCTTCAAGGCCTGGCGAACCCGTGCCGCGTTCTGCCGGAACAGCGCGCAACGCACTTGGGCGCCGCTGTCCTTGAGGGTGAAATACACGTGGCCGGACGCCGGGCGGGCGAGGTTGGAGATCTCGCCCTCTACCCAGATGTTGCTGAACACGTCTTCGAGCAACACCCGCGCGCGGCCGTTGAGCTGGCTGACGGTCAGGACTTCGCGGTCCAGGCCGAGTCTTGCAAAGGGATCTTTAATCATGGGGCGCAGTTTAAAGGCATTCTTCAAGTGAATGCACGACCCCTATATGACCAAATGCTCGAGGAACTGTTGAACCAGTGCTGTGGGGTGTTTGCGGTACGCCAGAGCGACGCAGCTAAGGCTGCCGGGGTCTGCCAAAGGCAGGAAATGAACGTTGGGCGGCGCAATGTCTTGCATCGATTCCGGCAAGAGGGCGATACCAAATCCCGCCTGGATCAGTTGCAGTTGCGTGGTTTTACGCGAAATTACGCGAGCTGCCTTGGGAAAGAAGCCTTGGCGCATGCACAACTCGGCAGACAGGTAGCTAAGACCGCCTCGCTGGGGATGAGGGATGGAAATAAACGCTTCGTCGCGTAGCTGCTCCAGGTTGATCTTCCGCCCGGATCTGTCCCCGGCCAGCCAGTGATCGGGCGGGACTGCCACCAGCAAAGGTTCGTCGTACAGCGGGTCGATTTGCACCTCTTCACACTGACGGAGCACTGGCAGGCGCAATAGGCCGATGTCCAGTCGGCCGTCCGCCAACTCTTGCAGCTGCGCCTCGGAAGACAACTGAGCGATGTCCATGGACACGCCGGGATGATGTTCGAGATAACGGCCGACGCTGCGCAGCAGTCGGCCGCTCATGGGCACAGTGCTGGAATGGCTCAAACGTAAGGTGCCGTGCTGACCTTTGCCGATCCTGGTGGCCGTCTCGCTGGCTTTGATCAGCTCGCTCAACAGGTTTTTGGCGCGGGGTAAGAAAGCCTCACCCGCTGGAGTGAGCTGGGGCCGCCGCGCAGTACGTTCGAAAAGTGGGGTTTGCAGGTGGACTTCCATGTCCTTGATTTGCCGGCTCAGGGCCGATTGGGCGATGAACAGGCGCTCGGCTGCGGCGCCGAAGCTGCCGCATTCAGCGATTTCAACGAAGTAACGCAGTTGCCGGGTTGAAAGCACAAGGCATGCCTTTTTGAGATGGGTTAGTGACTTTGATGATATTAGTCGCAACGCTCAGCGATGGCTAAAGTCAGCGAACTTAAAGTAGAGGAACGCTGCAATGAGCGTATTGACGTTGTTGAACCAATGGCCTTTCAGCGCCATGGACTGGCTGGTCATCGGCGCGGGCATCGCCCTGGCCTACATTGTGTTCGGCATCGCCGGGTTTGGTACGGCGTTGATCGCCGGGCCGATTCTGATTCTGTTCATGCCGCTCTCGAAGATCGTGCCGTTGCTGGTGCTGCTCGATTTTGTCGCGGCATTCGGCAACCTGTTGCCTTCGCGGCGTGATGTCGCCCGGCCGGAGCTGTTGCGGCTGTTGCCCTGCATGGCGGTGGGCTGCACGCTGGGGGTGATTTTCCTGCTGAACCTCAAGTCCGATCTGTTGCTGCTGTTGATGGGGCTGTTTATCAGTGCCTATGCGATCTACAGCCTGTGGGTCAAAACCCGCCCGACGCAGTTGTCTGCCGTGTGGGCTCTGCCGATGGGGACGGTGGGCGGGATGTTTGGCGCGTTGTTTGGCAGCGGCGGCTTTCTCTATGCGATCTATCTGAACAGCCGCTTGCCCAAGGAGGCGGCAAGGGCGACCCAGAGTGCGCTGATCAGTTGTAGTACGGTGGTGCGTTTGAGTCTGTTTGCTATTGCCGGGGTGTATGCCGATTTGCCGTTGCTGGTGCTGGCGGTGTGTCTGTTGCCGGCGATGGCGCTGGGGTTGTGGGTCGGGCGGCGCCTGACTATGCGGATGTCTCGCGAGGCGTTCGTGCGTCTGGTGACGTGGCTGGTGCTGGCCAGTGGGATTGCGTTGATTGGGCGATATCTCAGCACCTGAAGATTCAACCTGTTGCAGGGGCCTTTTTGTGGGAGCGAGCTTGCTCGCGATAGCGGTCGAACAGACACATCAATGTTGAATATGACGCACTCATCGCGAGCAAGCTCGCTCCCACAGAAGAGCCCTCACCGCAAGTTGTTCAATCGTTGTACTGGCTCAACAACCGCTCCAGTCGTGCACTGAGGCGGCGCTTGATTTCGGTCTCGATGTGCGGGGCGAAATCGTCGATCACGTCTTGCATGATCAACTGCGCGGCGGCACGCAGTTCGCTGTCCAGGTGCAACAGGTCATCCGGGTTCTTGCTGGCGGCAGGCGCCGGCGCAGCCGCGATGACCGGTTCAACGATCGGGGCGGGGGCTGTCGGTTCGACGGGCGGCGAAGGCTCGCTGACCGCGTCGAACAACATGGGAATCTGTTCCTGATCGCCTTCCTCGACCGTGTCGGTCAGCAGGGGCGGTTGCAGGTTGTCATCGCCGAGCAATTGGCGGATCGACTCAAGGTCGTCCAGCAGGTGCGCGGACTGTTGCAGCGGTTTTGGAGTGTCCATTGGAAGGCTCAGAGTCGCTGTAAACGGTGATCTTGCAGAGGATAGCCCTGTTCGCGGTAGAAACGGAAACTCTCCCGCGCGGCCTGGCGAATCGTCGGGTCTTCCACCACCACTTCCGCCACGCGGGCGAAACGCTGGGCGAAGGCCGGGACTTTCAGGTCGAGATTGACCAGCAAGTCCTGATGCTGACCGCAATCGTCACCCAGACCCAGGACAATCAAGCCATCCGGTTCGTTTTCGGCGGGGCCGTGGGGCACGAAGCTTTCACCCTTGAACGTCCAGAGACGTGCGTCGAGATCGTTGCGTTGGGCGGCGTCACTGCAATGCAGGTAGACACGGTGACCCATGCGCCAGGCTTTTTCGGTGAGCTTGCAGGCGAAATCCAGGCGTGCCGAAGGATCGGCGCTGGGCAGGATATAGAAGTCGACTTTGGTCATTGCGGTTCCTGATCCCTTGGGGGCACTGCCCGAAAGCAATGCCCCCCAGGGTCATTGGTTTCAGGCTTTGGCGCGGTCCAGCAGGTATTGGGTCAGCAATGGAACCGGACGGCCAGTGGCGCCCTTGTCCTTGCCGCCGCTGGTCCAGGCGGTGCCGGCGATGTCCAGGTGCGCCCAGTTCAGGTTCTTGGTGAAGCGCGACAGGAAGCAGGCGGCGGTGATGGTGCCGGCTTTCGGGCCGCCAATGTTGGCAATGTCGGCGAACGGGCTGTCCAGCTGTTCCTGGTACTCATCGAACAGCGGCAGTTGCCAGGCGCGGTCGTCGGCAGCCTTGCCGGCGCTCAGCAGTTGGCCGATCAGTTCGTCGTTGTTGCCCAGCAGGCCCGACGTGTGGGAACCCAGGGCGACCACGCAGGCACCGGTCAGGGTCGCGATGTCGATGACCGCTTGCGGCTTGAAGCGCTCGGAGTAGGTCAGGGCGTCGCACAGCACCAGACGGCCTTCGGCGTCGGTGTTGAGGATTTCCACGGTCTGGCCGCTCATGGTGGTGACAATGTCGCCAGGGCGCGAAGCGTTGCCGCTCGGCATGTTCTCGGCACAGGCCAGGATGCACACCAGGTTGATCGGCAGCTTCAGTTCCAGCACGGCACGCAGGGTGCCGAACACGCTGGCGGCACCGCCCATGTCGTACTTCATTTCATCCATGCCGGCGCCTGGCTTGAGGCTGATGCCGCCGGTGTCGAAGGTGATGCCTTTGCCGACCAGCGCATACGGCTTCTCGGATTTCTTGCCGCCGTTGTATTGCATGACGATCAGGCGTGGCGGCTGGGCGCTGCCCTGGCCTACGGCGTAGAACGAACCCATGCCCAGGGCCTTGATCTTCTTCTCGTCGAGGACTTCGACTTTCAGATCCTTGAATTCCTTGCCGAGGTCTTTCGCCTGCTCACCGAGGAAAGTCGGATGGCAGATGTTCGGCGGCAGGTTGCCCAGGTTACGGGTGAAGGCCATGCCGTTGGCGATGGCAGTGGCGTGGGTCACGGCGCGCTGCACTTCAGCCTGGGCCGCCTTGATGGTCAGCAGGGTGATTTTCTTCAGGGCGCGGGGTTCGGCTTTCTGGCTCTTGAACTGCTCGAAGCTGTACTCGCCGTCCACCAGGGTTTCGGCCAGCAGGCGCGTCTTGCCATAGCTGTCGCGGCCCTTGACCACGACTTCGTCGAGGGCCAGTACCGCGTCGCTGCCGCCCAGGCCCTTCAGGGTATTGAGAATGCCGGCGATGATTTTGCGGAACGGGCGGTCACCCAGCTCGTCGTCCTTGCCAATGCCCACCAGCAGCACACGTTCGGCCTTGAGGTTCGGCAGGCTGTGCAGCAACAGGCTCTGGCCAACCTTGCCGGCCAGGTCGCCGCGCTTGAGCACTGCGCTGATCGCGCCGCCGCTCAGTTCGTCGAGTTGTTTGGCAACGGCACCGAGCTTGCGGCCTTCGCCGACGGAGACCACGAGAGTGGCGGTCTTCAACGTTTCCGGGTTGACGCTTTTTACAACCAGTTCCATGTCCGGGTCCCTGAATTGATGGTTATCACGCATGCGCCCGACACCTTATGTGCGTCGATTGCTTATAAAAGAAAGGCGCCAGGATCGACCGGCGACAAAGGCCGCAGTTTGAACCTCGCTACCGGCGGCTGACAACCCTCGGTTGTACGATCTTCATGGAATTGACGGCCCTGTTGCAGGAGCGAGCTTGCTCGCGATGAACCCGAGACCACCGCGGGGCTTCAGGCTCCCCGCGTTATCATTGACGACCATCGCGAGCCAGCTCGCTCCTACACCTGCCCTATGCATTGCGCAGTGACAGGCGCACCCAATCACAGGATAATGCGCCATCTTTTTTTCGGCGGCTCTGTCTTGCGGGCTGTCCGATACGTTTGTTTGTTTGGCCGCCTTAGCCTGACAACCCTGGAGTGTCTGGTTTGATCGTCTTCCGTTATCTGTCCCGCGAAGTCCTGTTGACCTTGAGCGCCGTCAGCGCCGTGCTGCTGGTCATCATCATGAGCGGTCGCTTCATCAAATACCTCGCCCAGGCCGCCTCGGGCCTGCTGGATCCGGGCTCGCTGTTCCTGATCATGGGCTTTCGCATGCCGGGGTTCCTCCAGCTGATCCTGCCGCTGGGGCTGTTTCTCGGGATCCTGTTGTCCTACGGGCGGATGTACCTCGAAAGCGAAATGACCGTGCTCTCGGCCACCGGCATGAGCCAGCAGCGGCTGGTCTGGATGACGATGTTTCCGGCCACCCTGGTTGCACTCGTCGTCGCGTGGCTGAGCCTGAGCCTGGCGCCACAGGGGGCCAATCAGTTTCAGTTGCTGCTGAACAAGCAGGATGCCCTTACCGAATTCGATACCCTGGAGCCGGGGCGCTTCCAGTCCCTGCGTGACGGTACCCGGGTCACCTATACCGAGCGCATGTCGGATGATCGCGTGAATCTGGGTGGTGTGTTCATCTCGCAGAAGAACATCAGTTCCAACAACAAGGATCGCGGAATTTCTGTGCTGGTGGCGGAAAAGGGGCGTCAGGAAATTCGCCCGGACGGCAACCGCTACCTGATCCTGGATAACGGCTATCGCTATGACGGTAGTCCGGGTCAGGCCGACTACCGGGCGATCAAGTACGACGAGTACGGTGTATTGCTGCCAAAACCGGAAGTCAGCGACGAAGTCACCGACCGCGACGCGATGCCGACCAGTACGCTGATCGGCAGTGAAGACATTCGCATGCGCGCCGAATTGCAATGGCGCATCTCGCTGCCATTGCTGGTGTTCATCGTGACCTTGATGGCGGTGCCGCTGGCGCGGGTCAACCCGCGTCAGGGCCGATTCCTCAAATTATTGCCGGCGATTCTTCTTTATATGGCTTACCTGAGCATTCTGATTGCCGCCCGCGGTGCCCTTGATAAAGGCAAGATCCCCGCAGTGGTGGGCTTGTGGTGGGTGCACGGGATTTTCCTGACCATTGGCCTGGGCCTGCTTTATTGGGAGCCTTTGCGCTTGAAGCGGGCGAGTCGCCGCAGTGCGCTGGAGGTGGCCCGTGGTTAAGCTGGATCGCTACATTGGTAGCAGCGTGTTCATGGCGATTCTCGCGGTGCTCGGGATCATTCTTGGTCTGGCGACGCTGTTTGCCTTCATCGACGAGATGGGTGAAGTCAGCGATACCTACACCCTGGTCGATGTGTTGAGCTATGTGACGCTGACGGCACCGCGCCGGATGTACGAAATGCTGCCGATGGCCGCGCTGATCGGTTGCCTGATCGGCCTGGGCACTCTGGCCAGCAACAGTGAATTGACGATCATGCGCGCCGCCGGTGTGTCGATCGGCCGGATCGTCTGGGCGGTCATGAAGCCGATGCTGGTGTTGATGCTGGCTGGCTTGCTGATTGGCGAGTACGTCGCTCCGCCCGCTGAAACCGCCGCGCAGGCCAATCGCTCGCTGGCCCAGGGCAGCGGCGATGCACAAAGCGCCAAGCACGGTTTGTGGCACCGCCAGGGCGATGAGTTCATTCACGTCAACTCGGTGCAGCCTAACGGCATCCTGTACGGCGTGACCCGCTATCGTATCGACAGCGAACGGCACATGCTGTCGGCGAGTTTCGCCAAGCGTGCCGAGTTCGACACGGATCACTGGCAGTTGACGGACGTCACGACCACGGTGTTCCACGAGCGCAGCACTGAAGTGGTGTCGACCCCGGTCGAGCGTTGGAACGTGGCCTTGAGTCCGCAATTGCTGAGCACTGTGGTCATGGTGCCAGAGTCGCTGTCGATCAGCGGTCTGTGGGGTTATATCCACTACCTGGCGGACCAGGGGTTGAACAACAGCCGTTACTGGCTGGCATTTTGGGTCAAGGTGTTGCAGCCGCTGGTGACTGCCGCCCTGGTGCTGATGGCGATTTCCTTCATCTTTGGTCCGCTGCGTTCGGTGACCCTGGGTCAACGGGTGTTCACCGGCGTGCTGGTGGGCTTCACCTTCCGCATCGTTCAGGATTTGCTGGGCCCTTCGAGCCAGGTGTTCGGCTTCCCACCCTTGCTTTCGGTGCTGGTGCCGGCGGGTATTTGTGCCGTGGCCGGGCTCTGGCTGTTGCGCCGGGCCGGTTGATGGCGGGCTTTTTCCGAGCGCTTTGATGATCAAAAACGCCCTTGTCGCAAGACCGGGGCGTTTTTGTAGGTGCCGTCTGACCTGCGAACGTGACGCTAGTGCCGTGGATCAGGTACAATTCCCGGCTATTTTTCGGCGGGCTATGCCTGCAGCCTTTTTGAGTGTTGATCCGTGAGTGATTTGAGTCATATCCGCAATTTCTCCATCATCGCCCACATTGACCATGGCAAGTCGACGCTGGCCGATCGCTTCATCCAGATGTGTGGCGGCCTGGCCGAGCGCGAAATGGAAGCCCAGGTCCTGGACTCCATGGACCTCGAGCGCGAGCGCGGGATCACCATCAAGGCGCACAGCGTTACTCTGTATTACAAAGCCAAAGACGGTATCAACTACCAGCTGAACTTCATTGACACCCCTGGCCACGTCGACTTCACCTACGAAGTCAGCCGTTCGCTGGCGGCCTGTGAAGGTGCGCTGCTGGTGGTCGACGCCGGTCAAGGCGTTGAAGCGCAGTCGGTTGCCAACTGCTACACGGCGATCGAGCAGGGCCTGGAAGTGATGCCGGTGCTGAACAAGATCGACCTGCCGCAGGCCGATCCTGAGCGCGTCAAGGAAGAAATCGAAAAAATCATCGGCATCGATGCCACCGACGCAGTCACTTGCTCTGCCAAGACCGGTCTGGGCGTCGATGAAGTGCTCGAGCGCCTGGTGACCACCATTCCGGCGCCGACCGGCAACATCGAAGATCCGCTGCAAGCGTTGATCATCGACTCCTGGTTCGACAACTACCTGGGCGTTGTCTCCCTGGTGCGCGTGCGCCACGGCCGCGTGAAGAAGGGCGACAAGATCCTGGTCAAGTCCACCGGCAAGATCCACCTGGTGGACAGCGTCGGTGTATTCAACCCGAAACACACCCCGACCGTTGACCTGAAGGCCGGCGAAGTGGGCTTCATCATCGCCAGCATCAAGGACATTCACGGTGCGCCAGTGGGCGATACCCTGACCTTGAGCTCGACGCCGGACGTCGACGTGCTGCCAGGCTTCAAGCGCATTCAGCCGCAGGTGTACGCCGGCCTGTTCCCGGTCAGCTCCGACGACTTCGAAGACTTCCGCGAGGCGCTGCAAAAGCTCACCCTCAACGATTCGTCGCTGCAATACACGCCGGAAAGCTCCGATGCACTGGGCTTCGGCTTCCGTTGCGGTTTCCTCGGCATGCTGCACATGGAAATCATCCAGGAGCGCCTGGAGCGCGAGTACAACCTGGACCTGATCACCACGGCGCCGACGGTAATCTTCGAGCTGCTGCTCAAGACCGGTGAGACGATCTACGTCGATAACCCGTCGAAGCTGCCGGACCTGTCCGCCATCGAAGACATGCGCGAGCCGATCGTGCGCGCCAATATTCTTGTGCCGCAAGAGCACCTGGGCAACGTCATTACCCTGTGCATCGAAAAGCGCGGTGTACAGGTCGACATGCTGTTCCTCGGCTCTCAGGTACAAGTGACCTACGACTTGCCGATGAACGAAGTGGTGCTGGACTTCTTCGATCGCCTGAAATCCACCAGTCGCGGCTATGCTTCTCTGGACTACCATTTCGATCGTTACCAATCGGCCAGCCTGGTGAAACTGGACGTGCTGATCAACGGTGACAAGGTCGACGCCCTGGCGCTGATCGTGCACCGTGACAATTCGCACTACAAAGGTCGCCAGCTGACCGAGAAGATGAAGGATCTGATTCCTCGGCAGATGTTCGACGTGGCAATCCAGGCCGCCATTGGCGGGCAGATTGTGGCGCGGACAACCGTCAAGGCGCTCAGAAAGAACGTATTGGCCAAATGCTACGGTGGTGACGTCAGCCGTAAGAAAAAGCTGCTGGAAAAGCAAAAGGCCGGTAAGAAACGCATGAAGCAGGTCGGCAACGTGGAAATTCCACAGGAAGCCTTCCTTGCAGTGCTCAGGTTGGATAGTTAGGTCCTATGTCACTAAATTTCCCGCTGTTGCTGGTCATCGCCGTATTTGTCTGCGGCCTGTTGGCGTTGCTCGATCTGTTGATCCTGGCCCCGCGTCGGCGTGCCGCCATCGCTTCCTATCAGGGCAGCGTCAGCCAGCCTGACATGGTCGTGGTCGAGCAGCTGAACAAAGAGCCGCTGCTGGTCGAATACGGCAAGTCGTTCTTCCCGGTGTTGTTCATCGTGCTGGTGCTGCGTTCGTTCCTGGTGGAACCGTTCCAGATTCCTTCCGGTTCGATGAAGCCAACCCTGGATGTCGGCGACTTCATACTGGTGAGCAAGTTTTCCTACGGGATCCGCTTGCCGGTGATCGACAAGAAAGTCATCGAAGTCGGTGATCCGCAGCGCGGCGATGTGATGGTATTTCGCTACCCGAGCGATCCGAACGTCAACTACATCAAGCGTGTGGTTGGCTTGCCGGGCGACACGGTTCGCTACACCGCCGACAAGCGTCTGTTCGTCAATGGTCAATCGATTGCCGAGCAACTGGTCGGCTCCGAGCCGGGCACGCTGGGCAGCGCCGAACTCTACAAGGAAAAACTCGGCGCCGCCGAGCACATGATCCGTAAAGAGATGAGTCGCTACCGCGCCATGCCGGACCATTCGTGGACCGTGCCGGCCGGGCACTACTTCATGATGGGCGACAACCGCGACAACTCGAACGACAGTCGCTACTGGGATGATCCGAGCATTCCCAAGGATCTGCTGGGCATGGTTCCCGACAAGAATATCGTCGGCAAGGCCTTCGCGGTCTGGATGAGCTGGCCGGAACCCAAACTCAGTCACCTGCCGAATTTCTCGCGGGTTGGCCTGATCAAGTAATCAAACACGGCGCTGTTGAACACAGCGCCGAATGCATTTCTGGAACCTGAAGAAGGTGACGGAAAAAGCATGAAGCCAATGATATTCAGGACGTTATTTTTGAACACAGCGTTAATTGTCCCAAGCCTGCGCCGCCTCACGGCGATGGCAGTGCAATCGAACCACGAACTCAGCGTGGGTAAACCGTGAGCGTCTCCTTAAGCCGTCTAGAGCGTCAGCTCGGCTACACCTTCAAGGATCAGGAACTGATGGTCCTGGCCCTGACCCACCGCAGTTTTGCCGGGCGTAACAACGAACGCCTGGAATTCCTCGGTGACGCCATCCTCAACTTCGTCGCCGGCGAGGCGTTGTTCGAGCGTTTCCCGCTGGCCCGCGAAGGCCAGTTGTCGCGTTTGCGCGCGCGCCTGGTGAAAGGTGAGACCCTGGCCGTATTGGCCCGTGGTTTCGATCTGGGCGAGTACCTGCGCCTGGGCTCGGGCGAGCTGAAGAGCGGCGGTTTCCGTCGCGAGTCGATTCTGGCCGATGCCCTGGAAGCGTTGATCGGTGCGATCTACCTCGATGCCGGCATGGAAGTGGCCCGCGAGCGTGTGCTCGCCTGGCTGGCCGGAGAGTTTGAAGGCCTGACGCTGGTCGACACCAACAAAGATCCGAAGACCCGCCTGCAAGAGTTCCTGCAGTCCCGTGGTTGTGAGCTGCCGCGTTACGAAGTGGTGGATATCCAGGGTGAGCCGCATTGCCGGACGTTCTTCGTCGAATGCGAAATCATCTTACTGAATGAAAAAAGCCGAGGTCAGGGTGTGAGCCGTCGTATTGCCGAACAGGTAGCGGCCGCCGCAGCACTGATTGCCCTGGGTGTGGAGAATGGCAATGACTGATACAAACGCAACGCGCTGTGGCTATGTTGCCATCGTCGGCCGTCCGAACGTGGGCAAGTCCACGCTGCTGAACCACATCCTGGGTCAGAAGCTGGCGATCACCTCGCGCAAGCCGCAAACCACCCGCCACAACATGCTCGGTATCAAGACCGAGGGTGACGTGCAGGCGATCTACGTCGACACCCCCGGTATGCACAAGGGTGGCGAGAAGGCCCTGAACCGCTACATGAACAAGACCGCTTCGGCGGCGTTGAAAGACGTCGACGTGGTGATCTTCGTGGTCGACCGCACCAAGTGGACCGAAGAGGACCAGATGGTGCTCGAGCGCGTCCAGTACGTGACCGGTCCGCTGATCGTGGCGTTGAACAAGACCGATCGCATCGAAGACAAGGCCGAGCTGATGCCGCACCTGAGCTGGTTGCAGGAGCAGCTGCCGAATGCGCAGATCATCCCGATTTCCGCGCAGCACGGGCACAACCTCGATGCACTGGAGCGGGTGATTGCCGAGCATTTGCCGGAAAACGATCACTTCTTCCCGGAAGACCAGATCACCGACCGCAGCAGCCGTTTCCTCGCCGCCGAGCTTGTGCGCGAGAAAATCATGCGCCAGATGGGCGCCGAGTTGCCATACCAGATCACCGTCGAGATCGAAGAGTTCAAGCAGCAGGGCAAGACCCTGCACATCCATGCCTTGATCCTCGTCGAGCGCGATGGCCAGAAGAAAATCATCATTGGCGACAAGGGCGAGCGCATCAAGCGTATCGGCACCGAAGCGCGCAAAGACATGGAGCTGCTGTTCGACTCCAAGATCATGCTCAACCTGTGGGTCAAGGTTAAGGGCGGCTGGTCCGATGACGAGCGTGCGTTGCGTTCGCTGGGTTATGGCGACCTGTAAGACTCGGTTCCTGATACACCAGTGAAACCCTGTGGGAGCGAGCTTGCTCGCGATGAGGGCCTGAAATTCAACATCAATGTTGACTGACAGACCGCAATCGCGAGCAAGCTCGCTCCCACATTGGTTTTGGGGTGTTTGTAAGATCGTGTTCCCATCTTGAGAATTCTGATTGCCATGTCCTCAACCCCGCCAATCGGCCAACCCGCCTACGTCCTGCACTCCCGCGCCTACCGTGAAAACAGCGCGCTGGTGGATTTCCTGACGCCGCAAGGCCGGCTGCGGGCGGTGTTGCGCAGTGCGCGGGGCAAGGCCGGGACGCTGGCGCGGCCGTTCGTGCCATTGGAAGTCGAGTTCCGGGGCAAGGGCGAGTTGAAGAACGTCGGGCGCATGGAAAGTGCCGGTGTTTCCACCTGGCTCAATGGCGAGGCGCTGTTCAGCGGTCTTTACCTCAATGAGCTGCTGATTCGCCTGCTGCCCGCTGAAGATCCGCTCCCCTCGGTGTTCGATCATTACGCCGCCACCTTGCTGGCCCTGGCCGAAGGTCGACCCCTGGAGCCCTTGCTGCGCTCCTTCGAATGGCGCTTGCTCGATGACCTCGGCTACGGGTTTTCCCTGACGACTGATATTCACGATCAGCCCATCGCACCGGACGGCCTCTACCGTTTGCAAGTGGATGCCGGGCTGGAGCGGGTCTACCTGCTGCAACCGGGTCTGTTCAACGGCACCGAACTGCTGGCCATGGCTGAGGCCGACTGGTCTGCCCCTGGCGCTCTGTCTGCCGCCAAGCGCTTGATGCGCCAGGCGTTGGCCGTTCACCTGGGCGGCCGTCCACTTGTCAGTCGCGAGCTGTTTCGCAAGCCCTGATCACACCGTATGCTGTGCACCGAACTTTCTCTTCTTCTGGAGCGCTTTCCGTGACCACCAGCACCCGTATTCTTCTTGGCGTGAACATCGACCACGTTGCCACCCTGCGTCAGGCCCGGGGCACCCGTTATCCGGACCCGGTCAAGGCAGCGCTGGACGCGGAAGAGGCGGGCGCTGACGGCATCACCGTGCACCTGCGCGAAGACCGCCGGCACATTCAGGAACGCGACGTCCTGGTGCTCAAGGACGTGCTGCAAACCCGCATGAACTTCGAAATGGGCGTCACCGAAGAAATGATGCAGTTCGCCGAACGCATCCGCCCGGCGCACATTTGCCTGGTGCCGGAAACCCGTCAGGAACTGACCACCGAAGGCGGACTGGATGTGGCGGGGCAGGAAGCGCGGATCAAGGCGGCGGTTGAACGCCTGTCGAAGATCGGCTCCGAAGTGTCGCTGTTCATCGACGCCGACGAGCGTCAGATCGAAGCCTCGCGCCGTGTTGGCGCCCCGGCCATTGAACTGCACACCGGGCGTTATGCCGATGCCGAGACACCGACCGAAGTCGCCGAAGAACTCAAGCGTGTGGCCGATGGCGTGGCCTTCGGCCTGGCCCAGGGGTTGATCGTCAATGCCGGGCATGGCCTGCATTATCACAACGTGGAAGCCGTGGCGGCGATCAAGGGCATCAACGAGCTGAACATCGGGCATGCGCTGGTGGCCCATGCGTTGTTCGTTGGCTTCAAGTCGGCGGTGTCGGAGATGAAGGCGCTGATTCTGGCGGCGGCTGCCAAGGCTTAAACCCAACGCAAAACCCTGTGGGAGCGAGCTTGCTCGCGATAGCGGTCTGACAGACACAATCGATGTGACTGAAAGGGCCTCATCGCGAGCAAGCTCGCTCCCACATTTGTTTGGTGGTGGCTGTCAGAGCGGTGCTGGCTCTTGAGCCGGTTTGCTCTTGTCGATCCCCGGCACCAGCAGTTTGCCCTCGGCGACCTGGTCGCCTTCAAGCTGCGGCTGGGTTACCCAGGTCAGGATGTCGTAGTAGCGACGGATGTTCGCCACGAAATGCACCGGTTCGCCGCCGCGGGCGTAGCCGTAACGGGTCTTGCTGTACCACTTCTTCTCGGACAGGCGCGGCAGGATCTTCTTCACGTCCAGCCATTTGTCCGGGTTCAAACCTTCCTTGGCCGCCAGTTTGCGCGCGTCGTCCAGATGGCCGCTGCCGACGTTGTAGGCTGCCAGGGCAAACCAGGTACGGTCCGGTTCCTGGATCGAATTGTCGAGCTGGTCCTTTATGTAGGCCAGGTACTTGGCGCCGCCCATGATGCTTTGTTTCGGATCGAGGCGGTTGGACACGCCCATGGCCTGCGCGGTGTTCTGGGTCAGCATCATCAGGCCGCGCACACCGGTCTTGGATGTGACGGTCGGTTGCCACAGGGATTCCTGATAGCCGATGGCCGCCAGCAGGCGCCAGTCGACTTTCTCCTTCTTGGCGTACGACTTGAAGTGCTGCTCGTACTTGGGCAGGCGTTGCTGCAAGTGTTGGGCAAAGGTGGTGGCGCCCATGTAGCCGAGAACGTCGACGTGCCCGTAGTAACGATCCTTGAGGCGTTGCAGGGTGCCGTTTTTCTTGACCTTGTCGAGGTAGTCGTTGATTTCGTTGAGCAGGCTGTTGTCCTCGCCCAGCCCGACGGCCCAGCTCTGGTTGCTGGCGTCACCGAGGTCGAAGGCGACCCGGATGTTGGTGAAGTACACCTGGTTCATCGCGACTTCGTTGGAGTCGACGAGCGTGAGGTCGATCTGACCTTCGTCGACCATGCGCAGGAGATCGACGACCTCGACTGCGTCAGACTCTTCGTATTCGATGCCGGGAAACTTCTGTTTCAGCTTTGCCAATTGTTCGGCGTGGGTGCTGCCCTTGAGCACCATGATCTTCTTGCCCACCAGATCCTTGGCGTCGGTCGGCCGTGACTGGCCGTTGCGGTAGATGACCTGCGGGGTGACTTCCAGATAGGAGTGGGAGAAGCGCACCTGCTTCTTGCGTTCTTCGCTGCTGACCAGGCCGGCAGCCGCCAGGACCGGGCCGTTGGGCTTGCCGACCTGGTTGAACAGATCATCGAGGTTGTCGGCGGTCTCGATCTTGAGCTCGACCCCCAGATCGTCGGCGAAGCGCTTCACCAGCTCGTATTCGAAGCCGGTTTCACCGTTGCGATCCTGAAAGTAGGTGGCGGGGCTGTTTCGGGTAACCACCCGCAGCACGCCATCCTCCTTTACGCGCTCGAGCGTGTTGGGTTTATCAACACAGGCACCGAGCATCAGGAAGAGTCCGGTTGCGATCAGCCATTTGGCGTACCGCGGACGCAAAGCCATTGGGAAAAACATCTGCGCAGTATACGCAAAGGACCACGGGCGCCATATCTCGACAGTGAAGGGCGAGTCTGCTAGAGATCACAAATTCGGCCGAAACCCCGCAGGAACGGGCCTTGTCTGCGTTTTGTCACGGTAAAAATAAGCTGTCGTCATACGCCCGGTTAACCTGACTTTCGGGGCAGAAACACAGATCGACACTCGAGTGCAACCGTGCGTAGCGTTTCGGGTGATGTCGCGGGCGGTTTAGGCTAGAATGCACGGCCTCAAAGCACACCCCTTCCCGAGGCTGTCCCGAAGATGTTGATCCTGCGCGGCGCTCCTGCCCTTTCCGCCTTTCGCCACAGCAAGCTCCTTGAGCAACTGAGCCAGAAGGTTCCGGCTGTCAGCGGCCTGTATGCTGAATTCGCTCACTTCGCCGAAGTTACCGGCGTCCTGACCGGCGACGAACAGCAGGTGCTTGCGCGCCTCCTGAAGTACGGTCCAAGCGTTCCGGTACAGGAGCCGACCGGTCGTCTGTTCCTGGTGCTGCCGCGTTTCGGCACCATCTCGCCATGGTCGAGCAAGGCCAGCGACATCGCCCGCAACTGCGGCCTGGCGAAAATCCAGCGCCTGGAGCGCGGCATCGCGTTCTACGTGGCCGGCCAGTTCAGCGACGCTGAAGCCCGGTTGATCGCAGACGGTCTGCACGACCGCATGACCCAGATCGTCCTGGGCAACCTCGAACAGGCCGCCGGCCTGTTCAGCCACGCCGAACCGAAACCCCTGACCGCCATCGACGTGCTGGGTGGCGGCCGCGCCGCGCTGGAAAAAGCCAACACCGAGCTGGGCCTGGCCCTGGCCGAAGACGAGATCGACTACCTGGTCAACGCTTTCGTCGGCTTGAAGCGCAACCCGCATGACATCGAACTGATGATGTTCGCCCAGGCGAACTCCGAGCACTGCCGTCACAAGATCTTCAACGCCAGTTGGGACATTGACGGCCAGAGCCAGGAAAAAAGCCTGTTCGGCATGATCAAGAACACCTACCAGATGCACAGCGAAGGTGTCCTGTCGGCTTATAAGGACAACGCTTCAGTGATCGTCGGTTCCGTGGCCGGTCGCTTCTTCCCGGACCCTGAAACCCGCCAGTACGGCGCGGTGCAGGAACCGGTGCACATCCTGATGAAGGTCGAGACCCACAACCACCCGACCGCGATTGCCCCGTTCCCGGGCGCATCCACCGGTTCCGGTGGCGAAATCCGTGACGAAGGCGCCACCGGTCGCGGCGCCAAGCCGAAAGCCGGCCTGACCGGTTTCACCGTGTCCAACCTGCAGATCCCAGGCTTCGAACAGCCGTGGGAAGTGCCGTACGGCAAGCCTGAGCGCATCGTTACCGCGCTGGACATCATGATCGAAGGCCCGTTGGGCGGTGCCGCGTTCAACAACGAATTCGGTCGTCCGGCCCTGACCGGCTACTTCCGTACCTTCGAACAGTCGATCAGCACCCCGCACGGTGACGAAGTTCGCGGTTACCACAAGCCGATCATGCTGGCGGGCGGCATGGGCAACATCCGCGAAGAACACGTCAAGAAAGGCGAGATCCTCGTTGGCTCCAAGCTGATCGTGCTCGGTGGCCCGGCGATGCTGATCGGCCTGGGCGGCGGCGCGGCTTCCTCCATGGCCACCGGCACCAGCTCGGCGGACCTGGACTTCGCTTCGGTACAGCGCGAAAACCCTGAAATGGAACGTCGCTGCCAGGAAGTCATCGACCGTTGCTGGCAACTGGGCGACAAGAACCCGATCAGCTTCATCCACGACGTGGGTGCGGGCGGTCTGTCCAACGCCTTCCCGGAACTGGTCAACGACGGCGACCGTGGTGGCCGTTTCGAACTGCGCAACATTCCAAACGACGAGCCGGGCATGGCCCCGCACGAAATCTGGTCCAACGAATCCCAGGAACGCTACGTTCTGGCGGTCGGCCCGGCGGATTTCGAGCGTTTCAAGGCGATCTGCGAACGTGAGCGTTGCCCGTTTGCCGTGGTCGGCGAAGCCACTGCCGAGCCGCAGCTTACTGTCACCGACAGCCACTTCGGCAACAGCCCGGTGGACATGCCACTGGAAGTGTTGCTGGGCAAGGCACCGCGCATGCACCGTTCGGTGGTGCGTGAAGCCGAGCTGGGCGACGACTTCGATCCGTCGACCCTGAACATTGCCGACTGCGTCGAGCGCGTCCTGCATCACCCGGCCGTGGCCAGCAAGAGCTTCCTGATCACCATCGGCGACCGCACCATCACCGGCCTCGTGGCCCGTGACCAGATGGTCGGCCCGTGGCAGGTGCCGGTGGCCGACGTTGCCGTCACCGCCACCAGCTTCGACGTCTACACCGGTGAAGCCATGGCCATGGGCGAGCGCACTCCGCTGGCACTGCTGGACGCTCCGGCGTCGGGCCGCATGGCCATCGGCGAAACCCTGACCAACATCGCGGCCTCGCGCATCGGCAAGATCTCCGACATCAAGCTGTCGGCGAACTGGATGTCCGCTGCCGGTCACCCGGGCGAAGACGCGCGTCTGTACGACACCGTGAAAGCGGTCGGCATGGAACTGTGCCCTGAGCTGGGCATCACCATTCCGGTGGGCAAGGACTCGATGTCCATGGCCACGCGCTGGAACGATGAAGGCGTGGACAAGTCCGTCACGTCGCCGATGTCCCTGATCGTGACCGGTTTCGCGCCAGTGACTGACATCCGTCAGACCCTGACCCCGCAACTGCGCATGGACAAGGGCACCACCGACCTGATCCTGATCGACCTGGGCCGCGGCCAGAACCGCATGGGCGCGTCGATCCTCGCGCAGGTCCACGGCAAGCTCGGCAAACAGGCGCCGGACGTCGACGACGCCGAAGACCTGAAGGCCTTCTTCGCCGTGATCCAGGGCCTCAACGCCGACGGTCACCTGCTGGCTTACCACGACCGTTCCGACGGTGGTCTGTTGACCTCCGTGGTTGAAATGGCCTTCGCCGGTCACTGCGGCCTGAGCCTGAACCTCGACGGTCTGGCGGAAACCTCCGCCGACATCGCCGCGATCCTGTTCAACGAAGAACTGGGTGCCGTGATCCAGGTTCGCCAGGACGCCACCCCGGACATCCTCGCGCAGTTCAGCGCAGCTGGCCTGGGTGACTGCGTGTCGGTGATCGGTCAGCCGATGAACAACGGCGAGATCAGCATCACCTTCAACGGCGACACCGTGTTCGAAGGCCAGCGTCGTCTGCTGCAACGCCAGTGGGCCGAGACCAGCTACCAGATCCAGCGCCTGCGTGACAACGCCGACTGCGCCGAGCAAGAGTTCGACGTGCTGCTGGAAGAAGACAACCCTGGCCTGAGCGTCAAGCTGAGCTACGACATCAACCAGGACATCGCCGCGCCTTACATCAAGAAAGGCATTCGCCCACAGGTTGCCGTGCTGCGTGAGCAGGGCGTCAACGGTCAGGTGGAAATGGCGGCGGCGTTCGACCGCGCCGGTTTCAACGCGATCGACGTGCACATGAGCGACATCCTGGCCGGCCGTGTCGACCTGAACGAGTTCAAGGGCATGGTCGCTTGCGGCGGCTTCTCCTACGGCGACGTATTGGGTGCCGGTGAAGGCTGGGCGAAATCCGCGCTGTTCAACAGCCGCGCCCGCGATGCGTTCCAGGGCTTCTTTGAGCGCAACGACAGCTTCACCCTCGGCGTGTGCAACGGTTGCCAGATGATGTCCAACCTGCACGAGCTGATCCCGGGCAGCGAGTTCTGGCCGCACTTCGTGCGCAACCGTTCCGAGCAGTTCGAAGCCCGTGTTGCCATGGTGCAGATCCAGGAGTCGAATTCGATCTTCCTGCAGGGCATGGCCGGTTCGCGCATGCCGATCGCCATCGCCCACGGCGAAGGTCATGCCGAGTTCGCCAGCGAAGAAGCGTTGCTGGAAGCCGATCTGTCCGGTTGCGTGGCGATGCGTTTCGTCGACAACCACGGCAAGGTCACCGAAAGCTACCCGGCCAACCCGAACGGCTCGCCGCGCGGGATCACCGGTTTGACCAGCCGCGACGGTCGCGTGACCATTATGATGCCGCACCCGGAGCGTGTGTTCCGCGCCGTGCAGAACTCGTGGCGTTCGGATGACTGGAACGAAGATGCACCGTTGATGCGTATGTTCCGTAATGCTCGTGTGTGGGTGAACTAAGCGCCGTGTACAAGCTCGCTTTTTTTGTTCCTGACAGTCATGTCGAGGTGGTCAAGGACGCTGTATTCGCTGCCGGTGGCGGACGGATCGGTGCTTACGACCACTGTGCATGGCAAGTGTTGGGCCTCGGCCAGTTTCGTCCACTGGACGGCAGTCAGCCGTTCATTGGTGAGGCAGGGCAGGTCGAGCAGGTCGAGGAATGGAAGGTTGAGCTGGTGGTGGCGGATGAGTTGATTCGCCCGGTGGTGGCGGCTCTGAAGCAGAGCCACCCCTACGAGACGCCGGCTTATGAAGTGTGGCGGCTGGAGGATTTCTGATTCTCGTGCCGCTGAAATGAAAAACCCGCTGAAAGTGATTTCAGCGGGTTTTTTGTTGACCGGGTTTTTGTGGTGTTAGTGATGGCCTCATCGCGAGCAAGCTCGCTCCCACAATGGTCCAGTGTTTGCCGATCCAATGTGGGAGCGAGCTTGCTCGCGATGAGGCCTATAAGGCACCGAGGATCTAAACCTTGGCACTGACCTCACTGCGATTGACCAGCGCTTCCAGCGCATCACTCAAACTCGGTGCCTTGTCGCCAACCAACAGATGCCAGACTCCGCCTTCCAGCTGACTCACACCCTGGCACCCCAGCGCTTTCAAATCACACTCCGACAACGCCTTGCCATTGGCCAGTTGCAGGCGGATGCGCGTCATGGCGATGCAGTCGAGTTGCAGCACATTGTCGCCACCCCCCAGCGCATTGAGCCATTGCTGCGCCTCGGGTGTTGCCACGGCGGCAGGTGGAGGCGCGTCGATTTCTGCTGCCGGCGACGACACCATGGCACGCCCCAGCGCCGGCATCGCCAGGCGAATTTCATCGGCAATCGCATCGGCCATCGGCCCGACCACTACCTGCAAACTCCCGCCCTTGCCCGGACGCACCACGGCCATGGCGCCGAGCGCCTTCAGATCGGTATCCGAGGCCTTGTTGCGATCCACCATGTCCAGGCGCAACCGCGTGGTGCAGGCACCGACGGTGATCAGGTTTTCCGCGCCACCCAAGGCCTTGATGTAAGCCCCGGCGCGTTCATTGTCGGCCACCGCCACTTGCGGGGCGGCAACGCTGGTTTCGCGGCCCGGGGTCTTCAGGTCGAAACGCCGGATGCAGTAATCGAACACCACGTAATAGATCACGGCATACGCCAGGCCCACCGGGATCACCAGCCAACCGTTGGTGGACTTGCCCCAGCCCAGCACCATGTCGATGAAGCCACCGGAGAACGTGAAGCCCAGGTGAATGTTCAGCGCATTGGTGATGGCCATCGACAGACCGGTCAGCAACGCATGCAGCAGAAACAGCAGCGGCGCGAGGAACATGAAGGCGAATTCGATCGGCTCGGTCACACCGGTCAGGAACGCGGTCAGGGCCATCGACAGGAAAATCCCGCCCATCACCTTGCGCCGTTCCGGCAGGGCGTTGCGGTACATCGCCAGGCACGCGGCGGGCAGGCCGAAGATCATCACCGGGAACATGCCGGTCATGAACTGGCCGCCTTTCGGGTCGCCGGCGAAGTAGCGCGACAGGTCGCCGGTGACCAGCGCACCGGTGCTGGGGTCGGTGAAATTGCCGAACACGAACCACGCCATGTTATTGAGGATATGGTGCAGGCCGGTGACGATCAGCAAGCGGTTGAACACGCCGAAGACGAGCGCACCAATGCTGCCACTCTCCATCATCAGCGTGCCGAAGCTGTTGATGCCGTGCTGGATCGGCGGCCAGATATAGCCGAACACCACGCCCAGGCCCACGGCGGCGAACCCGGTGACAATCGGCACGAACCGTCGGCCACCGAAGAAGGCCAGGTATTCCGGCAGCTTGATGTCCTTGAAGCGGTTGTACAGCGCGCCGGCCATCAGGCCGCTGACGATCCCGGCGAGCATGCCCATGTTGATGCTCGGGTCGAGCACCTTGAGGGTGGCGATCATCACCAGGTAACCGATCACCCCTGCAAGTCCCGCCGTACCGTTGTTGTCCTTGGCGAAACCGACCGCGATGCCGATGGCGAAGATCATCGCCAGGTTGGCAAAGATCACCTGGCCGGCGTCATGGATGATCGCGATGTTCAGCAGGTCGGTGTCACCCAGGCGCAGCAGCAGGCCGGCAATCGGCAGGATCGCGATCGGCAGCATCAGCGCGCGGCCGAGGCGTTGCAGGCCTTCAATGAAAAGTTGGTACATGGCGGATCTCCCTGGATTTTTGTTCTTCTTTTGTAAAGAGCTAGCTCAGAGGCCAGTGCTGGTGACAGGCATGACGCACGGCGCTGGCGCTGCTCAGCTTGAGCAGGCCCAGGCTGATGCGCCGGCATTCGCTGGCGTCGAGATGACGTACGCGGTCCTTGATTTCACCGATCTGTACCGGGCTCACCGACAACTCACTGACCCCCAGGCCGATCAACACCGGCGTGGCCAGCGGATCGGACGCCAGTGCACCGCAGACACCGACCCAACGCTTGTGCTGCGCCGCACCGGCGCAGGTTTGGGCGATCAACCGCAGCAGGGCCGGGTGCAACGCATCGACGCGCGCGGCAAGGCCGGCGTGGTCGCGGTCCATGGCCAGGGTGTATTGCGACAGGTCATTGGTGCCGATGGACAGGAAATCCGCGTGCTCCGCCAGTTGCTCGGCCAGCAGCGCGGCGGCCGGCACTTCAATCATCACCCCCAGCTCCGGGCGCTGCGCCAGACCCAGTTCGGTGCACAAGGCGTCGAGGCGCTGGCGGATGTGCAGCAGTTCATCGACCTCAGTGATCATCGGCAGCAGGATCCGGCAGCGTGATAGCGGGCGCAGGTGCAGCAGCGCGCGCAGTTGCTGGTCGAGCAGTTCCGGGCGGACCTGGGCCAGGCGAATGCCGCGCAGGCCGAGCACCGGGTTGGCCTCGGCGGGCAGTGGCAGGTAATCGAGTTGCTTGTCGCCACCGACGTCGATGGTGCGGATGATCACCGACTTGTCGCCCATGGCATCGAGCACCGCTTGATAGGCCTGGTGTTGTTCCTGTTCGTCCGGGGCCGTCTGGCGGTCGACGAAGAGAAATTCGGTGCGCAGCAAGCCGACGCCGTCGGCGCCATTGGCCAATGCGTCTGCCGCTTCCGTGCTGGACGCCACGTTGGCGGCGACTTCGATGCGCAGGCCATCGGTGGTCAGCGCCGGTGTGTGCGCCTGGGCCTGTTGTTCGGCGCGGCGTTGTTGCTGTTGCTGTTGCAGCTTGCGCACGTCGGCCAGGCGCTGTGTGCCGGGTGTCAGTTCGAGGCGGCCGCCGTCGGCGTCCAGCACCACCGGTTGCCCCTGTTGCTGATCGAGCAGCGTCGAGCCCAGTGCGACCATGCACGGCAGGCCTTTGCCCCGGGCCAGAATCGCCACGTGGGAGGTCGCACCGCCCTCGGCCATGCACAGCCCGGCGACGCCTTGCTGGCTCAGTTGCAACAAGTCGGAGGGCGTCAGTTCATGGGCCGCAACGATGGCGCCGGCCGGCACGTCGTAATGCCAGGTATCGCCGAGCAATACGCGCAGCACCCGTTGCTTGATGTCGCGCAGGTCGTTGGCACGTTCGGCGAGTAATGTGCTGCCGGTTTGCTGGAGCACTTCGCATTGCGTGTCGATGGCCTGGCTCCAGGCGTGGGTCGCGGCCGTGCCCTGGTCGACGGATTGACGGGCAGCGTCGAGCAAGGCCGGATCTTCGAGCAGCGCCAGGTGCGCGGCGAAAATAGCCTCTTCAGCGCTGTCCTTGTGTTTTTTTGCCTGGGCCAGGGTGTGGTCGATTTCGCTGCGCACCTGGCCCAGTGCCGCGTCCAGAACCTGGCGTTGCTGTTGCGGATCATGCTGGCCGGCGTCCACTGGCAGGCTGATCGCATTCAGGCGAAACAGCGGCCCGCCGACCAGGCCTGGTGCCGCGCACACGCCGTGCAAGACACCGGCTTCGACGGGGCGATTGCGTTGGGCGATCGTCGGTGGCGCGGCGGCGTGACTGTCTTCGGCCAGGGCTGTGGATAACGCGGTGAGCAAGGCTTGCAATGCGGCTTCGGCATCCGGGCCCTGGCAACTGACCTGGACTTCTGCCTGCTCGCCGATGGCCAGCCCCATCAGGCCGATCAGGCTGTCGCAGGTGGCCGACTTGCCGGCGAAGTGCAGCTGCGATTTGCTTTTGAAACCTTGTGCGGTCTGACGGATCAACGCCGCCGGCCGCGCGTGCAGCCCGCCACGGTGAGCAATGCGCACGTGACCGACAATCTCTGCGCCGGCAAATTCGACATCGACCTCTGCGGTCGATGACTGTCGACGAATGATGTGCAGCAGCGGCTCACCGACTTTCACCGATTTGAGGGTGATGGGCCGCGCCTGAAAGTCCTGGCTGTTGGTGAGGATCAGCAGGCTGACCAGGCTTTTGCACTGCTGCGCGACTTTGTCCAGGTCGTAGCGCAGCAGGGGTTGGCCATTGGCGACGCGGGCGCCTTCCTTGACCAGCATCGAGAAGCCCTGGCCCTGCAGCTCGACCGTGTCGAGGCCCAGGTGCAGGAGCAATTCCGCGCCATTGTCGGCACGCAAGGTCACCGCGTGACCGGTGCGCGCGACATGTACCACCACCCCCGCGCAGGGGGCATGGAGCGTGTCGTTGAGCGGATCGATGGCGATGCCGTCGCCCATGGCGCCGCTGGCAAACACCGGGTCCGGGACTTTGGCGAGCGTGAGCACCGGGCCGCTGAGCGGGGCGCTTAAAGTCAGCTCTTTATTGTTGTTATGCATGGCTCGGTCTCATAAAAAGTTCAGATCAGCTCGCCACCTGTAGGAGCGAGCTTGCTCGCGAAGAACCTGAGAACAGCGCGTTCATTCAGGAAACACGCGTCATCGTTGACGTCCATCGCGAGCAAGCTCGCTCCTACAGGGGACAATGATTCAATGGGTGCGGGTGACTTTGCTCAAGTGCCGCGGCTGGTCCGGGTCCATGCCACGAGCCACGGCCAGGCCGGCGGCCATCACGTAGAAACTCTGGATCGCCAGAATCGGGTCGAGGGCCGGGTGTTCGGCGCGGGTCAGCGTCAGGTCGCGTTCGAGCACGTCATCCGGCGCGGCCAGCAGGACACGGGCGCCGCGCTGGCGCATGTCGGCGGCCAGGCTCAACAGACCGGCCTGCTCGGCACCCCGTGGGGCAAACACCAGCAGCGGGTAGTTGTCACCGATCAGGGCCATCGGACCGTGACGGACTTCGGCACTGCTGAAGGCTTCGGCCTGGATCGCCGAGGTCTCTTTGAATTTGAGTGCCGCTTCCTGGGCGATGGCGAAACCGGCGCCCCGACCGATCACCATCAGCCGCTGGCAATCGCGCAAGGCCTCGATGGCCGGGCTCCAGTCCTGCTGCGCGGCGTTGCGCAGGCCGTCGGGCAAGGCCAAACCAGCCTCGAGCAGTTCGGCGTCGTCCTTCCAGTGCCCGATCAACCGCGCGCTGGCGCTCAGGGTGGCGATGAAACTCTTGGTCGCGGCGACGCTGCTTTCCGTGCCGGCACACAGCGGCAGGCTGAATTCACAGGCGGCTTCCAGCGGCGAGTCCTCGGCATTGACCAGCGAAATGCTCAAGGCGCCGCGCTTGCGCAACAGGCGCAGGCTGTTGACCAGGTCCGGGCTTTGCCCCGATTGCGAGAAGGCGAATGCCACCTGACCGCTGACCTTCAGCGGCGCCTGCTGCATGGTCACCACCGACATCGGCAACGACGCCACCGGGATGCCCAACAGCTGCATGGTCAGGTAGGCGAAGTAACTGGCGGCGTGGTCGGAGCTGCCGCGCGCCACGGTCATGGCCACTTGCGGCGGCTGACGACGCAGGCGTCCGGCGATCTCGATCATCTGCGGGTCGAGTTTTTGCAATTGGGCTTGCACGGCCTCGAACGAGGACAGCGCCTCTTCAAGCATTTTTGAAGTCAATGTCTTCTCCTTCGACCATGACGGCGGTCAGTTTCAGTGAGCGATCCAGCCGCACGCAGTCGGCCCAGGCCCCCGGTTGCAGGCGTCCGCGCTCGGTGAGGCCGAGGTAGTCGGCGGGGAATTGCGACAGGCGCTGCGAGGCTTCGGCGATGGGCAGGCCGATTTTCACCAGGTTGCGCAGGGCCTGATCCATGGTCAGGGTGCTGCCGGCCAGGGTGCCGTCGGGCAGGCGCACGCCGCCCAGGCACTTGGTCACGGTGTGGCTGCCGAGTTTGTACTCGCCGTCGGGCATGCCGGCGGCGGCGGTCGAGTCGGTGACGCAGTACAGGCACGGGATCGAGCGCAGGGCGACGCGGATGGCGCCAGGGTGCACGTGCAGCAAGTCCGGGATCAGTTCGGCGTATTTGGCGTGGGCCAGTGCAGCGCCGACGATCCCCGGCTCGCGGTGATGCAGCGGGCTCATGGCGTTGTAGAGGTGGGTGAAGCTGCTGGCACCGGCCTCCAGCGCCGCGACGCCTTCCTCGTAACTGCCCAGGGTGTGGCCGATCTGCATGCGGATGCCGCGGCGGCTGAGGTCGCGGATCAAGGCATCGTGACCGGCGATTTCCGGGGCAATGGTGATCACCCGGATCGGCGCCAGTGCCAGGTACGCTTCGACCTCGGCCAGCAACGCGGTGTGGGCGAAGTTGGGTTGTGCGCCGAGCTTGCCGGGGTTGATGTAGGGGCCTTCGAGGTGTACGCCGAGCACCCGGGCGCAGCCTTGTGGCCGCTGCTCACAGAATTCGCCGACGGCTTTGAGCACGCTGGTGATCTCTTCGCTCGGCGCCGTCATGGTGGTCGCCAGCAACGACGTGGTGCCGAAGCGCAAGTGGGTGCGGGTGATGGTTTCGAAGGCGGGCGTGCCTTCCATGATGTCTTTGCCGCCACCGCCGTGAACGTGCAGGTCGATGAAACCCGGCAGCAGATAAGGCAGGTCGTTGTCCGCCGGATCGCAGGGGACGCCTTCGATGGACACGACCTTGCCGTGGGCGTGGACCAGTCGGCCGCGAACCCAGCCGTGGGCGGTGAGGATGTTGTCTTCGGACATGTCGGGATCTCGGTTTTTAGCGACCGGCTGTTTGTCAGCGACGCAGCTCTGCCACAAAGTCGTAGTAGTCGTTGCGGCAATAGGTGTCGGTGACTTCGATGGGCGTGTTGTCTTCCAGGTAGCCGACCCGGGTCATCAGCAGCATCGCGGTGCCGGGGGCGATGCCGACCAGCGCGGCGAACTCGTCCGAGGCGTTGATCGCCTGGATGTGCTGCAAGGCGCGCACCACCGGCTTGCCGATGCCGTCGAGGAATTCGTAGAGGGAATCACCCACCGATTGCGGCTTGGGAATGATCGAGGCGGGCAGGGTGCTCATCTCGATGGCCATCACGGTGTCGTCGGCCTTGCGCAGGCGTTTGAGCCGCGCGACCTTGTCGTTGGGCGACAGGCCGAGGCGGATCAGTTCTTCGTGGGTCGGCAGGGTGATTTCCCGCTCCAGCCATTGCGAACCGGGCACGAAACCCTTGAGGCGGAGCATTTCACTGAAACCGGACAGTCGCGATAGCGGTTGTTCCAGGCGCGGCGTGATGAAGGTGCCGGAGCCCTGGTTACGGCGGATCAGGCCTTGTTCGAACAATACTTCCAGCGCCTTGCGGGCGGTGACGCGGGAGATCCCCAGGGTCTCGCTCAGATGGCGCTCCGACGGCATGGCCTGTTCGGCTTTCCACTGGCCGGCATGGATCGCCGCTTCCAGATTGCGTGCCAGTTGCAGGTACAACGGCGTGGGTTGGGTGTCGTCGGGGCGCAGGGCCTGTAGGTCGTTCATGTAGGCATTGTCCGATGCGGATATAGGATTGTTGTCGCCCGGTTGTGAGGCGAAACTAATACCACTTGCATACCATGTCAACGCGGGTGTTTTACAAGAATTGGCTGATTGTGGCCGGCTGGAGGTAGGGTGGTTTGAAGTGGTATTAGCGGTGGGCTTTAAAACGACAAAGATCGCAGCCTGCGGCAGCTCCTACAGAGCGAAATGGTATTCACCCTGTAGGAGCTGCCGCAGGCTGCGATCTTTCGATTTTATTTTTTGATGCCGACCAATGGTCGTGGGGAATTACGGACGAATTTCGATCATCGTGCCGTCCGGCACCAGGTTCCAGACTTCGCGCATGTCCATGTTGCGCATGGCGATGCAGCCGTCGGTCCAGTCCAGGGTGTGGAACAGGTCTTCCGGAGTGTCCTCGGTGTCCGGGGTGCCGTGGATCATGATCATGCCGCCGGGCTCGACGCCTTCACGACGGGCGCGGGCCGAGTCACTGATGTTCGGGTAGGAAATGTGCATCGCCAGGTTGAATTTATCACTGACCTTGCGCCAGTCGACCCAGTAGAGGCCTTCCGGGGTGCGTTTGTCGCCTTCCATCAGTTTCGGCCCCTTGGGACGCTTGCCCAGGGAAATGCGATAGGTCTTGAGCGGCTTGCCGTCATTGATCAATTGCAATTGATGGGACGACTTGAGAACCAGGATTTTCTCGATGACCTTGCCGTCCAGGGGTTCCAGGGCAGAAGCCTGGGACACCGCGACGAACGACAAACAGAACAGGGCAAGCAACCAGCGCATTGAAACGATTCCCCAGGAGGTGTCGCGACTATTTATTTATAGATGTTTTTGTAGGAGCTGCCGAAGGCTGCGATCTTTTGGCGCCTGTAAAGATGCCGAATCTGAATTCAGGTAATGGCAGGCTGCACCAACGGCGGGATCGATTCAGACCGTACGGGATAGACCTCGGTCCGCCGGTCAGCGAAGAAGCATTCTAAGGTACGGCCCACCGTGCGGAAAGCCAGCTCATCCCAAGGAATGTCCGCTTCGTCGAATAATTGCACTTCCAGGCTCTCGGGGCCGGCAGAAAAATCCAGGTCCGCAAGCTCGGCACGGAAGAACACATGCACCTGGCTGATGTGTGGCACATCGATCAGGGTATAGATGCTCAGGTTGCGCACCCGGGCGCAGGCTTCCTCGGCGGTTTCGCGAATGGCGGCCTGCTCGATGGTCTCGCCGTTCTCCATGAAACCGGCGGGCAGGGTCCAGTAGCCGCGGCGCGGCTCGATGGCCCGCCGGCACAGCAACACCTTGCTGCCCCAGGTCGCCACGCAGCCGGCGACGATGTTGGGGTTCTGGTAGTGGATGGCCTGACAGCTGTCGCAGACAAAACGCAGGCGTGAATCGCCCTCGGGAATGCGCTGGGTCACCGGGTTACCGCACTGGCTGCAAAATTTCATGCTGGGGTTCCTGAATGCTGCGCCTATCTTGGCGTGCGGCGGTGCCGGTCGGCAAGTTGTCGTTTCGCGACATGGGGCGGTTGCGGGGGTTGGGCGACCGCAGCGATTGGTGCATGATGCCGGGTAAGGCACAAATCGAGAACACTCATGCTGGACGAGCTACTGCATCGGGTTAGTCACCACACTCCACGCACGCTGGAGACCGATCGTCGTTTTCCCGAGGCCGCAGTGCTGGTGCCCATCACCCGCAGTGACGAGCCCGAGCTGGTGTTGACCCTGCGTGCCAGCGGCCTGTCGACCCATGGCGGCGAAGTCGCCTTCCCCGGCGGTCGCCGCGACCCCGAAGACCCCGACCTGATTTTCACTGCCCTGCGTGAAGCCGAGGAAGAAATCGGCCTGCCGCCGGGGCTGGTCGAGGTGATCGGCCCGCTCAGCCCGCTGATCAGCCTGCATGGCATCATGGTCACGCCCTATGTCGGGGTGATCCCGGATTTTGTCGAATACCGGGCCAACGATGCCGAGATCGCCGCGGTGTTCAGCGTGCCCCTGGAGTTCTTCCGCAAAGACCCCCGCGAACATACCCATCGCATCGACTATCAGGGCCGCAGCTGGTACGTGCCGAGCTATCGCTTTGGCGAATACAAGATCTGGGGGCTGACGGCGATCATGATCGTCGAGTTGATCAACCTGCTGTATGACGCCAAAATCAGCCTGCATCAACCTCCCAAAAGCTTTATCAATACCTGAAGCCATCGTTCGAATGGCACTGCCCGAGCCCAGAGGAAAACAACAATGAAATACCGCCTGGGCGACGCCCGTGTCGAAACCCATCCACAGAGCTGGGTCGCCCCCAATGCCGTGCTGGTGGGCAAGGTCAAGCTGGAAGAGGGCGCCAACGTCTGGTTCAACGCCGTGCTGCGCGGCGACAACGAGTTGATCCTGATCGGCAAGAACAGCAACGTCCAGGACGGCACCGTGATGCACACCGACATGGGCTATCCGCTGACCATCGGCACCGGCGTGACCATCGGCCATAACGCCATGCTCCACGGCTGCACCGTCGGCGACAACAGCCTGATCGGCATCAACGCGGTGATTCTCAATGGCGCGAAGATCGGCAAGAACTGCATCATTGGCGCCAATTCGCTGATCGGCGAAGGCAAGGAGATTCCGGACGGGTCGCTGGTCATGGGTTCGCCCGGCAAAGTGGTGCGCGAATTGACCGAACCGCAAATCAAGATGCTGGAAGCCAGCGCAGCCCACTATGTGCACAACTCGCAGCGTTATGCCCGCGATCTGGTCGAGCAGGAAGAATGAGCACGCCCGAACGCCCGGTGGCATCGCCCTGCGTGAGTATTTGTGCGCTGGATGACGATGATATCTGCACCGGTTGCCAGCGTACGGTTGAGGAAATCACCCGCTGGAGCCGCATGACCAACGACGAACGGCGCAAGGTGCTGGGGTTGTGTCATGAACGGGCCAAGGCCAGTGGGCTAGTCTGGATGATCGGCAAAACGCCTGGCCGATAATTGAAGATCAAGAGATCGCAGCCTGCGGCAGCTCCTACAGAGGATCGCATTCCATGTAGGAGCTGCCGCAGGCTGCGATCTTTTGATTTTGCGTTTGGCGAAGTAACCTGTGCGCCAAATTGACAGGTACTCCCATGCTCTTCCTGATCACCTACATCAGCAGCGTCGTGCTGATCAACTTCGCCTTCTCCACTGCCCCCCACCTGGACATCATCTGGTCGGCCTGGGGCGGGCTGGTGTTTATCCTGCGCGACATGGTGCAAACCCGTTTCGGGCATGGCGCCCTCGTGGCGATGCTGGTGGCGCTGGTGTTGTCCTACGTCACCTCCGATCCGTCCATCGCCCTGGCCAGCGCCACGGCGTTTGCGGTTTCCGAGTGCATCGACTGGCTGGTGTTCAGCATCACCAAGCGCCCGCTGCATGATCGCCTGTGGATAAGTTCGGCCCTGAGCATTCCCCTCGACACCTTTATCTTTTTCGGCATGATCGACGCCCTGACGCCGGGGGTGATCCTCACCGCCCTGGGTTCGAAATTCGCCGGGGTCACCGCCGTGTGGCTGATCATGGCCTGGCGCCTGCGCAAACAGGCTGTCGTCAGCTGAAGTTCATGTAAAATGCCGCGCTTTCTCCCCATGGGAAGCGTGCTTCCCTCGATGATCCGCTTCTTGAGGACCTTCAGATGACCCGTATCGGAACTCCATTGTCGCCCACCGCGACCCGCGTATTGATGTGTGGCTGTGGCGAGTTGGGCAAGGAAGTGGTGATCGAGCTGCAACGCCTGGGCGTTGAAGTGATTGCCGTGGATCGCTACGCCAATGCGCCGGCCATGCAGGTGGCGCACCGCAGCCACGTGATCAACATGCTCGATGGCGCTGCCCTGCGTGCCGTGATCGAAGCCGAGAAGCCGCATTTCATCGTCCCGGAAATCGAAGCGATCGCCACCGCGACCCTGGTGGAGCTGGAGTCTGAAGGTTTCACCGTGATCCCGACCGCCCGCGCCGCGCAACTGACCATGAACCGCGAAGGCATCCGTCGCCTGGCCGCTGAAGAGCTGGACCTGCCGACCTCGCCGTACCACTTCGCCGACACCTTCGAGGACTACAGCAAAGCCGTTGAAGACCTCGGTTTCCCATGCGTGGTCAAGCCGGTCATGAGTTCCTCGGGCAAGGGCCAGAGCCTGCTGCGCAGCGTCGATGACGTGCAGAAAGCCTGGGACTACGCCCAGGAAGGTGGCCGTGCCGGTAAAGGTCGGGTGATCATCGAAGGCTTCATCGATTTCGACTACGAAATCACCCTGTTGACCGTGCGCCACGTGGGCGGCACCACCTTCTGCGCGCCGGTCGGTCACCGTCAGGAGAAGGGCGACTACCAGGAATCCTGGCAGCCGCAGGCCATGAGCCCGGTTGCCCTGGCTGAATCCGAACGCGTCGCCAAAGCTGTGACCGAAGCCCTGGGTGGCCGTGGTCTGTTCGGCGTCGAGTTGTTTATCAAGGGTGACCAGGTGTGGTTCAGCGAAGTCTCGCCGCGCCCGCACGACACCGGTCTGGTGACCCTGATTTCCCAGGACCTGTCGCAGTTCGCCCTGCATGCACGGGCCATTCTCGGCCTGCCGATCCCGTTGATCCGTCAGTTCGGGCCATCGGCCTCGGCGGTGATCCTGGTGGAAGGGCAGTCGACCCAGACCGCTTTCGCCAACCTGGGCGCTGCCTTGAGCGAGCCGGATACCGCGTTGCGCCTGTTCGGCAAGCCTGAAGTCAACGGCCAGCGCCGCATGGGCGTGGCCCTGGCGCGTGACGAGTCGATCGAAGCCGCCCGCGCCAAGGCGACCCGTGCTTCGCAAGCGGTTGTCGTAGAGCTGTAAAAACAGCTATGGCGGGCCTATACCTTCTATAGGCATCGCACCATTGCATTACCTGTAGGAGCGAGCCTGCTCGCGATGGACTCAAGAACACCGCGGGGAACCAGACTCCCCGCGTTATCGTTAACGACCATCGCGAGCAGGCTCGCTCCTACAGGTCATTTATCAATGCTCCAGGCCTGTACCCCATGAATTCCCAAAGCATCATCGTCCCGAAAATCTCCACCCTGCCGGTGCACGAGCCCCGGGCCCGGGCCGTTGTGCGCTGGCTGGTGCGCAAGAACATCATCCAGGAAGAGCTGACCACCTGCGGCCGCACCGGCAATCGCATGGCCCATGCCATCGCCGACGGTGCCCGTGCAGTGGTCCTGCACCCCGAAGCCCTGCCGTTCGGCGAGCCGGTCAATGGCCTGGAGATCATTACCAAGCGCTGCATCTATACGCCAGCCAAGGGTTTCCTTGAAGAAGCCGGCTGCGCCGAATGTCGCAAGGAAGTCGGTGAAGCCCTGTTCGAAAGCCTGGAAGACTGGATGCCGGGGCGCACCGATAACTTCACCTGCCCGGAATGCGGGCATGAAGACGACATCAACGGCTTCCTGTTCCTGCAGGAATGCGGCTTCTCCAACCTCGGGTTCATCTTCAACAACTGGGCCGAAGCCGGGTTCAAACAGAGCTTTCTCGACGAATTCGCCGATTGGCTCGATCAGCCAGTCAGTTGGGTCAAAGTCGAACTCTGACGGTAGGAGCTGCTGAAGGCTGCGATCTTTTGACTTTGATTTTTCAAGATCAAGATCAAAAGATCGCAGCCTTCGGCAGCTCCTACAGGAACGTGGTGAATCCCTTGGATTCGGGCATTAATCCCCGTATGTCAGTAATGCCAATAATAGTCAGAGTTTTACATTGAACCCGAGGGGGTGTCTGACTATAATGGCGCGCTTCCATTTTCCCGCTCGGGAGCCCCCGCGATGCTGCGTATCAGCCAAGAAGCTCTGACATTCGACGACATTCTCCTAGTGCCCGGTTATTCCGAGGTGCTTCCTAACGAAGTCAGTCTCAAGACCCGCCTTACCCGTGGCATCGAGCTGAATATTCCACTGGTCTCCGCTGCCATGGACACCGTCACTGAAGCCCGTCTGGCAATTGCCATGGCTCAGGAAGGTGGTATCGGCATCATCCACAAGAACATGACCATCGAGCAGCAAGCTGCCGAAGTGCGCAAGGTCAAGCGTTACGAAGCCGGTGTGGTCAAGGACCCGATCACCATCGTCGCCGACGCTACCGTGCGCGAGCTGTTCGAACTGACCCGCATGCACAACATCTCCGGCGTTCCGGTGCTGCACAATGGCGACCTGGTCGGCATTGTCACCTCCCGTGACGTGCGTTTCGAGAACCGTCTGGAAGCCACTGTCCGTGAAGTGATGACGCCTAAAGAGCGTCTGGTCACGGTCAAGGAAGGCGCCGACAAGAACGATGTGCGTGAACTGCTGCACAAGCACCGCATCGAACGCGTGCTGATCGTCGACGAAAAATTCGCCCTCAAGGGCATGATGACCGTCAACGACATCGAAAAAGCCAAGGCTTACCCGCTGGCCAGCAAGGACGATCAAGGTCGTCTGCGCGTCGGTGCTGCAGTCGGTACCGGTAAAGACACCGGTGACCGCGTTGCCGCCCTGGTCGCCGCCGGCGTTGACGTGGTGGTGGTCGACACCGCTCACGGTCACTCCAAAGGCGTGATCGACCGCGTTCGCTGGGTCAAGCAGAACTTCCCTGAAGTGCAGGTCATCGGCGGCAACATCGCCACCGGCGCTGCCGCCAAGGCCCTGGCCGAAGCTGGCGCTGACGCAGTCAAGGTCGGTATCGGCCCAGGCTCGATCTGCACCACCCGTATCGTCGCCGGTGTCGGCGTACCGCAAATCAGTGCCATCGCCAACGTCGCCGCTGCCCTCGAAGGCACTGGCGTGCCGTTGATCGCCGACGGCGGCATCCGTTTCTCCGGTGACCTGTCCAAGGCCATCGTGGCCGGTGCTTCCTGCGTGATGATGGGCTCGATGTTCGCCGGTACCGAAGAAGCGCCGGGCGAGATCGAACTGTTCCAGGGCCGTTCGTACAAGGCTTATCGCGGCATGGGTTCGCTGGGCGCCATGTCCCAGGCCCAGGGTTCCTCCGACCGTTACTTCCAGGACTCCTCGGCAGGCGCCGAGAAGCTGGTTCCGGAAGGCATCGAAGGGCGTGTTCCGTACAAGGGCACCCTGAGCGCGATCATCCACCAGTTGATGGGCGGCCTGCGCTCCTCGATGGGCTACACCGGTAGCGCCAACATCGAAGAGATGCGCACCAAGCCCGAGTTCGTGCGGATCACCGGCGCCGGCATGGCCGAGTCCCACGTTCACGACGTGCAGATCACCAAGGAAGCGCCAAACTACCGCGTAGGTTGAGCCTTCCAGCAAAAAGTTAACGACCGGGGCTGTTTTATTCAGCCCCGAGTTGTTTCTGAATCACGACTGTTTCCGAATTTTTTAGACGAGACTGAATCATGGCCCTCGACATTCACGCTCACCGCATCCTGATCCTCGACTTCGGTTCCCAGTACACCCAGCTGATCGCCCGCCGCGTGCGCGAAATCGGTGTGTATTGCGAACTGCATCCGTTCGACATGGACGAAGATGCGATCCGCGAATTCGCTCCTAAAGGCGTCATCCTCGCCGGTGGCCCGGAATCGGTTCACGAAGCCAACAGCCCTCGCTGCCCGCAAGCCGTTTTCGACCTGGGCGTGCCGGTCTTCGGTATCTGCTACGGCATGCAGACCATGGCCGAGCAACTGGGCGGCAAGGTTGAAGGTTCCGAGCTGCGTGAGTTCGGTTACGCCCGCGTAGACGTGGTCGGCAAGAGCCGTCTGCTCGACGGTATTGAAGACCACATCGACGCCGACGGCCTGTTCGGCCTCGACGTATGGATGAGCCACGGTGACAAGGTCACCCGGATGCCGGAAGACTTCCACATCCTGGCCAGCACCCCGAGCTGCCCGATCGCCGGCATGTTCAGCGACGAGCGCCGTTACTACGGCGTGCAGTTCCACCCGGAAGTGACCCACACCAAGCAGGGCGGTCGCATCCTGTCGCGCTTCATCCTCGACATCTGCGAGTGTGAAGCCCTGTGGACCCCGTCGAAGATCGCTGAAGACGCCATCGCCCAGGTTCGCGCCCAGGTTGGCACCGACAACGTTCTGCTGGGTCTGTCCGGCGGTGTCGATTCGTCCGTGGTTGCCGCACTGCTGCACAAGGCCATCGGCGACCAGCTGACCTGCGTGTTCGTCGACAACGGCCTGCTGCGCCTGCACGAAGGCGAGCAAGTGATGGCCATGTTCGCCGAGAACATGGGCGTCAAGGTGATCCGCGCCAACGCCGAGGAGCAGTTCCTGGGCAACCTTGCCGGCGAAGCCGACCCGGAGAAGAAGCGCAAGATCATCGGCCGTACCTTCATCGACGTGTTCGATGCCGAATCCTGCAAGCTGGACAACATCAAGTACCTGGCCCAGGGCACCATCTACCCGGACGTGATCGAGTCGGCTGGCGCGAAAAGCGGCAAGGCCCACGTGATCAAGTCGCACCACAACGTGGGCGGCCTGCCGGAAGAAATGAACCTGAAACTGGTCGAGCCACTGCGCGAACTGTTCAAGGACGAAGTCCGTCGTCTGGGCCTCGAGCTGGGCCTGCCGTACGACATGGTCTACCGTCACCCGTTCCCGGGCCCGGGCTTGGGCGTGCGCATTCTCGGTGAAGTGAAGAAGGAATACGCCGACCTGCTGCGTCGTGCCGACCACATCTTCATCGAAGAACTGCGCAAGGCCGACTGGTACCACAAGGTCAGCCAGGCCTTCGTGGTATTCCAGCCGGTGAAATCGGTTGGTGTGGTCGGCGATGGCCGTCGTTACGCCTGGGTCGTGGCCCTGCGTGCCGTGGAAACCATCGACTTCATGACCGCGCGTTGGGCACACCTGCCTTACGAACTGCTGGAAACCGTATCCGGCCGCATCATCAATGAAATCGAAGGCATCTCCCGCGTCACCTACGACGTGTCGAGCAAGCCGCCGGCGACCATTGAGTGGGAATGATCGTATTTGAGCCTGTGAACCCAGGCTCAAAACGATAGCGGTAAAGGAAGCCCCCGGTCGCGAGACCGGGGGCTTTTTACATGCAGGCGTGGCAGAAACAGGCACGAATTACAGAGGCAGACGCCCTTCGAGGTCCATGCCCATGCGGCTCAGGGCCCAGGACAGTTCATTGATACTGGCGTATGGCACCTGATGCACATCAGTCCAGGTGGGACGATTGATCAGGTATTTGCCGTCAACCGTAAGCTCGACCAGCGTTCGCGCAATATGGCGGTCTCTGCCGCGATGAATCAACGTCCAGGTTCCATCGACCTTCTCGAAGGTGAACATGCCTTGCCGGAACAGCAGCCGATTGAGTTCCGCCGGTGTTCGCTGGAGCAGCGGTAGCGGCATCTGCAGGCTCAGGTCGGCGTACAACGTATCGTATTCGCCACTGACATGGTCCGGTTGCGTGGTGAAGCCCCGTCCCACTTCGATGCCCCTGTCTGTCTCGATCAGCAGGCGTTGTTCGGGCAACACTTCTTCGATGCGCAAGCCGATACCGCCCTGTATTTCACTGATGCCGGCCATGCCGCGAAAGGTGTTGATGTTTTCCTGGTCGGTCAGTACCACCCATTTACCTGCGCCATTGAGGGATTCGTTGGCCTGCATGATCGTGTGGGTGAGGTAGCTCTTTATGGCTTGTTCATGCATGTCGGGCAGTGGCGAGGTGGGATAGCGATAGCTCGCCAGACAGTCCGTCGCCTGAACCCGAATGCCGTTGAGTCGCGCAGCCCTGACCACTTCAAGCGGCGTATACCGCCCTGACGGGTCGCTTTGCAGTTGTTGCAGCGTTTCCTCCAGGTCATCGGACATTTCCCCGGTGCTGAAGAATGTGTTCAAGTCCAGTTGACTGAAATCGTTGAGCAGGCGATGGAAATACAGTGTTTTTACCCCCTGTCTGGCGAGTGTCGGCATGTTCTCGATGAGAAAACGCATACTGGCAATGCGGTCCTGACTCTCACCGATGACCAGGCCATTTGCTGCATCCAACGCCTGCCCGATGAGTTCTGTGGCGGTGGTCGAGGGCGTGACGGCGGGGATGGTCGGGCGGGTAGGCAGGGACGTGGAGAATCCGCTGCGGGCAAAGAAGCTTCGAGCGTCCCGTGACAACTCGGCACGAGGGCCGGCGACGTATTCGTCGTAGGTGGTAATCCCTTTCATTGTGCCGTCGGGCAAACGGCTGACTTTGACATGGGTCTCCGGTTTGCCCATCGCCAGCTTCCTGAGGCTGTATCTTTGCGGTGCGTCGTAGCTTGTGGTTGGTTTGCGCAGCGTGGTTTGCGGCTGGGGTTGAGCGACCCCTGGTGACATTCCTTTCGGATTGTTGCCGCCACCCTTCAGGCCGGCCCGTGGCGCCAGCTCCCACTCACCTTGAGCGTTCAGGCGTACCGGCAATGAGCCTGAAAACGCGTTCGGGTTTTCAGGATCGATAATGGCCCACGTGCCGACACCGTTGGCGTCGGCCTCATAACGCACGTACCAGGCCACATCGTTGAGCATGATGGCTGTCGATGGATTGCCGTCGAGTCGATAGATGCCATGGAATTTCCCGGGCATTGTTTCGGGTGTCATCCCTTCCAGCAATTCGTTGGCTTGCCAGTGCTGGGGTAGGCTCGGCTGCTGGACTTCAGGTCGTACCTGGGCAAGATCCTCGAGCACCGATGCCGCGCCCTCGGCCTCTCCAGCCACGGGCGGCCAACCCATCGGTTGCATGCCATTTTCTATCAGTGCCTGTTTCAGTTCCCCCAGGTTATCCACCGTCATGGAGTCATAGGCCGGTCCAAGCGGAGTATCCAGGTTGATCCTGCCACCGGGTGTCATTCTGATCTCGGTCGGTGCAGGTTTGGGGGCTTTGGTCGCTGGTGTTGTCTCCTTCAGCTCAGCCATTTCCTTCGCCTCGGCGGCGTCGATTTCGGGGCCGGCTTCTTCCAGCGAACCGGGACCTTTGAGGACGAGCAGGTTGAACAAGATGTCGATACCGCTGAGCACCGCGCCAAGCACACCGGCCTTGCGTTCCTCGGCGGTTTTGCCGTTGACCGCCTGATCGATGTTCAACCCCATGTTGGCGATGCTGGCGCCGATCACCGGCAGGGCGACCGGCCAGCCGACGACCGCCATCGGACCGAACACTTTCACGCCGGCGCTGAGGTAACCGATCCACAGTTTTTCACGCAGATCGCCATTGGATGTCAGTGACAGCGCGGCCTCGGCGGACATCGCGGCCTTGGTCGAGTCTCGCAGCCAACTGAAAACGTCACCGTCTACGCCCCGGTTTTCCTGATTGATCAGCTGATGGTCGTACACACTCCAGCTGCCCACCAGGCGGTTCATCAGGTCCGGGAGGTTGTCAGCGATGTCCTGGCGATCGGCCATGGAAAAGTGCGCCATGAATACCTGGCGTCGCGCCTCGTCATTCATTTGCAGCAACACCCAGAAGTGCATGTCCGTTTCGGTTTCCAGCACCTTGAAGGCTTCGGCCTCTCCGGGAAGGTAGAGAATCTGCCGGCCTTTGGGCGCCTTGATGCGCACAATGTTGTTCGACAGGTAGCCGGCCACATCCAGCATTCGTACCTGGGCATGCGTATCGGTGTATTGCGTTTGCAACATCTGCAGGCTGACCGGCCAGGTGACGGGCCCCATGACGGCCGTGACAGCGACATTGAAGTCCGCGTCACTGAGCTTCTTGCGGTCGCGGGCCCGCAAGGCGTTGATGAGAAAATTGCACTTGGCCAGGGTACGGAAGTCAGCGGCGGATTCGTTCCAGAAGCTCGTCAGCCGTTCGTTGTAGACCGCGCTGAAGTCGATGCTCCAGAAGTCCGTCAGCACGTCGTTACCGTGCAGGCGCACTTCGTTGGTTTCATTGAAAGTCCCGGTGCGCGGTCCAGCGGTATAGAAACCCGCATACACATCCAGCAGGTCGGCATTGTCCTGATCGACGACGCGGAAGCGGTGGATCACCAGTTGGGTCAGGGTCATGGACGACGTCGGCGTGGCGTTGACATGCTCCCATCCGGAGAAGGCCTTCGAGCTGCTTTGCGACGCGTCGAAGCGGTGGAAATACACCCGGTCCGGATCGAGGTCGGTGATGCCGTACTTTTTCAGCAAGTTACCGGCGACGTCATGAGCGGTGTCTTGCAGGCTGGGGCAGGTCTTGATGATGCGGGTGGCGATGGCCTTGAGGGCGGCCTTGTCGGCTGCATTGGGCAGGGGCCGGTTTTGATTCGGATTCATGCAGTCTCACTCCTTGAGAAACGAGTATTGAGCATGACCCGTTCGTTCAGAGGGGGTGTACTACATAGTTATATGCATGGGCGATCCGGCGTGCGTCATTGCATCACCCTTACGGTTTCGCAGTTGCAGGTGTATCGTATTCGCTTTTTCCGGGTCGCTGGCCTGTCGTTGATTTGTGAGGTAGTTGAGTTCATGTCCTTTACCCGTCGCCAAATACTCGGTGGCCTGGCCGGTCTTGTTGTCGTTGGCGTGGGAGCCGGAGGGGCGTCGCGCTACTGGCTGGGCAAGATGGCCGATGCGGATGCCGGTCACGACTATGAGCTGATTGCGGCGCCGTTGGACGTGGAGTTGGTGGCCGGGCACAAGACCCAGGCCTGGGCCTTTGGCCCGTCGGCGCCGGGCACCGAGTTGCGGGTGCGCCAGGGTGAATGGCTGCGGGTGCGCTTCATTAACCACTTGCCGGTGGCGACCACCATTCACTGGCACGGCATCCGCCTGCCGCTGGAAATGGACGGCGTACCCTATGTCTCGCAATTGCCGGTGCTGCCGGGCGAGTACTTCGACTACAAATTCCGCGTACCGGATGCCGGCAGCTATTGGTATCACCCGCATGTGAACAGCAGCGAAGAACTCGGCCGTGGCCTGGTGGGACCGCTGATCATCGAAGAACGCGAGCCCACCGGTTTCAAGTACGAAAAGACTTTGAGCCTGAAGAGCTGGCATGTCGACGAGGTCGGCAATTTCGTCGAGTTCAGCATTCCCCGGGAAGCAGCCCGTGGCGGCACGGCGGGGCGCCTGGCGACCATCAACGGTGTGCCGCAGGCGGTGATCGACTTGCCGGCCGGGCAGATCACCCGGGTGCGCATTCTCAATCTCGATAACACCCTGACCTATCGCCTGAACATCCCCGGCGTCGAAGCGCAGATCTATGCGCTGGACGGCAACCCCATCGAACCGCGCCCGCTGGGCAAGGAATACTGGCTCGGCCCCGGCATGCGCATTTGCCTGGCGATCAAGGCGCCTGCGGCCGGTGAAGAGTTGTCCTTGCGCAACGGCCCGGTGCGCCTGGGTACCTTGCGTTCAGTGGCCAATGCCGACGCACCAAGCCAATGGCCGCCCGCACTGCCGGCCAACCCGATTGCCGAGCCGGACCTGGCCAATGCCGTGAAACTCAACTTCAATTTCGAATGGGTCGGCTCGGTGTCGGTCAACGTCGACAACGGCAAGCCGCCGAGCCTGTGGCAGATCAACGGCAAGGCCTGGGACATCACCGACAAGACCTGCGCCGACCGTCCGATTGCCAAGCTGGAAAAGGGCAAGAGCTACATTTTCGAATTGAAGAACATGACCCAGTATCAGCACCCGATTCACCTGCACGGCATGAGCTTCAAGGTCATCGCCTCGAACCGGCACAAGGTGATTCCGTACTTCACCGACACTTATCTGCTGGGCAAGAACGAGCGCGCGCAAGTGGCGCTGGTGGCGGATAACCCCGGGGTCTGGATGTTTCACTGCCATGTGATCGATCACATGGAAACCGGCCTGATGGCCGCCATCGAGGTGGCGTGATGCGTCAGATTCGTCCCGCCGCCATCATCGACCGCAGCCGTGATCGCGAATTCATGCGTGAAGCCCTGGCCCTGGCCGCCCAAGGCGCGGCCCTGGGCGAAGTGCCGGTGGGCGCGGTGCTGGTGCAGGATGGTGAAATCATCGGGCGAGGCTTCAATTGCCCGATCAGCACCAGCGATCCCAGTGCCCACGCCGAGATGGTCGCGATCCGCGCCGCCGCCGAGGCCGTCAGCAACTATCGCCTGCCCGGCAGTACGCTGTATGTGACGCTGGAGCCGTGCAGCATGTGCGCCGGGCTGATCGTGCATTCGCGGATCACGCGGGTGGTGTATGGCGCGCTGGAGCCGAAGGCGGGGATTGTGCAGAGCCAGGGGCAGTTCTTTACCCAGGGCTTTTTGAATCACCGGGTGTTGCATGAGGGTGGGGTGTTGGCGGAGGAGTGCGGGGCTGTTTTAAGTGAGTTCTTCAAGGCCCGGAGAGCAAAACCTTCCGACTAAACACAGACCCCCCTGTAGGAGCGAGCCTGCTCGCGATGGTCGTGAACGATTACGCGGGCAATCTGGTTCCCCGCGGTGTTCTTGAGTCCATCGCGAGCAGGCTCGCTCCTACAGGACATCATGTAGGAGCTGCCGAAGGCTGCGATCTTTTGATCTTGCTGTTATTTACGGGCCACAATCACCGCCCGCATCGGCGCTGGCAGCCCTTCAATTGTCTTGCTGTGATCGTCGGGATCCAGGAAGTCGCTCAGCGACTGATACTTCATCCACTCCGTCCCACGCTGTTCTTCGACTGTGGTGGTGCTCACATCCACGCACTTCACATCGCTGAACCCGGCACGTCGCAACCACAACTCCAGCGCCGGCACCGACGGCAGGAACCACACGTTGCGCATCTGCGCGTAGCGGTCTTCCGGTACCAGCACCTGGTGCTTGTCGCCTTCGACCACCAGCGTCTCCAGCACCAGCTCACCGCCCTTGACCAGGCAATCCTTCAGCGCCAGCAAATGCTCGATGGGCGAGCGGCGATGGTAGAACACGCCCATGGAAAACACCGTGTCGAAGCCTTCGAGGTTCGGCGGCAGGTCTTCGAAGGGGAAGGGCAGGTGCCAGGCGTTCGGTTCGGACAGGTAGCGCTGCACCGCCTGGAACTGGCAGAAGAACAGCCAGTTCGGGTCGACACCGATCACGCTATCGGCACCGGCGCCGAGCATGCGCCACATGTAATAGCCGTTGCCGCAGCCGACATCGAGGATGCGCTTGCCCGCAAGGTCCAGATGCGGGGCGACCCGCGACCACTTCCAGTCCGAGCGCCATTCGGTGTCGACATGCACACCGAACAGGTCGAACGGCCCCTTGCGCCACGGTGACAGGCCCATCAACGCGGAACGCATTTGCGCGCGGGTTTCATCGTCGCAATCGGTGTCCAGCTTCAGGCCGTTGAGCAAATCGACTTCGCTTGGCTGGATCCTTGGCAGGGCGTCCAGCGCGCTTTGCCAGCGCTCCAGGTCGCCATGGCCCTTTTCCATTTTCTTGTCGAGTTGCGCCTGCAGGGTGTTGGCCCATTCGGCCAGCGGCGTGCCGGCCAGACGGCGGGCGAGGGGAGACAGATCAATCATGGCAGGGCAATCAACGAGGCAAAGTTAAGACACTGGAACCACGGCACGACTTTCGAGAACCCGGCGGCCAACAGGCGTTCGCGGTGTTCTTCGAGGCTGTCGGGCTTCATGACATTTTCGATGGCGCTGCGCTTCTGGGCGATTTCCAGCTCGCTGTAGCCGTTGGCGCGTTTGAAGGCGATGTGCAGGTCGGTGAGCAACGCGTGTTCCTGCTCGTCTTCGAAGCGCAGTTTTTCCGAGAGGATCAGGGCACCGCCGGGCAACAGCGACTGACGAATGCGCGACAGCAACGCGGTGCGTTGGTCCGGGGCGATGAATTGCAGGGTGAAGTTCAACGCCACCACCGAGGCCGGCTGGAACTCCAGCGCCAGGATGTCGCCCTCGATCACCTCGACCGGCAGCAACTCCTGGAACATCGAGTCCTGGCCATTGAGGTATTCGCGGCAGCGCTCGACCATGGCGGCGGAGTTATCCACAGCGATGACGCGGCAACCGTCGGTGCGCACATGCCGGCGCAGGGCCTGGGTCACGGCACCCAGGGACGAGCCCAGGTCGTAGAGCACGCTGCCCGGTTGGGCGAACTGCGCGGCGAGCACGCCGAGGTTTTCGACGATGGTCGGATAGCCCGGCACCGAGCGCTTGATCATGTCCGGGAACACCCGCACCACGTCCTCGTTAAAGGCGAAGTCAGGCACCTGGGCCAAAGGCTGGGCGAAAAGGCGATCGGGTTCTTTGCTCACGGCGGTTCCAGCGGTATCGGTGAAAAGGCCGGCATTTTAGCCAAGTTGGCGTGGGGATGCGCGGGTTGTCTGATAAAGCGGGTGGGTTGATGCAGTTTGAAAGCCGAGAGTGCTCTTGTGGCGAGGGGGCTTGCCCCCGTTGGACTGCGAAGCAGTCCCAAAACCATGCAACCGGGTAATCACAGATACACCCGACTAACAGGGTTTACGACGGTTGCGCCGCCGAACGGGGGCAAGCCCCCTCGCCACAGGGGTCAGCGTTTGCTTTGGGAGAACGCCGATGCCGTGATGCCCCACTGCCCTAGCCAGTAGCTGAGGATGATCACGTAGGGCGCCGCATCGAACGGCACCACGAATCGGCTGATGCCAATCACACTGTCCGAAAACACAAACGCCACCGCACCACCGGCAGCCAGCAAGGCCGAACGCTTGGGCACATCACTGCCAAGCCGCGCCAGCGCGCGCCAGAGCATGGCGCTGATCGCCAGGCCGTAGACGATCACCGGAACCAGTAGTGGCCCCAATCCATGAGAAATCAGAATCCCCAACAGCACCGCACCCACCCCGAGGGCGATGATCAGGGGTAAAAGGGCCAGGCGCCGGCAATCGCTCAAGTAGGCTTTCAGATACGCCAGGTGGGCGACCAGGAATGCGCCCAGGCCGAACACGAACAAGTCCCCCGGCAAGGCCAGCAACACGTCGCCGACCAAGGAGAAAATCAGGCCCAGGCTGAGCCAGCGCCGGTACTCGCCGGGTGGTGCGTCGTGCAGCCAGCCGAGCAAGGCCAGCACCGGCAGCGGCTTGACCAGCAGGCACAGCATCGAGGCATGCACGCTCAAGCCATAAAGGAAAGTCACCGCGCCCATCAGCGCCAGAATCAGCCAGCCCACGGTCAGTTGACCGAAATCGCGCAGTCGAACGAGTCCACCGGCAGCACTTCCGGCGCCCATGGCTGTTGCGAGGTCAGGCGCAGACGTCCCGTGCCGCTCGCAAAAGCCTGGAAGCGCCAGGTCGAAACCCCGGCCGAGCCGACGATGCCGGCATCTTCCGGATTTCGATACACCTCAGGCCCCAAGGCGTGCAGTACGCCGCCGGCGGAATCCTGGATCGCCCAGCGATAACCCGTGGTCGGATTGCTCGGCAGGGTCAGGATCAGGTTTTGTCCGTTGCTGAGTTTCACCGGGCATTCGCTCTGTTTTTCCACAGTCACGTTGTGTGCAGGTTGCGTGGTGCACGCGGCCAGCAAGGCGAGGGCGAGGGGGACAAGCAGGCGAATGGAGGACATGGGGTCGGGGGCTCCGGCGTTGGCGACGAACGGCGAGCATAACTTAAGATGAGACAAAGTGTGACAGTCAGCCTGGACGGTGGTGCCAGGACTGACGCCTTCGCGGGCAAGCCCGCTCCCACAGGGAATTGAGTCGGTCACAAAATTTGTGTGCACCCTCAATCACTGTGGGAGCTGGCTTGCCAGCGAAAGCGGCGGAACAGACGCTAGATAACTATCAGAACAACACCTTCGCCACATCCGCAAAGCGCTTGGCAAAGTGCACGGTAATACCCTCCTTCAGATACTCCGGCAGTTCTTCGAAATTACCCCGGTTGGCCTCCGGCAGGATCAGCTCGAAAATCTTCTGCCGCCGCGCCGCAATCACCTTCTCGCGCACCCCGCCAATCGGCAGTACATGCCCGGTCAACGTCAGCTCACCGGTCATGGCCACGCCTTTTTTCGGTGGCTGGTTGCGTGCCAGCGACAGCAGGGCGCTGGCCATGGTCACGCCGGCGCTCGGGCCGTCTTTCGGCGTGGCGCCTTCCGGCACGTGCAGGTGGACGAAGGCTTCGTCGAAGAACTTCGGATCGCCGCCATAGGACTTCAGGTGCGAGCTAACGTAGCTGTAGGCGATCTCCGCCGACTCTTTCATCACGTCACCCAGTTGCCCGGTGAGCTTGAATCCACGGTTGAGGGTGTGGATACGCGTGGCTTCGATCGGCAGGGTGGCGCCGCCCATGCTGGTCCAGGCCAGGCCGGTGATCACGCCGACCCCCGCCAGCACCTGCTCGTTGCGGAACACCGGTTTGCCGAGCGACGCTTCGAGATCTTTCGGACCAAGCTTGATCACCGCTTTCGGATCGTCGAGCAGTTTCATCACCGCTTTGCGCACCAGTTTGCCGAGGTTTTTTTCCAGCTGGCGCACGCCGGCTTCACGGGCATAGCCGTCGACCAGCGCCTTGAGCGCGCTGTCGCTGATGCTCAGGCTGCCCTTGGACACACCGGCTTTCTCAAGCTGCTTGGGCCACAGGTGACGCTTGGCGATGGCGACTTTTTCTTCGGTGATGTAGCCCGACAGGCGAATCACTTCCATGCGGTCGAGCAACGGGCCGGGGATCGAGTCGAGGGTGTTGGCGGTGCACACGAACAACACCTTCGACAGGTCCATCCGCAGGTCCAGATAGTGGTCGAGGAATTCGACGTTCTGTTCCGGGTCGAGGGTTTCCAGCAAGGCCGAAGCCGGGTCGCCCTGGTAGCTCTGGCCCATCTTGTCGATCTCGTCGAGCATGATCACCGGGTTCATCACTTCGACGTCTTTCAACGCCTGCACCAGTTTGCCCGGCTGCGCGCCGATGTAGGTGCGGCGGTGGCCCTTGATCTCGGCTTCGTCGCGCATGCCGCCAAGACTGAAGCGGTAGAACGGCCGGCCCAGGGATTCGGCGATGGACTTGCCGACGCTGGTCTTGCCCACGCCCGGCGGGCCGACCAGCAACACGATGGAGCCGCTGATTTCGCCTTTGTAGGCGCCGACTGCGAGGAATTCGAGGATGCGGTCCTTGATGTCGTCGAGGCCGGCGTGGTGTTTGTCCAGCACCTTGCGCGCGTGCTTGAGGTCGAGTTTGTCCTCGCCGTACACGCCCCACGGCACCGAGGTCGCCCAGTCGATGTAATTGCGGGTGACCGCATACTCTGGCGAGCCGGTCTCGAGGATCGACAGCTTGTTCATTTCCTCTTCGAGGCGTTTCTGCACCTGCGCCGGCAGGACTTTGCCCAGCAGCCGTTGTTCGAACTGTTCGAGGTCGGCGCTGCGGTCGTCCTTGGTCAGGCCCAGCTCCTGCTGGATGACCTTGAGTTGCTCCTTGAGGAAGAACTCGCGCTGATGTTCACCGATCTTGCGGTTAACTTCGGCGGAAATCTCTTTTTGCAGGCGCGCGACCTCGACTTCCTTGCGCAGCATCGGCAGGACTTTTTCCATGCGCTTGAGCATCGGCACGCAGTCGAGCACTTCCTGCAGCTCACTGCCGGTGGCCGAGGTGAGCGCGGCGGCGAAGTCGGTCAGCGGCGACGGGTCGTTGGGGCTGAAGCGGTTGAGGTAGTTCTTCAACTCTTCGCTGTACAGCGGGTTGAGCGGCAGCAGTTCCTTGATCGCATTGATCAGCGCCATGCCGTAGGCCTTGACCTCGTCGGTCGGCTCGGTGGGCTGGTGCGGGTATTCGACTTCCACCAGGTACGGCGGCCGATGATGCTTGAGCCAGGTTTTCAGACGCACTCGGGTCAGGCCCTGGGCGACGAATTGCAGTTTGCCGTTTTCGCGGCTGGCGTGGTGGACCTTGACCAGGGTGCCGTAGAGCGGCAGGGCCGAGGTGTCGAAGTGGCGCGGGTCCTCCTGGGGCGTGTCCATGTAGAACAGGGCCAGGGAGTGGTGTTCGGACTTGGCCACCAGGTCGAGGGTCTCGGCCCACGGCTCTTCGTTGACGATGACCGGCAGGACCTGGGCCGGGAAGAATGGCCGGTTGTGGATCGGGATGATGTAGACCTTGTCCGGCAGGTTCTGGCCGGGCAGGGCCAGGCCTTTGCCGGGTTTGTGCTGTGGAGCGCTTTGCGGATCGGCGTATTCGCTCGGGTCTTCGGGGAATTCTTGCTGGTCGCTCATGGGGGCACCTGCACAATGGGTATGGGTCTTAGATGGGGCAGGTTGGCGGTGGTTTCAACGGTCATTTTCTGCAACGCCGTGTTTCGAAGGCGTGTTCAGCGCAGAGACAGGTTAGCTGGATTTTGCGGCGACACTATCCCCTGTGGGAGCGAGCTTGCTCGCGATGGGGGCATGACAGATACCCTTGAAGTGATTGTCAGACCGCTATCGCGAGCAAGCTCGCTCCCACAGTAGTCCGGGGGGGCCTGGAAATCTGCGGCCACAAAAAAGGCGACGTCCTCACGGGCGTCGCCTTTCGTTTTACTGCCGCTGAAACTTACTCGGACAGTTTGTACGCAATCACATAGTCACCCATTTTGGTGCCCAGTGAGCCGTGGCCACCGACGACCAACAGCACGTATTGCTTGCCGTCCTTGCCGGTGTAGGTCATAGGCGTAGCCTGACCGCCAGCCGGCAGGCGCGATTTCCAAAGCTCCTTGCCGGTGTTGACGTCATAGGCGCGCAGGTATTGATCCAGCGTGCCGCTGAGGAAGCCGACGCCGCCGGCGGTGACCATCGAACCGCCCATGCTTGGCACGCCGAGTGGCAGGCCGATAGGCAATGGCGAGCTGTCGCGGCTGGTGCCGTTCTTGCGTTTCCACACGACTTTGCTTGTGGTCAGGTCGATGCCGGCCACGTAGCCCCAGGCTGGCGCCTGGCACGGTACGCCGAACGGCGACATGAACGGATGCATGATCACCGCGTAAGGTGCGCCGGTGTTCGGTTGCACGCCCGCTGTTTCGCTTTCGCGCTTGCTGTCGGCCGCGACTTCGGCGCGAGGCACCATTTTCGAGACGAAGGCCATGTAGTTCGGGCTGGTGAACAGCATCTGGCGAACCGGGTCGACCGAAACGCCGCCCCAGTTGAAGACGCCGACGTTACCCGGATAGATCAGGCTGCCCTGTTCCGACGGCGGGGTGTACTGGCCTTCGTAGCGCAATTCCTTGAACTGGATGCGGCACAGCATCTGGTCGAACGGGCTGGCACCCCACATGGCTTTTTCGGTCAGTTCCGGGGCCAGCAGGTTCAGGTCCGAACGGGCCTGGGTCGGCGCGGTGTGGTCACCTTTCACGGCGCCTTGCGGAACCGGGATTTCCTTGATCGGGATGATCGGCGTGCCGTCACGACGGTCGAGGACGTACAGGCTGCCTTGCTTGGTCGGTTGGATCACCGCAGGCTTGATGCCGTCGGCGGTTTTCATGTCCAGCAGGGTTGGCTGGCTGCCGACGTCCATGTCCCACAGGTCATGGTGAGTGAACTGGTAGTTCCAGCGCACCTTGCCGGTGGCCAGGTCCAGCGCGACCAGGCCGGCACTGAACTTCTCGGCGCCCGGGGTGCGGTCTGCGCCCCACTGGTCAGGGGTCTGGTTGCCCAGTGGCAGGTAGACCATGCCGAGTTTTTCGTCGACGCTGGCCAGCGACCACATGTTGGCCGAGTTGCGGCTGTAGTGTTCGCCTTCTGGCAGTGGTTCGGTCGCGTCTGGATTGTTGCTGTCCCAGTTCCACACCAGATGACCGTCGTGTACGTCAAAGGCACGGATCACGCCGGAGGGCTCGTTGGTCGACTCGTTGTCGGTGACGTGGCCGCCCATGATCACCAGGTCACGGGTGATCGCTGCCGGCGAGGTGGCGTAGTAGCCACCGGGGGTGAACGGGCCGATGCCCTGGGTCAGGTCAACCACACCGTTTTTACCGAAACCTTCGCAGACCTTGCCGGTGTCGGCGTTGAGTGCGATCAGGCGTGCATCGGCGGTTGGCAGGTACAGGCGACGCGGGCAGGCCTGGGCGACGGCTTTGCCGGCTTCAGAGATGACGGCGGAGGCCGCGTTTTCAGACTGGGCGTAGGCCGCTTCGTCGTAGTACGACACGCCACGGCAGGTCATGTGGGCGAAGCCCTTGAAGCCCACCGGGCTCTTGATCTGCGGGTCGAAACGCCACAACTCCTTGCCGGTGTCCGGGTCCAGCGCCAGCACCTTGCTATGGGCGGTGCAGGCATAGAGCATGCCGTTGGCCTTGAGCGGGGTGTTTTCGTTGGTCAGCTCCACCGGGTCATCGGCGGTGGGCAGATCGCCGGTCTGGATACGCCAGGTTTCTTGCAGCTTGCCGACGTTGGCCGGGGTGATCTGCTTGAGCGGCGAGTAGCGGTCACCGAATTCGCTGCGGCCATAGGCCTGCCAGTCGCCTTCGGGCATCTGCGGCGCGGTGCTGGTCATGTCCGCGGTGTCGCGGCCCAGTTCGCCCAAGGTCTCGCCCGGGTGGGTGAACTGGCTGGCCACGGCGGTAACACCGGCCAGCACCACGGCCACGCTCAAGGCGCCCGTACCCAGAGGGGCAGGGCCGTTGATCAGCAATGGACGACGGAACCACGGCAGCAGCATCACCACGCCGAGTGCGAACCACAGCGCCAGGCGCGGCACCAGTTGCCACCAGTCGAGGCCGACTTCCCACAGCGCCCAGACAGTACTGGCGAACAGCACCAGTGCGTACAGGCCCAGCGCCGCGCGGCGGGCGGCGATCAGCAACACGCCGCTCAGCGCAATGCCGATGCCGGCCAGCAGGTAGTACAGCGAGCCGCCGAGCATGCTCAGCTTGATCCCCCCGGCCAGCATGGCCAGGCCCATTAGCAGAAGCAGTATGCCGAGCAGGGTCGGCAACAGACGGCTTCGACCCAAGGCACCATCAGTGCTCATAGTGTGATTCTCCGTGATGTTTCAAGTAGTCCTGCGCCAGTTCACTGTAGATGACGATCCGGCGCGGGCAGGGTTCATAAAACCGGTGTGGTTGACGCAGTCCCTGTAGGAGCGAGCCTGCTCGCGAGAAACCTGAGAACGCCGCGGGGTGTCAGGCTCGAAGCGTTATCGTTGACGTCCATCGCGAGCAAGCTCGCTCCTACAAAGGTTTTGTGTGGTCGCTCAGAACGACGACTGGACCTTGATCCCGCCAATCAGCGCGTCATCGACTTCGTTCACGCCGCCGGGATGGCGGATGTATTGCAGGTTCGGGCGCACGGTCAGCCAGTTGGTCACGTGCACGCCGTAATAGAGTTCGGCGCTGTATTCGGTGTCCTGGGGCGGCAGGTAGGACGGATTGTCGTAGTCGAAAACGACATTGGCCTGGTTGGTCGCCTCGGCGTTCTTGCGATAGGCCGGGTTGACGTGGACGCGGGCCATGGCAAAACCGATGTCGTCCCTGGACCGGGCATCGAGCAGACCTTTGTAGACGAGGCCGGCCTGGACGTAGTTGTCGATGGCATTGGTCTTCTTGTCGTGCATCGTGCCGTTGGCGAACAGGCTCAGGCCGCGGGAATGATCGCTGGCCAGGCTGGTGACTTGCTGCTGGAGGCCCAGCCACATGCCGTGCTTGCTCGAGGCGCTGCGGTAGGCTTCGCCACTCAGGGCGGCAGGCTGGCCGTTGCTGTCCTTGTAGACGTCGGTGGCGTTGGCGCTGCTGTAGTAGTAACCGGCGCGGTATTCACCCGGCAGGCCGTTGAGTTTCGGCGTCCACACCAGTTCCACCGGCAGGACCGCGCCCTGGGTGCCGCTGCCGCTGAGCTTGAAGCCGTTATTGCGATCGAGGTTCGACGGGTTCTGTTCGTACGCGCCGACCTGTGCATAAAGCTCTGGCGTCAGGTGATATTTGACCCGCATCGCCCACTGGCTGACCGGCCAGTTGTACCAGATGTCGCCCGCCCAGTTGCCAACCTGGGAGCCGCAGAACGCCAGGTTCTGGAAGTCACAAGGGAAGCTGTTGAAATCTTCGCCTTCGCCGAAACGGCCGACCTTGATGTCGAGTTTTTCGTCGAAGAACTTCTGCTGATACCACATCTGCGTCAGGCGCCAGGTCTGGCCGCGGCCCCAGACTTCCTGGGCCGAGGTGAAGCCGCCGACACGCGGGTCGTTGATGCGGTCGTTGCTGATGTTGTTGCCGCTGCGTTCGGTGATGGTCAACTGGAACTCGGCGTCGTCCCAGCCGAGGATTTTCTGCAAGTCCAGATGGGTGCCCAGGCCGAACTGGTCGCTGTAGCGGGCGGTGCGGTCGTGGTCGTAGCCGCCATGCAGGTTACTGCCCATTTCACCGGTGTAATCGACTTTGAAGTCGTAGCCTTTTTCCGCAAGTTCGCTGCGAGTGCCGTTCCAGTCGCCGAGCATCCACGGTGAATCGCTATCGAAGGCAGGAGCCGAGTGAGCGCAAGTGGCAAGGCCCAAAGCGGTGAGTCCGCCTATCAGGCTGAAGGTTTTTCGGCAGGCAACAGGTTTGAAGACAGCGCTGTCTTTCGAAAGCTGGAAATCAGGCATAGAGAAGAAATTCTTGATCTTTTTCTGGGGATTGAACGGAAGAAATGGCTAGCAGAAGCGTTTCAGCTAAAGCGGGTGCAAGGATAATGATCTGTTACAAATAGAGAAAGGGCTTTTACTGACATGCAGCCTTTCGGATTTGGTAACAGTGACAAAAGATCGCATGCCTTTGTAGGAGCTGCCGAAGGCTGCGATCTTTTCCGTTTCACCTACATTTAACGTAAGGTGCGCGACTTCCAATTCCCACTCTGCTTAAAGGCCCGGCATGACCGAACACAACATCGACCCGCTGCACGGCGTGACGCTGGAGCAAATCCTCAACGCCCTGGTTGAACACTACGAATGGTCGGGGCTGGCCGAACGCATCGACATCCGCTGCTTCAAGAGCGACCCGAGCATCAAGTCGAGCCTGACGTTCCTGCGTAAAACCCCCTGGGCGCGGGAGAAGGTCGAACGTCTGTATGTGAAGTTGATGCGCACCAAACGACCGCTCTGAACATGGTCAATCCTTGCGTGTTGCGCCGCCGTTTTGTGGTCGTGGCTGCCATGCTCGGCTGGGCGGGATTGAGCATCCAGATGTACCTGATTTTCTATTCGCGCTGGACGCTGGGGGCCAGCCTGATCGGTGGGCTGGTGAGTTTTTTCAGCTATTTCACCGTGCTGAGCAACACCCTGGTGGCGACGGTGCTGACCTGTGAACTGACGTCCCGCGAGTCCGCCGCGCGACGCTGGTTTTTACAGCCCTGGGTCATGAGTGGCGTTGCTGTGAGCATCACTGTCGTCGGCCTGGCGTACAGCGTATTGCTTCGTCATCTATGGCATCCCGAAGGCTGGCAATGGCTGGCCGATGAGCTGATGCATGACGTCATGCCGCTGCTGTTCCTGGGGTATTGGTGGTTCTGTGTACCGAAAGGCTCGGTGCGCTGGGGGCATATCGCGTTGTGGGTGATTTATCCGTTGGTGTACTTCGCTTACTCGTTGCTGCGCGGGCATTTGCTGGCGACTTATCCGTACCCGTTCATTGATGTGGACAAACTGGGTTATCCACAGGTGTTCATCAACGCCGGGGGATTGTTGCTGGGGTTTGTGGTGATTGCGTTGTGGGTGGTGGCGCTGGATCGGTGGCGCGCTCGAATGTAGGCACTTTTGTGGCGAGGGAGCTTGCTCCCGCTGCACTGCGCAGCAGTGCTGAAACCTGCAACCGGGTTGTGTCTGGATAACTTCGGTTGCTGATTTTGCGACTGCTTCGCAGCCGAGCGGGAGCAAGCTCCCTCGCCACAGGTACGGGGGTCACTCCTCGTCGCTGTCGTCCAGCCGCCAGTAACCCACCGCCTTGACGAATTGATCATCCAGCCCATGCTCATCGAGCAACACCCGACGAATCCGCCGCGACACCTTGCTCTCGGTCGCCACCCACGCGTACAGGCTGCCGGCCGGCACCTGGATCTGGCGCACGGTGGTCAGCAGATTGTCCTTGCCACCTTCGCGCAGCACCCAGATCACGTTGACCTCGGCAGCGCTTTCCAGCACTTGCTGCTCCTTGCCGTTTTCCACTTCCACGATCACCAGCGCACGGCGGTTGGCCGCCAGGCTTTCGAGGCGCCGGGCGATGGCGGGCAGGGCGGTTTCGTCGCCGATCAGCAAGTAGCTGTCGAACATGTCCGGCACGATCATCGAACCCCGCGGCCCGCCGATGTGCAGGAACTGCCCCGGTTTGGCCTGTTCGGCCCAGGTCGAGGCCGGGCCGTCGCCGTGCAGCACGAAGTCGATGTCCAGTTCCAGCGTGTTCAGGTCATAGCGGCGCGGCGTGTAGTCGCGCATCTCGGGCAGCGGACCGTTGTCCTTGCCGGCGCCCAGCACCAGGGTTTCCAGTGCCGCAGCCTGCTCGGCGTTCTGCGGGAACAACAGTTTGACGTGATCGTCCGTACCCAGGCTGACGAAGCCTGCCAGCTCCGGCCCGCCCAGGGTAATCCGGCGCATGCGCGGGGTCAGGTCGACCACACGCAACACCTCCAGGCGACGGCGTTTGATCTCATGCATGACGCGGTGAATGGATTGCGCGATCACTTCAGTCATTCGGCTTTCTCCTGAACGGGTTGAACGGCAGGGCCGTCGACGATGGCTTTGGCGGTGTCGTTGAGCAGGGCTGCAACGCGCTGGATTTCTTCCGCGCTCCAGCGGCCGTGATGCAGTTGCAGGGCATGGCGCAGGTTGTGCACCGCCTCGTGGATTTCGGCCGGGCGATCATGGCCGCGCAACGAACGTTTGCTGACATCGATACGCACCCGCACACCTTCAAGGGCGATGGCTTGCTCGGTCAGGGACTGGCATCCGGCGTCGGTCACGCTGTAGCGTTTTTTGCCCCCTTCGGCGTCGCCGGTAATCAATTCGCTTTCTTCAAGAAACGTCAGGGTCGGGTAGATCACGCCGGGGCTGGGACTGTAGGCGCCATCAAACATGCCTTCGATCTGGCGGATCAGGTCATAGCCGTGGCACGGCTGTTCGGCGATCAACGCCAGCAACAGCAATTTCAGGTCGCCGGGGGCAAATACCCGCGGGCCACGCCCACCGCGTTCGCGGCCAGGGCGTTTCTCGAAGCCGTCGCGGCCGTCGCCGTGTTCGCGGTGGGGGGAATGATGGTCTCTCATTTTTTGCGTTCTCTCTCGTCGTGTTTAGATACAACTTAAGATATATCTTTAGTGGTTCGCAAGACCCCCCGACCAACGGCGGATCACCACGCCAGGCGAAACCGCCACTGAAAATGGCGCTTTCGCGGTTCCGAAAATGGCTTTTAGAACAGGCGAACAAGTTGGAATTAGTGTTAACTCTCTAAATTGCCGATTCACGCCTTAATACATTGGATTTGTAATATCCCTCCTACAGAAGTTACTGTGTCGTTGTCGACCTTAAATGCCTGTAATTTGGCTTTATGTAGTCTTGATCTGACAGTCGAACAGTGACTTTATCAATATTAAAGTATTTTTCATGCCATGGTCGTGGCCCTTTGGCTACGCGCTTTGAGGAACTTGCCTGCTTACTTTCCAGATTGTTTGAACGATCATCTTTCGGCGTTGAGAGTTGCGCTGGAACATCACTGCTCGTGACTGTTTTGCTTCAGCGAAACTTTCAATACTTAGATCCTTTTTTTAAACGACAGGTACTGAAAGATGTTCAAGAAAATCGCGTTCGCTGCTCCTCTGGCTGTTCTGGCACTGAGTTCCTCGATGGCGTTTGCCGCCACCGAAGCCAAGCACTCCATCAGCATTGTGGCCCATGTTCCATCCGACGATTTCTACGCGGTGCCGGTTGATTCGGACCTGGTCAACAAGGACCAGGACATGAGCTACAACCCGGGCACTGACTCCATGAAGACCGTCGACGGGCACTTTGATGTGCTGCACACCGCCGGCAAAGTGAACGCCCGCCTGGAAGGCGTGCCGAAACTGATCGCCGGAAACAAGACCATTGACTTGAAAGTCGAGCTCAACGGTAAAACCCTGACCACCACTTCGCAGGAAGTTGTTGGCGAAGCTGAGTCCAACGTCCGCTATCGCGCACCGTTCAAGATCAGTGCACTGGGCGGTAAACCTGATGCAGGTGATTACACCGGTGTCGTCATGCTGGTCGTTGAACCTTCCGTATAAGTAACAGCTGCGACGGTAAAACGTTTACTTGCTCAAAGTAACGTAACCGGTCGGCAAACTATCAAGTTTGCCGACCGGGCTTTGACTTCCTTGTAATCAGAGTATTTGTTCATGTTCCCGATGACGCCCATCGCGGCAACGCTTGCGTTGCTGTTATGTAGCAGCGCATTTGCGGCGCCGACTTCCGTTGATAATACGCCTCGAAGTTTACTGGCCCAGGCCAAGGGTCTGCCGGCCGATTTCGAGGAACATTTCTTCGATGTGCCATTGGCCGTGCGGGTCGAGCTTGATCAACAACCCCTCGGCGAGGCGATGATCGTGTTGTCCCGGGATGACCGGGTCACCTTGCTCGATTTCACCGACACCAGCGACAGCCGTTTCAGCGCTGGCGAACGCGACACCTGGGCCGGCATTCTTAAACCCGGCGTGGCATTGGGCACCTGCAGCGGCCAATGCCCCGAGCAGATGTTGGCGGTGCACTACAACCTGGAAAACTCATTGCTGTCGATCGTCACCGAAAATGCCGAGCGCGACACTGAGGCCAAGCGTTTCTACGATCAGCCCGAAGGCGGCAGCAACGGCCTGATGGTGCGCAACCAGCTCAACCTCAACGGCGGCCAGGGTCAGGACCTGGGCGGACGTTATGGCCTGGAGGCCAGCGGCAGCCTGGGCAACTGGAGCCAGACCTTCAACATGCAACTGGCGCGTCTCGGCGGGCCGGATGACAAGACTTATCACGCGGTGCATGAGCTCTACACCCAGCGTGAACTGCAAGGCAGTTTTTTCCGCCTGGGCTACTTCACCCCCAATTCCGAAGGCCTTACCCGCCAGCCCCGTTCGTTCGGCACCAGCCCCGACACCGCCGTGGGCGTGATGTACGGCAGCTCCGACAGCCTGGCGATCGACAGCCCCAAACCCAGCGTTTATCCGATCTATGTCACCGCCAATCGCCAGGCGTCGGTGGAGATTTATCGCGATGGTCTGCTGCTCAACACCCAATCGGTGCCCGCCGGTTTGCAAACCCTCGATACCCGCCCGTTGCCCGGCGGCATCTATGATGTGGAAGTGCGCTTGATAGAAGACGGCCAGGTCACTTCGACTACTCAGGAGCTGATCTACAAACCGACCAACTGGCGCAACGTTGAGGAGCGCTGGCGCTACAACCTGTTCGCCGGCCAGGAAAGCAAACTGCTGAGCAACTGGGATCAACAGGACAGTGGCGATGCGACGGCGGGTGCCGCGATCAATTACCTGCTGCACCCACGGGTCATCCTCGGGCTCTCGGCACGTCAGGTGCGCAACACGCTGCAGTACGGCGGTTCCATTGACTGGAGCCTGGCCAACAGCGTCAGCCTCTATGCCAATCTGTACCAGACCGAAGACCACGGCACCGGCGCCGATCTGCAAGCGCTCTACAACTATGGTTCCGGCAGTCTGGTGGTGAGCCACAACCGTAGCTGGCTCGACACCACCAACACCTACGACACGCTGCCCGACGGCACCCGTGTGCGCCAACGCAATGTGTTCACCGGCGAGACCAGCAATTCATCGCTGGCGCTGAACCACCGCATCAGCCGCAAGAGTTCGCTCAACGCGCGGGTCTCCCACAGTGACGGCAACGTTGAAGGCGTCGGCGTCGACCTGGGCTGGACGCAGCGCACCATGCTGCTGGGCAGCGACGCCAACTGGCGGTTGTCACTGTTCGATCGGCCCGGCAGCTACAGCAGCGGCGATGCGCGCAATCGCGGGGTCGACCTGAGCATCAGCGTGGCGCTCGGCGGGCCGGGGCAGCAGGTTTCCGGCAGCATCGGCAGCCGCACTGCCCGTGATGGCAGCCGCGACACCAACGCCTCGCTCGGTTATCGCAAAGACCTGCAAGACCACATCCTGCAGAGCGTCTCGGTGACTGCGCTGACCGACACCTACGGCGTCGGCCTGTCGAGCCTGGCGAACTTTCGCACCGACGCGATCAACGGCGACGGCTTTATCCAGCGTTCGTCGTTCAACGACAACTTCACCGGCGGCTTGAACCTGGACAGCACCGTGGTCGTCGGTGGCCAGCGCATGGCCCTGACCAGTCAGCATCAAGGACGAGGGGCCGGGATGATTGTCGATGTCGAGTCCGATATCGACGGCATCGCGTTACGCGCCGACGACCTCAGCGGCGGCAGCGCGGCATTGCGTCCGGGGCGCAATTTCATACCGCTGACGGCTTACAGGAACAGCTCGGTGAGCTTTGATTTCGAAGGCAATCACGCACCAGCGGCCAGCATCGAGCCGGCACGCACCCGCTACCACCTGAACAAGGGCGGCGTGGAGTACCGCAAGGTCTACGTGATGAAAACCCTGACCGTGCTCGGACGTCTGGTCGACCCACAAGGCCGGCCGCTCAAGGGCCACCACGTGATCAACCACGCCAGTCGTGGGGTGAGTGAAGTCGATGGCTTCTTCTCGATGGAAATGCACGCCGGTTCGCCGACCCTCGAAGTGCGTTACGCCGACCAGTTGCTGTGCCAGTTCCGGCTCGATACCGACAAGCACCGCAGTGAAAACAACGTGTTGATGATCGGCGATCTGCGCTGCTCGCCGGACACTTTGGCGGATGCCGGTTTCAGCACGCAGAAGTCAGGTTGAGCGACAGCCGATGTACAAAATTTCGAGGGTTGGATCAATGATGCATATGTCAGGAGCAACGGGCTCGCTAATGAGCCGCTTCACCCTCCTGGGCGTGTTGATGGTGTTGTTGCCCTCATCCGCCGAGGCCGTAACTCAGGAGATCAGGGCGGTGTTCAAACCGGACCCCGCGAATCCTCAATTCAACGCGTTCAAGAACACGACCCCGGTGAGTGGTTTTTGTCTTGATAACCCGAGCCAATGTCAGGCTACAAATTTGTTCAGTCTGCGCTTGCCCATTCAATCCTATTCGAACGCGACCATTCAGGGGGAGCACACCAATGAGCGGCAGGGCGCGATGTTCAATATTCCATCGCAGTGGGAGACGATTACCGTGACTCATCCGACTGCCCCGCCGCAGGTCGTGAAATTTCGCGTTGCCGGAATGGGTGTGTCTTACAAGCTACCGCTGCCAGCGCCAGAGCTGACGAACGGGGCAGGGCACGATTATCTTTTTGCAGGGGGGATCTGGAGCTATGCCGGCCCCCCATGCACAGGCTTGGCTGGTGCGGGCAACGACATCGGGTTCAACAGTTTCTGGAGGCATCCGATCGACGCGGGCGTTTGCGCCAAGCGAGCGATGTTCGATATTCCCCAGCCCTTCAAGTACGAAACATTCGACTTTACCTATGAGCTCATTACCCCCGACCCCCTCGCCATGGTCTCGGGTCAATACACCGGGCAGCATGTGTTTCGAGTGGGGCCGAATCAGGACTTTGACCTGGGTGACGTGATGGTCCCGAATGACGACGTCATCGTTCTGGATTTCAACCTCGACGTCGAGCATGAGCTCAAAATCGACATCCCCCCCGGTGGCGAAAAAATCCACTTGCTGCCCGCCGGTGGCTGGCAAAGCTGGCTGGCGGCAGGGCGCCGCCCAGTGACGTTGTCTCGCGACCAGACATTCAATATCTCCGCCTCATCGTATTTCAAGATGCAGCTGAGATGTGGAGTCAGCATGGATGAGAGGACCGAATGCGCGATTAATAATTCTGATGAGAATCGTCGAGTCCCGGTGTTCGTCAGCGTCAGCCTGCCTCCCGGTTTGACCGACCTCTCCGGGCAACCGGTCCGTCGCCAGCGATTGCGGCCGGGTCCGGAGAATGCCCTGCAGTTTAAACCCGGTTTTTATGTGGACCGGGCACCTGGCACCTTGCATTTCGAAATCCCGCCCCTTTGGGTGGAACAGATGGTGCGGCCTGGCGTGGCCAGCCGCTATTCCAGCGGTGTTTATGTGATCTGGGATTCAGAGATCTGACGGGCTGCGCCTCGAAAAATAGAGCCAGCACTGTGTTCAATGTCGTGGGGTTTTAAGGTTATGAAACGTCTGTTGTTAATGGTGGGTTTGAGCGGTTTTTCCCTGGGGCTTCAGGCCGGGCCGCAAATCAATGTCGGAACGGTGTACGACTATCTGGATGGCGACAAAAGCACCTACCTCAAGCGGGTGTTCAACAGCGGTGACAGCACGGCCTTCGTCAAGGTCAACATTCTGGAAATCGTCTACGACGCCGAGGGCACGCCTAGCGAAGTGCCGGTCAAAAGCGACCCGGGCGCGACATCGCGCGACGGGCTGATGGCCAGCCCCGCGCGCCTGATCATTCCGGCCAACGGCATGCAGGGCACGCGCCTGTTGTTCATGGGCGAGCGCGAGACCGAGCGCTATTTCCGCGTGCGCTTCATCCCGGTGGTGCCGGAAAAGGAAGACGAATTCGCGGTGTCCAGCGAAGAGCGCGAGGACTACAAAAAAAACCTCTCGGCCGGCGTCAATGTCATGACCGGATTCGGCACGGTGTTCTTCGTCAGGCCGAATAACAGCCGGTACGACAGCCAGATCGAGAACGGCGCCAGCACTTATCGCATTCGCAACAACGGCAACACGTCGGTGGTGGTCGACGAATTCCGTAACTGCTCGATCAAGCAGGAAAACGAGTGCGAGCCCACCACCAAGCACCACATCCGTGCGGGAAAAGAGTTCGCATTCGACAAGAAACCGGGACGTGAGTACCGCTTCAACCTGGTCGAGGGCGCATCGAAAAAGGCCTTGCGCATTGCCAGCCAGTAACCACCGGCACACATGCGTGGCCGCCATTGCCCGCCGCTTTTTTTGACGTAACAGGTACCTGAAATGATCAAGCTATCGGCCATCGCCCTGGGGACAGGCGTCGCGGCACTGATGAGTTCCCTGGTATTCGCCGCCCGCGAAGAGCACCGATTCGAAGTGTCGGTGGATATCCCGACCTTGGGTTTTTATGTGATACCGGCCGAGTCGAACTGGATTCATCTCGAGCAGACCCTGCCGTGGAACATCCACACCTCGACGCTGGAAGGACTGCGCAAGAACTTCGACGTCAAGCACGACACCAGCGCCATCCACGCGCGGCTGGAGAGCGAGCCCTACCTGTCCAACGGCCGCGACGAGCAGAACATCTACTTGCTCGTCAGCTTCAACGGCAAGACGTTGAGCCACGACCCGCAACCCCTTGAAGTGCTCTCGCGCGAGCAGGCTGTCGCGGGCGGGCGCTTTGCCCTGCAGATCCAGCCGAAGGTGCCCGCGGGCGGGTACAAGCCGGGTCGCTACTACGGCAACGTGAACCTGGTCTTCAGTGCGGCGGCGCCTTGAACCCGGCCATTCGTTGTAATATCGGAGAGAGCTTTCATGAATCTCAATACTTGTCTGCCGGGATGGCTGTGCTTGCTGGTGTTGTTTGTGCCGACTTCGGCCGAGGCGGTGAATCAGGAAATCAGGGCATTGTTCATGCCCGACTCAGCCAATCCGCAAAGCAACAAGTTCATCAATAAAACACCGTCCAGTGGCTACTGCGCGGATGCGCCCAGTGAATGCCGGGACAACGAGATGTTCAGCATCCGGTTGCCCATGCGCTTCGAATCGAACAGAGCGATGCAACCTGATGATGTGTCGCGTAATAGCGCCATGTTCAAAGTACCTGCGCAGTGGCGGACGTTGACGGTGACCAACGTGGCTACGCAGGAATCTGAAAAAGTCGAGGTGCGTATTGCCGGCATCGGTTCCCGATACGCCCTGAGCGATACGGCCGCGAATCTGACAGGCGCACCGAGTGCGGCGCAAGGACACCAACGCTTGTGGTCGGGGGGCGTGGCAGGTGCCTGGGTCAACGCGTCACCTCCCTGCCTGTACAGCGGTGTCGGGTTCTATACGGATCATGCGTTTCGTTTTTTCTGGAAAACTCCGGTTGAAGCGGCTTGTGTCAAAACAGCTAAATTCCTGGTACCGGCAATGTCCTATGAATACCTGGATTTCGCCTACGAGTTGCGAACGCCAAATCCTCTTGGCATGTCGTCGGGACTTTACACCGGTGACCTGAGCTATCGTATCGGTCCCGGCGGGGACTTCGACATGGGCGATGTGATGCTGCCAACCGACAGTGATTTGACCTTGAGTTTTGTACTGGACGTGCAGCACACCTTGAAAGTCGATATTCCACCGGGCGGCAACAAGGTCCAGTTGGCCCCCGCTGGTGGCTGGCAGAGCTGGTTACAATCGGGGCGCAGGCCGACGCGTTTGTTCCGGGACCAGACCTTCAATATCTCGGCATCATCGCGCTTCAAGATGCAGATGGAGTGTCAGTTCAGTGGCTTCCCATACGAATGCATGTTGAATGATCCCGTCTCCAAGCGATCGGTCGAGCTTCAGGTCAGCGTCAGTCTGCCCAATGGCCTGACGGACCTGTCCGGGCAACCGGTCAGGCGTCAGCGCCTGCGAACCGGGCAAGCCCAATCGCAACAGTTTCAACCTGGTTTCTATGTCGATCGGGCGCCTGGGACTCTGCATTTCGAAATTGCGCAAAACCAGATGGAGTTCATGCTGCAACCGGGCGTGGCCAGCCGCTATTCCGGCAATGTCACGGTGATCTGGGATTCGGATATCTGACGTGGTTGCGGCAAACCTGATCGCAACGAATGCCGTCAGGTTTGCCTCATGATGCAACCGCTATTACAACCCGGCCCTGCTCAACGCCGCGCGCGTCAAACGCCTGGACAGTTCTTTTTCGCCGTCCCACAGATCGACGAGGAACCGGTCGAAGTTCGCGTCACTTATCGGTTCATCGGCAAAGACAACCGTCTCGGGAACCGGCAGGTCGTTGGCCAGGTCTTTCAGCCTGTTGCGCAATGCCGCTCGTTCCACATCCGTCAATTGCGTGGATTCGACCCATTCGCGCTGGGTGGATCGCAGGGTCTCCAGCCACTCGTATTTGTTCAGATACTCTCGTTTGTTCGCCTCGATCTGAACAGGGTAATTTTCACCCAGCCAGGTTTCCCAGAATGCCTGCTCAAGCATTTTGTTCACCAGTCCATCACCTTCGCCCAGCGCCAGCACCGTGTCGTACGCCTGATCGATCATGGCGTCGGTGACACCGGACACCGGCCTGAACAGCATGCCTTCGGATTGCCAGGGCAGCTGCAAGCGATCAGCCAGACCGGTCTGATAAGCCAGATAGACCTCGACATCGTCCGGGTCGCCGCCACGGCTGGCGACATCGGCGCGGGCAATCTCGTTGACGTGCTCCAGCCGCGCGGCGCCTCGGGCCAGGGTGACCAGTTTGCGTTCCAGCTCAGCGGGGTCCGTGGAGTAGGAGTAAGCCTCGGAGGCGAGCACCTGAATGCCCATGTTGTTGAACAACTGCGCCCCGGCATCGGCGCAATCGACCGGGGCGATTGCCATGGTGTAGAGCTTTTCCCGCAGTGCGCTGTCGATGTAGACGGCATCGAGCATGCGCACCACGCGCTGCAGCAGTTGCCTGCGGGGTTCGCCACCGAGGCGATAGTCAGCGGAGTTTTTCGTTTCGTGCACCACGGTCAGGAACCGATGGGCCTGCGGGTCGTCGGTCAGTTCAAGCCAGTGAGTCTCCCGGTCTACTCCCCAGCCGGGCACATCGGTCCAGTTGTTCGGGTCGATGGCGTTGACGGTCACGGTTGTCGGACTGGTGGATGCCTCGAGGGGCTCCGGCGGCAAATTCAGTGAACGGCGGATTTCCTGATATCGCAGCTGGTTCAGCTCCGACAGACTGGCGACATCCAGTCGGGTACGCGCGATCACCCAGGCGCGTGCCGAGCCGGGGACGACTTCGGGAATCAGGTCGATGGGATTTTCCCGCAGGTCCAGCAAGAAGCCGCGCGGTCTGGTTTTCGCCAGCGTGCCCTCGGGCCATGTGGTCAGCCCGGTTTTTTTCAGGCCCACGACTCTCAGCCTCGGCATGCGGCTGATGTCTGGCGACAACCCCAGCGGATTACCGTCGAGCCTGAGGATTTCCAGGTAGGTCAGGTCCTTGAGTTGTTTGACGGCGCCGGCATCCAGCACGATCGCGTTATCGCTCAATTGCAGGCGTTCCAGTCGGTGCAGCGAACCGATGCTGTGTGGAAGACGGGTCAGGTCGCAACGCCTGGCGCTGAGCTCGCGAAGGTTCGGGAAGGCTTTGAGCAAGCCGTTCGCCTCGCTGGAAAACCGCGTATTGCCGAGTTTCAGGACGGTGATTTTGTCGAGGAACTTTTGCAGCTCCGGGGGGCGCTTTGACCACCAGGTTTCCAGGTTCAGGGGCAGCATCTCGGTGGAGAGATCCAGTGCGTAGCTGTCCGGGTCGCTACGGTTGCCAATTTCCGAGTATTTACGCTTGAAGCTCTTGAGCAGGCATTCGGCGATATGTTGGCCACCTTCATCCCGAAAAGCCGTGCTGTACGGCCCCCAGGTGTTTTCTTGCATGTATTCCCAACGATTGAGGATCACGCGCAGTTCATCGAGCTCGTTTTCCCGCTGCTCGATGGCTTGCATCGGCTCGCCTTTGGCGATCAGGGCATTGGCGAAGGCATCGACTTCGCGGTCACTGAAATCCTTGTGCAGGTCGAGGATACGCTCGTGCAGGGTTTCACCGGCCCGGCTGGTAAACGCACCTCTCACCAGCAGCAGTGTCTGATGCTCGGGCACGGCGCGGATGGGCGGTGCGGCGAGTATCGTTCGACGTTCGCCCAGAGGCTCGATCTTGACCATGGCCCACTGCCTGAGGCGTTCGGCGTCCCCCGCCTTGAAGCCCAGCGCGTTTTGCCCATTGTGCTGGGTCGCCCGCAGCAAGGCTTCGAAAAAGCCCTCCGCTGCATGGATTGGCTGATTCGACCCGTCACGCACCTCATAATTTCCCGCGTCATCATGAATCAATACCCGGACCCGCGCTGCGCTCTCAGGCCCGGCGCTGCAGCGCAGTTCACCGTCGAATGTGCCTTCCCTGATCTCGACGCGCAGCTCACCGACGGTGTCGCTGTTGATGCGCAAGGTGCCCAGCACCAGGCGTTCTGTGTCGATGTTGATCAACGCGTCATCGTACAGACCGTGGGCGGCACGCACCGATTGCGTCTCGAATTGCAGTTCCCGCGCCAGGCCTTTCAGGCGCAGCGGCAGGCGCTTTTTCTGCTCGATATGTTGGCGTTCCGCGGCGCTGGCGTTGGCGAGAATGCCTTGCGCCACCGTGTCGGGCAGGTCAGGGAATTCGCTGAACAGCGCAACGCTTTCGGCAGGTAGCGGGGTGCTGGCAGGCACGGGTGAGCCCAGGCGTTGCAGGGTATCGGTCAGCAATGGCGGCGGTGCCGAGTTGTCCATGTGCATCCGCCGTAGTGCGGCTTCATGGGTGCCGCTGATCTGACGAATCTGCTCCAGTTGTTCGTCATTGAAAGCATCGACGCTGTGACCAAGTCGCCGCATCAATGTCGAGCCTTGCCACTCGCGCGGGTTTTCCGTTTCGCAGACCCAGGCACCGTGACCATTGTGGCGCAGGGTCGGTGCGTAGGCATCGAAACGCTGCGGATGGCGGATGCGCTGTTGTCCGGTGACCGGATCGTCCAGCACTTCGAAGTGTTGATCGTTCAGGCGCAGGATGCGCCGGCCCTGATGCTGGTGAAGACCCTGTGCATCAGGCCGGGCGTCCGCGGGTAAATCCACGTCGGTGCGTTGATAGGGGTTGAGGTCTGGGTTCCACAGACGGGTCTCACCATTGGCCAACTGCACCGGTTTCAAGCTTTCGAAAAACGGCGAGAGTTTCGCTCTTGCGACGTTGCCGATCGCACCTCCCGCGGCGAACGCACCCAGTTGCACAACGCTTTGCAGTACGCCGATGGCTTGCTCGCCAGCCTCGGCGACACGGCCTTCGGCCAGATCGACGAGGCCCTCGACCACCTCATCGGTCAGTTGATACGCGGTGTAGGCCAGCATCAGTTCACCCATGCCGGGCACCAGTGGCGTCACCACCAGCAACGCGGCATTGAGAATGCCCGAGAGCATTTTTTCCAGGTTGTCCCACCAGGCCCAGCGGGCCATGCGGTCGGCGTACTCGGTGGAAATCGCGATGTCCCATGCGTCGTTGAGTACCTTGTTGATTTTTTGTCGGTGGAAGTAGCCCCACAGGTCGCCGTTGAAAACAGTGTCCCGATCGTTCCTGACGCTCGACAGCTGAAATTGCAGGTTGGGGTTATCCACCGGCGTTTCCCGCCAGCTGGGCAAGTTGGAGCCGGCCGGGGCCGGTTGCCATTTGACCTTGCTCAGTCGGTCGTTCAACCCGGCAAAGAAATGCCCGCGCTGCTGATGGGGCACGAACTGGCTGAAGAATTGTTGGTAGCTGCGGGGGGCGCTGGCATCGCGCAGCTGGCGTGTCAGTTCGGCCATGAATTCGAGCGACGACGGGTACTGCTTGAGCGGGTGCTGCGGGTCATGGGGAACATAGGCGATCACGGGCACGGGATCGGTCGCGGTGTTGGCATCAGGGGCGATCAGCACGATGCCGGTGAGGTGAATGTCCATCATCGACAGGTTGTAGCAGTCGACGGAGCGGCCGCTCCAGCGCAGGTTCTTGCGGTCGTCGAGCAGTCCCTGCACCAGGTCAAAGGCATCCTGCCCGATGTCGTTTTTCATCAGCGCCATGTTCGCCGCGATGTTGAGCGCGGTCTTGTGGCTGAGGCTGACTTTGTGGCGCAGGACGTTGCTGGCCACCCGGTTATGCGGCAGCAGGAAATCTCTCAGGTGTTGTTGGTAACGGCTGCCGATATCCAGTTCGCGGCACAGCGACTTGAACTGCTCGATACTCAGCTTGTGCTTGAGCTGTACCACGCTGAAATGCCCGCGTACGTCGGGGCGGGTGATGAATTCGGAGTCCTGGGTGAACGCCTCGTCACTGGAAAAATTGTGCAGGGCGGCATCCAGCAGCGAGACGGTACGGCTGGTGGTTGCGCCGGTAAAGTTATGACCCCATGACTGTGCTGGTGCATACAGCCGCAACCAGGTCTCTTCGACGTCATCTTCAACGCCGAAACGTTCGTTCAGTGCCTGTTGCAACAAGGGTTTGGCGAAGGCGTAGACATCCTGCAGTTTGCTGAACGCTCTATCGACATCGTTTTGCGCGCTCCAGCCGAGCTTGATCCCCTGTTTCAAACGCTCCTGTAACGCTTTTGCGGCGTCAGCCTGCCAGTCGGGAATGCTTACCCGGTCAGTTTTCAGTGCGTTGATACGGGTGAGTGAAGCCTCTGATAGCCAGGAGGGGATGGCCTTCCTGACCAGGTCGAAGTGGATGCTTTGATCCGGGTCTGAAATTCGATGTGGGTGGGGCATTGCCTGATCGTCCGTTGATCATGGATGGAGCGATCAGACTAGGCAGGCGACAACCGCAAAAAAAGCGCAAAAACCGGTTCGGAACGACGTCGATTGCGCCCCGAACCCGGTAAAAATCAGGAGTGAAAAATACATAGTTACTGCCACGCGGGCGTATCTGCCGATCCATGCCTAGCGGCGGGCGGTTGCCTCGGTTGCCGCCTTTGGCTGGCACATCGTGTGGGTGCCCGGTTGCAGGTACGGCGTCAGGATCGGCGCCATGCCCTTGAGCACCTGCACCGGCAACGCCGAGGTGAAGGTGAAGTTCTCCGCCGAGCGGCCCGGCACGAACGCCGTCAGTGTGCCGAAATGGTTATCGCCGATGTAGAACACGAACGTGGCTGTGCGGTTGAGCGATTTGGAGCTCAGGATCCGTCCGCCCGAACCGATGGCCTCGATGCGGTTGTCACCGGTGCCGGTCTTGCCGCCCATCGCCAGCGGGCTGCCGTCGGCCAGTTTGAAACTGCCGGACACGCGTTTGGCCGTACCGGCATCCACCACTTGCGAAAGGGCTTCGCGCATGGCCGTGGCGACTTCGGATGGCATCACCCGTTTGCCGACGTCGGGGTCATTGATCAGTTGGGTTTCATAGGGTGTGTGCGCGGCGAAATGCAGGCTGTCGATACGCAGGGTCGGCATGCGCACGCCATCGTTGAGGATGGTGCCGATCAATTCGGCCAAGGCTGCGGGACGGTCACCGGAGCTGCCGATGGCGGTGGCCAGCGACGGCACCAGGTGGTCGAACGGATAACCGACTTTCTGCCAGCGCTGGTGAATGTCGAGGAATGCCTCGATCTCCAGCATGGTGCGGATGCGACTGTCACGGGCGCCCTTGTGCCGGCTTTTGAACAGCCAGCTGTAGACCTCCTGGCGCTCGAACTGGCTGGCTTTGACGACGTCGGCCCACTTGGCGTCGGGGTGATTGAGCAAGTAGCCCATCATCCACAGGTCCAATGGGTGAACCTTGGCGATGAAGCCCTGGTCCGGCAAGTCGTAGGCGCCGGGACCGTAGGCTTCGTAGAGCCGCACGAGACGTTCGTCAGTGAGTTTTTCCGTGAGCTTGGCCCCCGTCAGGTGCGAGCGCACGAAGGCGTTGAAACTTTCCTGGCTGGCCTGTGGCAGCAGGTAGCGATGGACGGCGGCCATGCGGATCGGCGTCGGGCGCATACCGTCCAGGAAGGTTTCGAGCCGTTCCTGGGTGTCCTTGTTCCTGTACTTCTTCCAGAACTTGAGCAGGAACGAAGTGCCTTCGCGGTCGGCGAATTCGGCCAGGTATTCCTGGCGCCGCGGGTCGCGGTCGTCCTTGAGCAGTTCGGCACTGCTGTTGGGGCCGGAGTAGGTGGTGTAGCGCACCAGGTCACGCATCAGGCGAATGAACGGCAGGTTGATCGACTCGCGCAGGGCGTCGCGCAGGGTCGGTATCCGGCCGTTGTCTTCCTTGCGGAAGTTGTTGAACACATGCAGGCCGCCCCCGGTGAAAAACGCCTCGCCGGGGCTGGCGGAGTATTTGCGGTCCAGGGCTGCACCGAGCATTTTTTTCAGGTCGCGGTCCTTGTTTTCGATCAGGTAATCAACCGCCCAACGGCTCAGGCGGTCCTGATCCGGCACCTCGACTTTCTTCAGTTCCGGAACGGCCATGCCGGCGTATTTGTCGTGCAACTCGGCGATGATTTGCAGGTAGGTGGTCAGCACGCGCATTTTCGCGGTGGAACCCAGTTCCAGTTTGCTGCCTTCATTGATGTCGAAGGGCTGGTCGGTGCTGTCGGTCTGTACCCGAACCCGCGAGCCGTCCGGTGTCAGTTCGAACAGGGTGAAACTGTAGCGCACCTGGGTGGTGCTGGTGGTGGTCAGCAGGCGTTCGCCTATCAGGCCGATTTGCGTGGCAAACTCAGGGTCGGCGAGTTTTTTCAGGTACGTGGTGGCCTCGGATTGCAACTCGCCTTGCAGGGTGCTGGTGGCGGAGAGGTCAAGGCGGTCGAGGTCATACAGCGGGCGGTTGAGCATGCCGGCCAGACGGCTGCGCGCCACGCTGATGCCCTTGTTGGTTTCGATCGGTTGCATGGTCGGCTGGGTGGCCCAGTCGCGGTAGGTCACTTTGCTGGCCAGGGCGGCGGCGGCGAAATCGGCGTCGATCACATGGTTTTGCGCCAGCAGGCGAATATGGCTGTCGGTGAGGTCGGCCAGTTCGTCATGGCCCTTGGTCAGGTAATGCGACGGGCGGCGCTGCGCAATCATCAACGAAAGCATTTCACGCAAGGCCAGGCCTTTTTCCGCCATGGTTTTTGGATCCGTCGCGGTGCTGTTCAGTACCTTGTTGGCGCTATCGAAATCGGAGCCGTACCACACACGCAAACCCTCAGCCATGCCATGCACTTCACCGTGGCCCGGTACGGCTGACAACGGCACGCTGTTGAGGTAGTCGCGAACCACGTTCTGCCGCGCTTCGAGGGTTTGTGGCCCGGCCTGATAGGCGCGCACGGTGGCAGAAATCATCTGGCGGATTTTTTCCGCGCCATTGACCGTCAAGCCATCGGGGGAGTGCCGGTACTTCTCCAGTTGCGTGGCCAGGGTACTGCCACCGGCGGACTGGCCAGGCACGTGCAACATCTTGGCCAATTGGGACCACGCCGCCATACCGAACCGCGGCCAGTCCACCGCCGGGTTGGCGAGCGGCTGCCTGGGGTCGAGCAGGAAGCGGTTCTCGATGAACAGCAGGCTGTTGACCACCACCGGCGGGATCGCGGCAAAGGTTGAGTAAAGCTGCTGCGGGTAGTTGTACTGGTACAGCGGCGCTGCGCGGCAATCGGTGATCGACAGCCCGGCCTGGATTTTTTCGGCATAAGGCACGAACAGGCCTTTGTCGGTGTACTTCAACAGCTCTGGAGAAAAGCGGGATTGCGCTTCAACGACGAAGTTGCGCTTGATCAGGCGCGGCAGGAACTCATCCAGCGAGCTGTAGCCCAGGCGCCGATCGAACGGGCCGTCGCCCGGATAGCGAATCGCATCGCTGGGGCCGGGTTTGAGCTCATAGTTCAGTGACGCGGCATATTTGCTGACTTCCCGGGCCTGGAACCTCGAGGTGCGCATCTCCCTCATGGCGGCCAGCCCCACGACAATCGCGATAATCAACAGCAATAGCCAGAACGCTCCCCATCCGTGCCTGGAGCGACGGGGTTTTTCAGGTATAGGCGCTTCATCCACACTATCAGTCGGAACCACGGTTTTACTCGAATCGGTTTGCCATAAAGCGCCCATAGTCGACTGATCCATTCACGCAGATTGATCGGACTTGACTCAAGCTTAGACGGTGGTTGGCGAGGGTGAAAAAAATGTGAAGGGCAAAATGATGCACGGACGCACCGACAATCAGGCCAATTGAAGCACTTGTGGCGAGGGGGCTTGCCCCCGTTGCGCTGCGAAGCAGCGCTAAAACCTGCAACCGATAAAGGCCTGACACACCGTGGTTACCGAATTTGCGCCTGCTTCGCAGCCGAACGGGGGCGAGCCCCCTCGCCACAAAGAGCTTGATCCATGGGCGCTGCGTTTACAGCCAGCACGCATCCCAGAGCGGGTAGTCGCCAATTTTATCCACAAGCCCAGCCCTGAGTGGATTGGCAACAATGTAGCGAGCGAACGGTAGAAGGTCCTCTCCATCGCGAATGGCCCGGTCGTGGTAGCCGGATTGCCAGAAGGCTCCACTTTCGTTCAATGCCCGGTTGATGGTGAGGGTGCTCCGGGATTTGATGGCTTGCATGAGTTGCGCCAGCGTTTGCTGCTCAAGCTGGATCAACCAGTGGAAGTGGTCCGGCATGATGACCCAAGCCATTGAATCGACCCATTTTTGATCATGGGCTCGCCTGAGCTCTTCAACCAAAAGGCGTCCAACCCGCCAGTTTGCGAATATTCGGCGGCGCTGATGCACGACTGCGGTTAACAGATAGCCCCGTCCTGGTTCTGAGTACCGTCCGTAACGCAGTCGATGAGAGTTTGGATGTGGGTGCATTCCGTTGCGTCCTTGTAACTGTTGTCTAAGTACGCTAGCTCCTCGTTTTCCTGCTTGAACCTGTATTGGCTGAGTGAAATTTCCCAACTCATTGAAGGATTCGGATCCAGGTAGCGCTGTTGTGGCGAGGGAGCTTGCTCCCGCTGGGCTGCGAAGCGGCCCCAAACCCTGCAACTACAGTTACAGGTTTTGCGCCTGCTGCGCAGTCGAGCGGGAGCAAGCTCCCTCGCCACAGTAGGGGGCTGTCTGAAACACCTGATTTAGAGCTTTCCAGGCTTTGGCAGGGGCATGACGATGCACCATTGTTGTGCAATACTCGGCGCCGCTTTTCCCACTGATCTTGCGGGTTTTTCCTACAGGACGGCGTTGCCCACGAGGCAGGGCCGGTTCGGGAGGCGATGGCTTATCGGCCTGCGCTTCGCCACTCGGTGGTCATATCCAATAACAAGACGAGGTTGTCCCCCATGCCCGTAGGCAATCACCTGCCCCAAGGCGAGACCGCTCAAGGCGGTCCGCTCAAACGTGAACTTGGCGAGCGGCATATTCGCCTGATGGCACTCGGTGCCTGTATCGGCGTCGGCCTGTTCCTGGGCTCGGCCAAGGCCATCGAAATGGCCGGCCCGGCCATCATGCTGTCCTACATCATCGGCGGTCTGGCGATCCTGGTGATCATGCGCGCCCTCGGCGAGATGGCCGTGCACAACCCGGTTGCCGGCTCGTTCAGCCGTTACGCTCAAGACTACCTGGGCCCGTTGGCGGGCTTCCTGACCGGCTGGAACTACTGGTTCCTGTGGCTGGTGACCTGTGTCGCGGAAATCACGGCCGTGGCGGTGTACATGGGCATCTGGTTTCCCGATGTACCGCGCTGGATCTGGGCGCTCGCTGCGTTGATCAGCATGGGTTCGATCAACCTGATCGCGGTCAAGGCTTTCGGTGAGTTCGAGTTCTGGTTTGCCTTGATCAAGATCGTCACCATCATTGCGATGGTGTTCGGCGGCATCGGCATCATTGCCTTCGGTTTCGGCAATGACGGCGTGGCCCTGGGGATTTCCAACCTGTGGACCCACGGCGGCTTCATGCCCAACGGCGTGCAAGGCGTGTTGATGTCCCTGCAAATGGTGATGTTCGCTTACCTCGGCGTGGAGATGATCGGCCTGACCGCCGGTGAGGCGAAGAACCCGCAGAAGACCATTCCGAACGCGATCGGCTCGGTGTTCTGGCGGATTCTGCTGTTCTACGTCGGTGCGTTGTTCGTGATCCTGTCGATCTACCCGTGGAATGAAATCGGTACCCAGGGCAGTCCGTTCGTGATGACCTTCGAGCGCCTGGGCATCAAGACCGCGGCCGGCATCATCAACTTCGTGGTGATCACGGCGGCGCTGTCGTCCTGCAACGGTGGCATCTTCAGCACTGGGCGCATGCTCTACAGCCTGGCGCAGAACGGCCAGGCCCCGGCCGGCTTTGCCAAGACCTCGAACAACGGCGTGCCGCGTCGTGCATTGCTGCTGTCGATTGGCGCGTTGCTGTTGGGCGTACTGCTGAACTATCTGGTGCCGGAAAAGGTGTTTGTCTGGGTGACAGCCATTGCCACCTTCGGCGCGATCTGGACCTGGGTGATGATCCTGCTGGCCCAGCTCAAGTTCCGCAAAGGCCTGAGCGCCAGCGAAGCGGCCGGCCTGAAATATCGCATGTGGCTGTACCCGGTCAGTTCGTACCTGGCGCTGGCGTTCCTGGTGCTGGTGGTCGGCCTGATGGCGTACTTCCCGGACACCCGCGTGGCGTTGTATGTGGGGCCAGCGTTTTTGGTGCTGCTGACGGTGTTGTTCTATGTGTTCAAGCTGCAACCGACCCATGTGTCGCAGGGGGCGGTGCGTTCGGTTTCTTGAATGTGCCCCGGTCCATTTGACCGGGGCTTTTTTGAAGATCAAAAGATCGCAGCCTGCGGCAGCTCCTACAAGGACATGCCTGGCTGCGATCTTTTGATTGTCTGGTTCAAACGCTTGTTGAACTCAAGCCACATCGCCAGCAACGCCATCAGCCCGGCACCCACCAGCGCCGTGAAGATCTGCATGGCAAACGCATCGTCGGTCAGGGCATTGACCATGTCCGCCAACGGCGCCAGCAGCACGCCCAGGCAGAAAATCTCCAGCGAGAAACGGCCCATGCGGCAGCTTTGCTGTGCCAGCCAGTTTTGCGTCCATCCGCTGTCGGGAATCAGTTTCGCCGTGACGTAGGCCAGTGCGAGGAAGTGCAGCAGGCGCACGGGGGACAGGTTGGTCTTGCTGATGGGGTAGAGGACGTTTTGCAGGCTCGCCGGCACCACGGCATCGTGCAGGTCCGGCCAACGCCACAGGACGGTCAACACCCCCGCGACCACGACGTACAGCGCCGCACTCACAAACAAAGGCTGGCGTACCAATGGGCGGGTCTCGGGCAAGCGCGGGCGCTGGCTGTGAATCGCCGCGGCGCCACCGAGCACAAACAGCAACTGCCAGGCGACCGGGTTGAAGTACCACACGCCGTCCTTGATGGCCGCCAGGTTCCAGCCCGCCAGTGGCACCATCAGGTACAACGCCACTGACATCGCGACCACCACCCAGGCCTTGCGCACCAGTATCGGCAGCACCAGGGGCAGCCCGGCCAGCAGCACGATGTACAGCGGCAGCGGGTCCATCAGGTTGGGCTTGAAGCGCAACAGCAGTTCATCGATCAGGGCCTGCTGAGGGTTGCTGATGAAATGATGCATGCCCATTTCCTCCACCAGATCCCGTGTTTCCACGTGACTGTTGGCGAAAAACACGATGCCCATCAGCATCGCCAACAGGAAGATATGCACCACATAGAGCACCCACGCCCGGCGCAGGATCTTCACGCAGGCGATCAGAAAGCCTTCGCGCGCCAGGACTTTGCCGTACGCCAGCACCGCGGCGTAACCGGCCAGAAACACGAAAACCTCGGCCGCATCGCTGAAACCGAAGTTACGCAGGGTGATTTGCCCCAATGGGTTGTGGGGCACGTGATCCCAAAAGATGAAGATCAGTGCCAGGCCACGAAAAAAGTCGATCCGGTGATCGCGCGCTAACGTCATGACAGCAGGCTCGTATCAGCGAGTGAAAATGGGATTGGCTGCGGGCGCATAGGGCCGCGCGCCAAGTCGGCGGCGCGCAGGGTGGCGTGATTCGCAGTGAATTGCAAAACCGGGATATTACCGGATGTCTCGGGCGTTGCTCCAAGGCTCAACCGCTGGTCTGAAAGGTCGGTCAATCTGCGATTTCTGACAGCAGACAGGCTCAAATACTCATAAGTGCAACGTTCTTGAAACGGGAGCCTCCAATGAGACTGTTGTGGAAAGGGCTGTCCAGCTACACGGTGATCGGGGTCGCCAACACCCTGATTCACTGGCAGGTCTTTTTCCTGTTGAGCGTGGCGACCGGCCTCAGCCAGGCACTCAGCAACCTGGCAGCCTTCTGTGTGGCTGCGTCGTTTTCCTTCTACATGAACGCGCAATTTACCTTCGCCGCCAGTGCCACGGTCGGCGGTTATCTGCTGTTTCTTTTGGGCATGGGGACACTGAGCCTGGGCGTCGGCCACCTGGGTGATGTGTGGCGCCTGCATGGCCTGCTCACCGTCGTGTTGTTTTCCGCGTTGAGCCTGGTGTTTGGCTTCCTGTATTCCAAGTACGTGGTGTTTCGCGAGCGTGATCAATGAAAATCTCGCTCATCGTCCCGGTGTTCAACGAGGAGCAGTCGATCAACCTGTTTTACCAGGCCGTGCGCCGCGAGTTGAAACTGGGCGATGCCGAGGTTGAAATCGTGTTCATCAACGATGGCAGCTCTGACCGCACGGCCGAACAGGCTACGGCACTGGCCGAGGCGGATGAGCAGGTGCTGCTGATCAATTTCTCGCGCAACTTCGGCAAGGAACCGGCCCTGTTTGCCGGCCTGGAGCACGCCAGCGGCGATGCCGTGATTCCCATGGATGTCGACCTGCAGGACCCGATCAGCGTCATCCCGCTGTTGGTCGAGCAATGGCAGAAGGGCGCCGATGTGGTGCTCGCCAAGCGCCGCAATCGGGACGTCGACGGCTACCTCAGGCGCCACAGCGCGTCGATTTTCTACCATGTGCTCAATCGCATCGCCTACACCCGGATCGAGGAAAACGTCGGGGATTTCCGGCTGATGGATCGCAAGGTGGTCGACGTGATCCGTTCCCTGCCCGAGCATCAGTTGTTCATGAAAGGCGTGTTGTCGTGGGCCGGGTTCAACACCGTGATGGTGGAGTACGAGCGGGCCGGGCGGGTAGCGGGGAGCAGCAAGTTCAATGGCTGGAAGCTGTGGAACCTGGCCCTGGAAGGCGTGACCTCGTTCAGCACCGTGCCGCTGCGCTTGTGGACTTACGTTGGTGGCGCGGTGTCGATTTTCGCGGTGCTTTACGCGGTGTACATGGTGCTGGACAAGATTTTCTTCGGCAACAACGTCCCCGGGTATCCTTCGTTGATGACCGCGATCCTGTTTCTCGGCGGCGTGCAACTGATCGGCATCGGCATCCTCGGCGAGTACATCGGTCGCATCTATATCGAGGCCAAGCACCGGCCGCGTTATGTGATCAAGGACATCGTCGGCGGCAAAGACCGGGGCAGGCACTAGCATGGGCCGGTTCAGCGACTTTTTCGTTCGCGAGCTCAGCCGGCATCAGGTCTGGCGGTTTTTTCTGCTCGCCACCCTGGTGTATGTCCTGCCGTTGATCCTCGCGGATTATCCCTACATCGATGACAACTGGCGCTCGCTGGCGGCGGGCATGGCCTGGTCCGAACAGGGCCGACTCTTCGCCCAACTGTTTTACAACGCGCTGACCTTCAGCCATGCCGCGCCGAACATTTTTCCCTTGCCCCTGTTGATCGCCACGCTGGCCATGGCGGCCGCCCTGACGAGCCTGACCTTCCATTACTTTCGCCAGCCGACCATTGCTTGTTGCCTGGTGCTGTTGCCGCTCTGGTACAACCCGTTCTTCCTGCAGAACCTGTCCTATCAATACGACGGTCCCACCACGACCCTCAGCCTGGTGGCGGTGATCTACGCCATCACCTTTCGTCACCCGTGGCGCAGCGTGCAATGGCTGGTGCCCTCGTTCCTGATTGCACTGGCGCTGGGGTTGTACCAGATCAGCCTGAATGTGTTCCTGGGCCTGTGTTGCCTGGAATTGCTCAGGGCGGCTAACGAAAGAACCGCCCCGGTGCCATGGCGCGACCTGCTGGGCTGGAAAGCCGCCCAGGTCATCCTCGGCGGGTTGATCTACAGCGTCAGCGCTTATCTGTTCATGGACTCCAATCGCACGTTGCTGCTTGACTGGACGGCGCATCCTTTATTGCAGATCCAGATCAACATTGACCGGGTCCTGGAGAAAGTCGTGCTGCTTTTCCATGGCGGATGGCTCTGGGTGTTCGGCGGGTTGCTGTTGCTCGCGATAGCCGGGGCGGTGCGGCTGGGATTGAACGTAGCGGCGCGTCAGGACGACGGGTCGAAGAAGCTGTTGATCGGTTTGATGTGCTTGCTGACAGTGCCGGTGGTGACGCTGCTGGTGTCCGGTGTCGCGTTGTTTTTCCGCGACTTCAACGAGGGCGCCCGCACCTTGATGGGCTTCGCCGTGCTGCTGGTGTTGCTGTGCTATTTGAGCCATCTGGCGCTGGCGTCGATTCATGAGCGACTGCCATTGTTGTTGATCATTCCGCTGCTGGCCATGCTGTCGTTGTCGTTCGCCTATGGCCGGGTGCTGACGGTGCAGAAAACCTTCGCCTCCACTGCACTGGCCAGCCTTGCGTACGACATCGCCAGCCATCAGTCGCTGCGCGAGGCCAGGCGGATTTACCTCTCGGTGACTTACTCCGACTATTGGTTGGTGGCGGCGGCAGGCTCGTTCAAGCAGATGCCGGTGCTGCACTACCTGCTCAATACCGATTTTTACATGCTGGCCGAGAACCTGCCGAAAGCGGGCATCACCAATGTGGTGGCGGAGCGCGAGCGGCGCAATGCGACGCGGGTTGGCTATCAGGGCTATCCGGCGCTGGTGGACAGCCAGTTCTACCGGATTTACCTGATCGGTGATTACGGTTTTATCGTGATGAAGGAGCCGGCCCGGAGCAAAACGCTGCGTTGGTGACGGGTGAGGATCAAAAGATCGCAGCCTGCGGCAGCTCCTACAGAGTCAAGCGGCGGCTATTTCGTTGGGTTCGAAACTGTCGGCCCGGGCCATCTGCCACATCCGCGAGTAGAACTCGCCGTTCACTTCGCCAGTCAGCAATTCCCCCGGCTTGAGGAACACGTGCAGCTGCGAGAACAGCTTGATCTCGGTCGCCGACATGCGTCGCACCAGATGCTTGGCCGACAACTGCGACGGATGTTCGAGGCCGGCGGCGGCGAGCATTTCCGCCAGGGCCTTGAGGGTGTTGCGGTGGAAGTTGAATACGCGCTGGGCCTTGTCCGGCACCACCAGCGCGCGCTGGCGCAGGGTGTCCTGGGTGGCGACGCCGGTCGGGCATTTGTTGGTGTGGCAGCTCTGCGACTGGATGCAACCGATGGCGAACATGAAGCCGCGCGCCGAGTTGGCCCAGTCGGCACCGATGGCCAGCACGCTGGCGATGTCGAAGGCGCTGACGATCTTGCCGCTGGCGCCGAGTTTGATCTTGTCCCGCAGGTTCAGGCCCACCAGGGTGTTGTGCACGAACAGCAGGCCCTCGCGCATCGGCACGCCGATGTGGTCGGTGAACTCCACGGGCGCGGCGCCGGTGCCGCCTTCCTTGCCGTCGACCACGATGAAGTCCGGGAGGATGCCCGTCTCCAGCATGGCCTTGGCAATCCCCATGAACTCCCACGGATGGCCGAGGCAGAACTTGAAGCCCACCGGTTTACCGCCGGACAACTCACGCAGTTGTGCGATGAAATGCATCATTTCGATCGGCGTCGAAAACGCCGTGTGGCGCGAGGGTGACACGCAGTCCTCGCCCATGAGGATGCCGCGGGTTTCGGCGATTTCTTTGGTGACCTTGTGCTTGGGCAGGATGCCGCCGTGGCCGGGCTTGGCACCCTGGCTCATCTTGATTTCGATCATCCGCACCTGTGGCGTGCGGGCTTGCGCGGCGAAGCGTTCCGGGTCGAAACGACCGTCGCTGGTGCGGCAGCCGAAGTAACCGCTGCCCAGTTCCCAGGTCAGGTCACCGCCGTGTTCCCGGTGATAGGGGCTGATGCTGCCTTCGCCGGTGTCATGGGCGAAATTGCCCAACTTGGCGCCCTGGTTCAACGCGCGGATGGCGTTGGCGCTGAGGGAACCAAAACTCATGGCTGAAATGTTGAACACCGACGCCGAATACGGCTGGGTGCACTGCGGGCCGCCGACGGTGACGCGGAAACTGCTCGGGTCGCTCAACGGCGCCGGGCGCATGGAGTGGCCGATGAACTCGAAACCCGACTGATACACGTCGATCAGGGTGCCGAAGGGTTTGTCGGCGGTTTCGTTCTTGGCCCGGGAATAAACCAGCGAGCGCTGGGCCCGGGAGAAGGGCAGGGCTTCGCTGTCGGATTCGAGCAGGTACTGGCGGATTTCCGGGCGAATGCCTTCGACCAGGTAGCGGATATTGCCCAGGATCGGGTAGTTGCGCCGTACCGCGTGGGGGCTCTGCAGCAGATCGAACAGGCCGATCAGGCTGAGGACAGCGGTGACGACGGTGATCGGCCAGAGCCAGTCATAGTCAAGAAAGGGCAGGCTGGCGAGGGTGAAGATCACGCAGACGGCAAAGAAGGCGTAGCGGCTCAGGAGTGACAGGCTCATACGGTTTCCTTGAGTTTTAAAGATCGCAGCCTTCGGCAGCTCCTACAGGGGAATGCGATCCATGTAGGAGCTGCCGAAGGCTGCGATCTTTTCAGGCATTTTGTGCCTGGAGAAAAATCGAAAACAGCTCGGACTGGGACTTGATCCCCAGCTTGCTGTACATGTGTTTCTTGTGGACTTTCACGGTTTCGACAGAGATTTCCAGCTTACGGGCGATTTCTTTACTGGAGCAACCGCTGAGCATCAAACGCCCGACATCCAGCTCCCGTGCCGTCAACTGTGCGCCCTTGAGCTGCTGCACCGAAGCCTCCAGTTGCACCCGCCAGTCGGCTTGCGGCGGTGCGGGAGCGAGGGCCACCGCTTCGTTGATTTCATAGGGTAGGCGCTGGCGCAACAGGCCGAGCACCCATGGCTGGATCAGCGACAACAAGGCGATCTGCTGGCCGCTGAAGCGCTGTGTGCTGCCCAGGGACAGGCACAGCGTGCGGTCGCCTTCGAGCTGACAATTGAACTGGATTTCGTCGGCCACCACATTCAGACGAAAGTAGCGCTGGTAATACTCGGTCAGCTCGAAGTGCTCCGGGGCCACTTCCGACAGTCGATACAGCCCGGTGCGCGACTGCTCGCGGCAGGCGATATAGAAGGGGTCGAGCAGGTACAGGCCGCGCAGGTAATCCTGGAACAACTGGTCGGGGCTGCCGTCCTCGCCAGGGCATTCGGCGAACACCAGCGGGCGCTGATCGGCGCTGAAAAGCAGGGCCACCCAACTGTCGAAGGGCACGTACTGATCCAGCAAACGCACCAGCTGGGTCCAGAAGTTGGGCTTGTCCAGGGCGTCGATCAGTTGCCCCACCGAGCGGTGCCAGGCGATGTCGTCCAACGAGAGTGTCATGCATCTACCCCTATCGTGTTACCCCGGCGGCGTAATTCCCCGCCCGGTTGCTTGCTGCGCATACTGGCGCACAGACAACGACCGGGCAATCTTTCTGCCGCCCGGCCCCTGACAAGGAATACCCATGAAGGTCGAACTCGCCCAATTGGCAGGCCGTGACAACGACACGGCCTACAACCTCGAACGCACCCTGGCGGCCATCGCCGCGTGCGCAGCCGACACGCAGCTGATCATGTTCCCTGAAGGTCACTTGATGGGCTTCCCTTCGGCGGAGTCCGTGGCCGATGTCGCCGAACCGCTGGACGGTCCGTCCGTCAGCGCGTTAATCGTCGCTGCCCGCGAGCACAATATCGCCGTGGCCATCGGCATGGCCGAGAACGACGACGGTCGCTTCTATAACACAACGCTGTTGATCACCCCTGAAGGCATCGCGCTGAAGTACCGCAAGACCCACCTGTGGGCCTCGGATCGCGGTGTGTACGAGGCGGGTGATCGCTACGCCACCTGTCTGTGGAACGGCGTGCGCGTGGGCCTGCTGATTTGCTACGACATCGAATTCCCCGAAAGCGCCCGCGCCCTGGCGCAACTGGGCGCCGAGCTGTTGATCGTCACCAACGGCAACATGGACCCCTACGGCCCGACCCACCGCACCGCCATCATGGCCCGCGCCCAGGAAAACCAGGCGTTTGCACTGATGGTTAACCGGGTGGAAGAGGGGGATGGCGGTTTGTTGTTTGCCGGCGGCAGTGCGCTGGTTGATCCGCAGGGCACGCTGCTGTTCGAGGCCGGACGCGAGGAAGGGCAGTTTGCCGTTGAGCTGGACCTGAAGCAGTTGACGGCGGCGCGCCAGGATTATCGGTATCTGGATGATCAGCGACTGAAGTTGCCGGGGGAGGTGGTTGAGCATGCTTGCGGATTGCGCGAGCTGCTGATTCCCAGGGGCTGATCCGGATTGCTTGTCGACCGGGCTGACGCCATCGCGAGCAAGCTCGCTCCCACAGGGGGACTTCAGTGTTGTGAACGACACAAATCCTGTGGGAGCGAGCTTGCTCGCGATGAGGCCCTGACAGACGACACACCTGTTTGACCATTCACCCAAAAACAACAACGCCACCCCCGTAATTTCCGCCGAACCCGGCTCTGCCATAAATCCAATAAAATTCGGAGTAGTCGCTCATGGCTCGTTTGCAACGCACCCTGTCACTGGGGTCGGTGGTGCTGTTTGGCATCGCCTACATGACGCCGATCATTGTGCTCGGCACCTTTGGCATCCTCGCTCAATCCACCGCCGGCATGGTACCGGCCGCGTACCTCGCGGCGCTGGTGGCGATGTTCTTCACTGCCATGAGCTACGGCCGCATGGCCTCGGCCTTCCCGGTGGCCGGCTCGGCCTACAGCTATGTGCGCAAGGCCATCAGCCCGAAACTCGGGTTCATCGCCGGTTGGGCCGTGCTGCTCGATTATCTGTTTTTGCCGATGGCGATCTGGCTGATCGGCGCGGCTTACCTCAACTCCGCGTTCCCGGCGGTGCCGCAGTGGATCTGGGTGCTGGCATTCATCGGCATCACCAGTGCGATCAATATCGTTGGCCTGAAACTGGCCAACGGCATCAACGCCCTGCTGATGCTGGTGCAGTTCCTGGTGCTGATCGCCTTCGTTGCGCTGTGCGTGCATTACGTCGGTGGTGATGCGAGCACGCCGTTGTGGTCGATCAAGCCCTTCTTCAATGGTGACATGCAGATGCCGCTGATCATGAGCGGCGCGGCCATCGCCTGCTACTCGTTCCTGGGCTTCGACGCCGTCAGCACCCTCACCGAAGAAACCCGCGATCCACGCCGTACCATCCCTCGGGCAATCATGTTGATCACCTTGATCGGCGGGCTGATTTTCGTCGGCGTGTCGTACTTCGTGCAGATCGCTCATCCGTCGTTCCAGTTCGAGAGTGTCGACTCGGCGGCCTATGAAATTGCCCGCAACATCGGCGGTGACCTGTTCGTCTCGATTTTCCTGATCGGCCTGATCGTCGGCCAGTTTGCTTCGGGCCTGTCGGCCCAGGCCAGCGGTTCGCGGTTGCTCTACGCCATGGGCCGCGACGGCGTGCTGCCGAAGTCGTTTTTCGGCACCCTGCACGAACGCTTCGGCACGCCGATCAACAGCATCCTGCTGTGCGCGGTAGTGGCGTTGCTGGCACTGAAACTGGACGTCACCACCTCGACCTCGTTCATCAACTTCGGCGCATTCCTGGCGTTCAGCCTGGTCAACCTGTCGGTGATCTTCCATTACTGGATCGGTGGCGACAAAAAAGGCCTGCGCGAATTCGTGCTGTTCCTGCTGTTCCCGTTCATCGGCCTGGCAGCGGATTTGTGGCTGATGGTCAGCCTCGATCACCTGGCGGTTTATCTGGGGTTGAGCTGGCTGGCGATTGGCGTGGTGTACCTCGCGGTGTTGACCGGCGGTTTCCGTCGGCAGCCGCCGGAGATGGATTTTCAGGAAGCCACGTAACACCCCCGTGTAGGAGCTGCCGCAGGCTGCGATCTTTTGATTTTTGCGATCAAGATCAAAAGATCGCAGCCTGCGGCAGCTCCTACAGGTGGCTTTTGATCTCGGCTGGCGGACATGTGATCCTTGGCGTTTTTGAGTCAAAGGCCTTCTGTTTATGTCGACGTTTTCCATGCCAGCCTCCGGGACCATCCGCATCGCCGCAGCCCTGTTGATCGGCCCTGATGGCCGCACGCTGCTGGTGCGCAAGCACGGTACCACGGCATTCATGCAGCCGGGCGGCAAGATCGAGCCCCATGAATTGCCGGTTCATGCGCTGGCCCGGGAGCTGGAAGAAGAGCTGGGTCTGGACATCGACCCGGCGCAGGCCGTTTACCTCGGTCACTTTTCGGCACCGGCGGCCAACGAGCCGGGTTTTGTCGTACACGCCGAGATTTTTCAGTTGCACATCGATGCCGACGTGACGCCTGCGGCGGAGATCGAAGAAGTGATCTGGATCGACCCGGCCACCGAGGGTGGTGTCGTTCTTGCGCCATTGACAAGGGACCTGATCCTGCCGTTTTATCGAGCATCGCTGACTGCGATCGCCTGATCATCACGCAAAGGACCTCGCCCATGATCCCGCTTCAAGACCTGCTGATTTTTGCCGCTGCCGCGTTGCTGATGGTACTGACGCCGGGGCCGAACATGATCTACCTGATCTCCCGTTCGATCTGCCAGGGGCGCAAGGCCGGGGTGATCTCCTTGCTCGGCGTGGTCGCGGGTTTTTTCGTGCACCTGTTTGCTGCGGCCGCCGGTTTGACCGCCGTGTTCCTGGCGGTGCCGATGGCCTATGAGGTGTTGAAGTGGGCCGGTGCGCTGTACCTGTTGTGGCTGGCCTGGCAGGCGGTCAAACCCGGTGCACGCTCGCCGTTCGAGGCCCAGCAGTTGCCCCCGGATTCGTCGCGCAAGCTGATCACCATGGGCTTTCTGACCAGTGCCTTGAACCCGAAAATCGCGGTGTTCTATCTGTCGGTGTTTCCGCAGTTCATCACGCCGGAGCATGGCTCGGTGTTCAGCCAGAGCCTCATCCTCGGCCTGACCCAGATCAGTGTCAGTTTCTGCGTCAACCTGCTGATCGCCATGTTTGCCGCCGGTATCGCCTCGTGGTTCGTCAGCAATCCGACCTGGCTGGCGATGCAGCGCTATTTCATGGGTTTCGTATTGTCGGCACTGGCGCTGCGGCTGATGCTTGAGCAAAAACGGATGGCCTGAGCATGTGGATCGAGCGACTGGATGCCAGCCATGCCCTGGACTATCGGGCTCTGATGCTCGAAGCCTACGATCTGCACCCGCAGGCTTTTACCTCGAGTGTGCGCGAGCGGGCGGCGATGCCGCTGGGCTGGTGGGAGTCGCGCCTGACCAGCAAGCTGGACGTGGTGCTTGGGGCGTTCGAGGACGGCCAGTTGGCCGGCATTGTCGGCCTCGCCTTCGAGCTTCGGGAAAAGGCCCGGCACAAGGTGACGCTGTTTGGCATGTACGTCTCGCCAACGATTCGCCAGTGCGGGCTCGGCTATCAACTGGTTCAGGCGGCACTGACCGAGGCGCAGCACCATGCAGGTTTGCGTCTGATCCAGTTGACCGTCACCGCCGGCAACAATGCCGCGTTCAACCTCTACCGGCGCTGCGGTTTCGTCCAGTTCGGCCTGGAACCGATGGCCGTGCGGGTGGGGGAAGACTATTTCGACAAGATCCACATGTGGCGCGAAATATAAGGATCACCGGGATCCTTGTGGGAGCGGGCTTGCTCGCGAAAGCGGTGTGTCAGGCAACATCAATCTTGAATGTTATGCCGCTTTCGCGAGCAAGCCCGCTCCCACATTTGATCGCATTTCAGCGAACCGCACTAACGCCGTCCAGCGTCGAAAACGACGTGTCCTTGGCCGTCAGCAAGAAGTCGCGCATGTACGGTGCATCGAGCATGTCGGCGCGGATCGCCGCATACAGCGTGGCGAACAACCCCTTCTCACCCAGCCGCTTGCCTTTCACATAACCCCGTGAACTGTATTCATGCAGCGCCCAATGGGGCATGCCGCACACGCCACGACCGCTGGCCACCAGCTGCATCATCATCACCGTCAGTTCCGAGGTGCGGACCTGGGCCGGTTCGATGTCGGCGGGTTCGAGGAAGCGGGTGAAGATGTCCAGCCGGTCCCGTTCCACCGGGTAGGTGATCAGGGTTTCCGGGAGCAAGTCTTCGGGGACGATATAGGCCTTGCCGGCCAGGCGGTGCTGGTTGGCCACCGCCAGCATCGCTTCATAAGTGAACAGCGGCACATAGGTGATCCCGGCCAGATCCAGCGGGTCGGAGGTCACCACCAGGTCCAGGTCGCCACGGGCCAGGGCCGGCAGCGGGGCGAAGGAGAAGCCCGAGGCCAGGTCCAGCTCGACTTCCGGCCAGGCATCGCGGAACTGGTCGATGGTCGGCATCAGCCACTGGAAGCAACTGTGGCATTCGATGGCCATGTGCAGACGACCGGCGGTGCCCCCGGCCAGGCGACTGATGTCGCGTTCGGCAGCGCGCAGCAATGGCAAGGTGGCGTCGGCCAATTGCAACAGGCGCAAACCGGCGCTGGTGAAGCGCACCGGCTTGGTCTTGCGCACGAACAACGGCATGCCCATGCGCTCTTCCAGCTCCTTGAACTGATGAGACAGGGCCGACTGGGTCAGGTGCAGGCGATCGGCCGCATCCACCAGGCTGTCGGCTTCGCGCAAGGCGTGCAGGGTCTTGAGGTGACGGATTTCAAGCACCGGTGACTCCATGAGTAAAATTTGTAGAGAAATCGAAAAGGTTGAGTTTGTCTCATGTTGAAGGCGCTGTCCACGACGAGGCACATGGCGTGCCCCGTCGTTATCATTTTACAGCGTGGAAAAGTGTTTGTTGCCCAGCGGTTTGCCGATGTCGCCGCGCCAGATCGCCTCGACCGTACCACCACTGGCGGCCACGTCCTGCTGCCATTTCAGGCCGAGGTTGCGTTGTTCCGGCAGTTTCAGATGACCTTTGACGAAGTCACCGAATGCCGGCTTGGCCGAGGTGTAGTGGAAGTGCGCGTACCACAGGGTTTGCGCCGGTTCGCTGCGCAGGTCGCGCACTTCGTACTCCTGCAGGAAATCCCGTCGTCCGTCGGCGCGTTTGCCCAGGTCGCGCAAGCTACCCTCCTTGCGGATGTCCACCACTTGTTGTTCGCGCAGATAGTCCAGATAACCTTCGGTCGGGGTTTTGCTGTTCATGCTTTGATTGATGCGCAAGGTACGCCCCGTGCGCAACATTTCATCCGCCCGATTGCGCAGTTGCAGCGCTACGGCATCGGTGGGGGACAAGCGTTCGATGGCCCGGGCACGCATGGTCAACTCCGTGGCCTCGCTGCTCATCATGTGCTCAAGGTCGACCGGTCGCATGTCCTGCCGCGCATAGCCTTCGACTTTGCGGGTGTAGGCGTCTGCCGCCTCCAGCCTGTTCCTGGCTTCTGTCAGCAGCTGCCCGACATCAGTCGGCAGTTCCGGCTGCACGGAACTCGTTGGCTCGCTGAGGTGATATTTGCCGCTTGAGCGCGGCAGCCAGGTTTCCGTGTGGCCATCGACCCCTTCGATGGTGAAGCGTTTTTGCCGGGTGACGGCGTCGGTGCTGGCGATACCGATCAGCAACTGGTTGTCTTCGGTCTCGAACAGTTGCTGTCCGGGTCGGCCTTCTTTGGGCACCACCGAAGGTCGCGTCTTGATGGCTTGGCGTGCAAAATCTTCAACCTTGTCCAGGTTGTCCAGAAACGCGGTGACTTGGTCCAGGTCCAGATGCTGCGGATAGCCGAGTGTCCAGGCGCCCAGCTGACGGCGGAACTCGGTATAGGTGGTCAGGCAGTCTTCGAGGACTTTGCTGCGCTGGCTGACGCTGGCGCTCACCTGGGGCAGGTGATGTTGCGTCAGCAGCGCGCGGCCGACCTTGTTGCGGGCTGCTTTCAACTGCACGTGGAAGTACGTCCAGGACAGGTCGGTCACCGCGTCATAACGGGTGACGACTTCCAGGGTGTGCGCGGTTTTCAGGTAGAAGTGATTGGCGTCGCTGAATTTCTCATTCACGGTCGTCATGCTCTGCGCCATCTCCGCTTTTTGCGCCCGGTTAGTGATCCGGCGGTTCCAGCGATTGGCTTCCTCGACTGTCGTATGGAGCTGATCGAAGTCTTTGAGAAAGTCTTTGCGGACCTCCTTGCGTTGTGCCATGAGCTGCAAGTGCGCGGTGGTATCGGTGAGCGGTGTGGCATCTGACCGGGCGATCAACTGATCGATACGGTCGAGGTGCTCCACCAGCCGTTCCTTGGCCAGGCCGATCCGCCGCACCGAACGGTCGACGATGATCCAGGCGCAGCGGCTTTGGATGTCTTCGATCTGCACGCGTTTGCGGCCATGGCTGTACAGCATCAGCTCATCGAGATTCAGGTATTGCGCCTGGGCAAGGTCGATATCGTTCGCGCAGGCGACATCGGCACGGGTGCGAAGGGCTGGGCGCTGTCCGGGTTCGAGGGTGAAGTAGTGCTCCAGCGTGACGTTGGTGCTGCGGGTCTGGGTATCGAGCCGTCGCGTGTAGGCGTCGGCGGTCTGGGTCAGGGTCAATTGCCGGCGTAAGGCGCGGTCCGTCCACCAGCGCGGCAGCCAGCGGCGAATGGCGGCCGGCCAGAGTGGATCAAGCCCGTCGGCCATGTGCCCGAGCACCGCGCCACCGCCCACGCCGCCGCCTTCGATCACGGTGCCGTACACCGCGTAGTGGGTGTTCCAGTGGCCTGACTCATCCAGGGCCACTGGCTGTTTGTAGGTCCGGCTGCTGGTGCCGCTCAAGCGCCAGCGGGGTGGTTCGCCTTCCAGCTCGATGCGATAGATTCGTCCCTGGCTGACCATGAAATGGCCGTCAGCGTGGCGATACACGTTGCGATAAATGCCTTCGCTGCCCGGTTGCAGGCCCGCGAGGGAAATCGGTTTTTCATATTCATACCCCTTGAAGCGTTCCAGCGACCGCCGTGCCTGGCGTTGCGTCGATACCTGCAAGGCCCGCGGACTTTTGCCCAGCGCCCGCCACTGACGACTGCGCGTGGCGACACGGGCGACTCGGGGGGTGGCAGTGGTGCCGGGGAGAATGTCCATGGCCGCGTCGATCAGCGACAACAGCACCGCCTCCACCTCGGCCAGGCCATGGCCGACATCGCCACGCAGGAAGGCCGCGACCGCCAGGTTGGCACTGTTCCAGGCGTCGTACAGGGCGATGCTCGTACCGATGAAGGGCAGCATGCCCACGGCCATTTTCAGGTAGTTGAACATTGCGCCGGACTTCAAGGCGACCTGCTCCAGGTACAACGCATCATTGGAGCGCGATGTCGCCCGATGGGCTTCCAGCAAACGGCCCATGTGCACATTCAGCAGGTGCGCTGCCAGGGAAGTGCTGGCTGGCCAGGGCATACCGACGCCGATCAGCCCGTCGAAGTTTTTCAATAGGGCCTGGTTGATCCGGCTGACGTGGTGGGCGACATCGCCCGTCAAGGCCCGGTCGGCCAGGTAGTTGACCATCGAGCTGCGCAGGCAATCGTTGAACAGGCGCATCCGTGCCTGTTCAAGGCTGTCGAACTGGCGCAGATAAACGCCGTCGGGGCTTTCGGGCAGATACAGCAGGGTCAGGCCGCTGACCTGCTCCACGATAAAGGTGACGCCGGACAAGGTGCTCGGTCCCTGGGCGTGGGTGTCCTTGCCGCCCACGGTCAGGTGCGCGGGCAGCAACTCGATGCGCTTGCCGTCGCTGGCAAAGGCTTCACGGCTGTTGGCGTCGATGGCGATTTCCAGCACTTGCCGGCCGTTGGCATCGATGTCCTTTGCCAACTCGGCGAATTCGCCTTGCAGGCGAAGCATCAGGCGCCACGGCTCACTCAGGCATTCGCGCCGATGTTCATTACTGAAGGTCGATGCCGTCGAGGTGCCGAGGAACGTCTCGCGGATCAGCCTTTCATATTGCCCGGCCAGATCCAGCTCGGTGACCAGCGTGCTCAGCCAGGACGTTGTGATGGCACTTTTCAGTTTCTGCTGTTGTGTGACGTCGGCACCGCTGACCTCGACCTGCATGAACGACAGTCGCCACCCCATTTCCTGATCGATGTTGCCCAGCGCCAGCTCACCCAGGGACAGCTTGCTGCGCTGCTCGCTGGCGAACAGCACATTTTTCTGAGGGGTGCCCGGAGCGGCGCCTTCAATCACCACTTTCTGCCATCGAGTGGAATCGGGAACATCGAGTAGCACCTGCACCGCTTGAGTGAGGTCGAAGTCCTGGCGCAACCGGGCGTCAATAGCCTTGATGGCGAAGGCTTCCCGTGGCGGCAGTTCGCGTTCGAACCACGCGTGGGAGCGCTGCATCGCGGCGATCCAGGATTTGAGCAGCGTCTTGAGCCGGTCACGCTGCACGCTGGGCAGTTCGCGATGCCACGACGGCAATTGAGCGGCCAGTGCACTGCTCTGGTTTTGCTCGACGAGGCGTGCGTAAACCCAGTCCCGGGCGGCGGATTGGGGGACGGTCAGGCAGGCGAGGGTCTGTTCGCGCAGATTTTCCAGTTCGGCCGCACGCTGGCTGGTACGAAGCGGAACAGGATTGGCCGCAATGATTCGGGCAGCTTGTTGTTCACAGCTGTGGAGCTGGATTTGCAGGGCGTATTCAAACGGCGAGCCGCTCAGCGGCACAACGTGCACTGCCAGGGCAGGGTCGTTGACCGGGCGTTTGAACAGCGACTGTTCCAGCTGCTGTCGAGAGGCAAACCGTTGCAGTCCACCAAAGCGTCCGGGCCAGTAGAGCAACAGGCTGTCGGTCGAATGGGCCAGCAGCGCAGAGGGTTTTGCAAACAGCAGAACGCCGTCCAGTTCCTCGGTTTGCGTGCGGCGGGTGTCGCCTTCGGTGTCGGTTGCCGACAGTTCCAGCCGCGCGACCACCAGGTCGTCCGCGCGGGGCTGATCGGGGGCATCCAGCACACTGATGAGCCATTGATGCTCTTCACTGTTGATCTGATTCAGGCTCAATTGCAGTTCGGCTTCTGCGCGCAAACCGTCTTGGCGTGCCTGGAGCAGGGCCGCGTAATGCGGGCCCGGCTGGTGGCGCAGCTCAAGCCATTTGAGGTCATCGGCGGCGTTCAGTAGTGCCGTCGCGGCGGCGTTGCTGGCCTGCTCGGCAGCGCTGAGGCCCTCGAGTTGCTGTTGCAGGCGTTGCAGGCGCGGATCCTTGGCATCCCCCGCAAAGTCATCGCCGAGCAGACTCTCCAGGGCCGTCCGTTGTTGTGCCAGCGCGCTGTGACGCACGCCCAAGGGAATATCGGGGCTGAGCTGGCCGAACAGGGCCGCGTTGTCGTCAGTCTCCACCCGTGGCAGGTCGGGGGGCGCGGCCAGCACGGCAGCATTGCCGGGCCGGTCCGCGGGGCCGACGGACAAGCGCGACAACAGGGCTTCGGCGCCGGTGTGCAGCACAGCCTTGTCGAGGACGGTGTAATCGACGCTGCCCTTGTCCATCGACAGCCGGGGCTGGTCGAACCGCTGTGGTTGATGCTCGGTCAACCAGCGCTCCAGCTCAATCCGGCTTTGAAAGGTCATCCAGGCGGATGAATGCGAAGGCAGATACAACAGCTGAGCGACCGGTTGATCGGTATCCCGGGTGATGACCAGCGCGCCCGACAGCGGGGTAGACAGGCCATTGTCATCTATGAGGCTCAGCTGTTCGACGTACACGGGGTGCTGGTCAGGCGTTGGTGTTGGCGCTGGCGGGTCGATGAGCGCCAGTAAGGTTTTGATCTGCCCGGCATCGAGGATGCCTTGGGCAAACGCCCATTGGCTCGACACCTCGAAATGCTGGCGATACAAGCGGATGGCTTGTTCCCGACGCGAGCGATCGGTGCCGAGTGCACGTGCGCTCCACCAAGCGGTGTCGAGCTGGGCTTGCGAGCTTTGCGCCATGAGGCTGAGCCACTGCTCGCGGCATTCTTCCCAGCGTGACGAGGCGCTCAGGCTCAGGCCCTGGTCCGGGTTGGCGGGCAATGGGTAGATGAGGCCGAAATCGGCCGTAAGGGGTGTGGTTTCGTCAACCATGACGATGAGTCTCCAGAAAGCCGAACCGTGCCGGCGGTACGGGCATTAGGCGGCAGTCGGCAGGAGGTCGGGTGGTACATAGTTATCGCGAAACCGGGTGTGACGCCGGATGACCGTCCGGCGCTGTTCATCAAACTGTCATGGAACTGTGGCAGCGCGCTTGAACAAACTTCATCAGACTCGCGCTCTACTGGGGTTCTGCGTTTTGGTGTTTTTCCATGGGTGCTGCATTCTTTTCACGAATCATATTTCTGGCCGCATTGTTGTTCGGCCTGCCGTCTTTGGCGGCCTCGCGTTGTGACGTCAATGTTGCGACCGAACGGGTGGATCTGGCCCAGGTAAGCCTGGCGTACCAGAGCATCGGTCGTGCGTCGGATCCGGCCTTGCTGCTGGTGATGGGCCTGGGCGGGCAGTTGATCCACTGGCCGGACGAGGTGGTGGTCGCCCTGTGTCAGCAGGGGTTCCGGGTGATCCGCTATGACAATCGCGATGTCGGCCTGTCGACCTGGCGGCAAGCACCGGCCGAAGCCAACCTGACGTTCGAAGTGCTGCGCTACAAACTCGGCTTGCCGGTGTCGTCGCCGTACTCGCTGACCGACATGGCCGACGATGGTCTGGGCTTGATGGATGCCTTGCACATCGATCAATTCCACGTGTTGGGCGCCAGCATGGGCGGGATGATCGCCCAGCACATGGCAGCCATGGCACCGCAGCGGGTCGAGAGCCTGACCCTGATCATGACCAGCTCCGGGGCCGAAGGCTTGCCCGCGCCTAGTGCGGCGCTGGTGCAATTACTGGCGCGACGTGGCGCAGCGAACCGCGAGGTGGCCCTGGAACAACAGGCCGACTTGCTGGCGGCGCTGGGCAGCCCGATGGTGAGCGATGATCGTCAGGTGCTGTTGCATCAGGCGGCGCAGTCCTATGACCGGGCGTTCAATCCCGAGGGTGTGAAACGCCAGATCATGGCCATTCTCGCCGAGCCGAGCCGGGTCGCGCTGCTCAACCAGTTGCGGGTGCCGGCGCTGGTGGTGCATGGCACGGCCGACCCCTTGCTGCCGGTGATGCATGGGGTGCATCTGGCGGCGCATCTGCGTGGCAGCCAGTTGGTCTTGATTCCGGGCCTGGCCCATCGTTTCCAGGAGGCGTTCAAGGCGCCGTTGCTGGGGGCGGTGTTGCCGTACTTGCGCGAGCACCGTGAAGACACTTCGCACTGGGCGCAGATCGAGCCTGTGGCCGACCACAATCTGCTCTAACCCCCGATCCCCTGTAGGAGCTGCCGAAGGCTGCGATCTTTTGATTTCAAGATCAAAAGATCGCAGCCTTCGGCAGCTCCTACAGGGGATCAGGTTTTGCTCAATGGCTCAGGCCGTACTTTTTCACTTTGTCGAACAGCGTGGTCTTGGCCATGCCCAGTTCCTGGCTGGCCTGGGTCAGGTTGCCGCCGCTGCGTAGCAAGGCATCGCTGAGCAGGTTGCGCTCGAAGGCTTCCACCGCTTCGGCAAACGCCAGGCCTTGATTGCTGCCGCCGGCACCGGTTTTCTTGAACGCCGGCAGGCCCAGGGCAAAGCGCTCGGCAACGTTGCGCAGCTCGCGCACGTTGCCCGGCCAGTCGTGGCTCATCAGGTTTGAAACGGTCTGGTTGTCCAGCTCCGGCACTGCACGGTCGAAACGCAGGGACGACTGCTGCAGAAAGTGTTCGAACAGTTGCAGGATGTCCTCGCGGCGCTCGCGCAGCGGCGGCAGTTCCAGGGTCACCACGTTGAGACGGTAATACAGGTCGCTGCGGAATTCGCCGGCCTTGCTCGACTCGACGAGGTCGGACTTGGTCGCCGCGATGACGCGGCAATCCACCGCCACGCTCTGGTTCGAACCGAGGCGTTCGAGGGTGCGTTCCTGCAATACCCGCAGCAGTTTGATCTGCAAGGGCAGGGGCATGCTTTCCACTTCGTCGAGGAATAGCGTGCCGCCGTCGGCGTGTTCGATCTTGCCGATCCGCCGCTTGCCCGCACCGGTAAAGGCGTTGGCTTCGTGGCCGAAAATTTCGCTTTCGAAGAGGTTTTCCGGCAGGCCGCCGCAGTTCAACGCGACGAACTGCTTGGTGTGCCGTCGACTGAAATCATGCAGGCAGCGCGCGACCAGTTCCTTGCCGGTGCCGGTCTCGCCTTCGATCAACACGTTGGCCGACGTATCGGCGACGTTGGCGATCAGTTCCCGCAGGTTCTGCATGGCCGGCGAGCGACCGATGATCCGCCCTTCGAGGGAGTCGCGCTCGGCCAATTGCCGGCGCAGCGACGACACCTCCCGCGCCAGGCTGCGTTGCTCGAGGGCGCGGCGGGCCACGTCCACCAGGCGCTCCGGGGAGAACGGCTTTTCCATGAAATCGTAGGCGCCTTTCTGCATCGCCCCGACGGCCATGGAGATGTCGCCGTGGCCGGTGATCAGCACCACCGGCAGGCTGCGGTCGCGCTCCTTGAGCCGGGTCAGCAACTCCAGGCCATCGATGCCCGGCAGGCGAATGTCGCTGACGACGATGCCGGCGAAGTTGTCGCCGACCCGCTCCAGGGCTTCTTCGGCGCTGCCCACGCCAATGCAGGGAATGTCTTCCAGGGTCAGCGCCTGTTGGCAGCCGAGCAGCACATGGGGGTCGTCTTCGACGATCAATACACTAAGGTCGTTGTTCATATTGGCTCGGCGGGAGTGGGGCTTACCAACGGTAAACTGAGGACGAATGCGGTACCACCGCTGGCCGGGTGCTCGACACCCAGGTGACCGCCGGTGGCGGCGGCCAGGCTGGCGGAAAGGGTCAGGCCAAGGCCCAGACCCTGTTCGCCGGGTTTGGTGGTGAAGAAGGGTTCGAACAGGTGCTTGCGCGCTTCGGCGTCGATGCCGTGGCCGTTGTCACGCACGCGCAGCCGGTATTTGCCATCGAAGGTCTCGCCTTCGAGCCACAGCTCGGGTTGCGGCTGCGCTTGCATGGCGTCGAGGGCGTTGCCGATCAGGTTGACCAGAATCTGCTCCAGGCGGGTCTGGTCGATTTGCACCTGCACAGCGTCAAAATGGCGGTGCAATTGCAAAGGCGTGTTTTCCACCCGTGCGCCGTGCAATTGCAGGGCCGCGTCCACCGCTTTGCCAAGGCAGGCCTGACCCTTGTCGTCACCTCGCCGGGCGAACGAGCGCAGGCTGGCGGTGATGCGGCCCATGCGGTCGATCAGTTCGTTGATGGTCTTGAGGTTGGTGCTGGCGACGTCGAGCTGGCCGCGTTCGAGGAAGCGCACGGTATTGCCGGACAAGGTGCGCAGCGCCGCCAGCGGCTGGTTCAGTTCGTGGGCGATGCTGGTGGACATCTGGCCGATGGCCGCGAGTTTTCCGGCCTGTACCAGTTCGTCCTGGGCGCGGCGCAAGGTCTCTTCGGCGTGCCGGCGTTCGCGGATCTGCCCCTTGAGCCGTTCGTTGCTGGCGCGCAGGTCGGTGGTGCGTTCGGTAATCCGACGTTCCAGCTGGTTGTTGGCTTCCTGCAAGGCTTCCCGGGCTGCGAGGCGGGTGGCGATCACCTTGCGCCGCTCGTTCCAGGCGATCAACAGAAAGGCGCAGAGGGCAAACGCCACGGCCACCAGAATTCCCTGGTTGATCGCTTCGCGGCGCAAGTCCTGGAGCGGCGTGAGCAGGGTGAAATTCCACGGGGTATCGCTCAAGGGCCGGGTTTGCGACAGGTAGCTGATGTTTTCATCGTCGCGATCTTGTTGGAGCAGCAGTTCACTGTTGGCCGGGAACGTGAGTTTTTCCACGCCTTCGGACAGGGTTTCCCGGGCCAGCGGCTGCAGTTCGTTGAGCGGGAACCAGTAGTACTGCAGGCTGCGGGCAAGTTTTTCCTTGGTTTCTTCGCTCAGCGGCACCACCGATTTCAAGCGTCGAGCCGGATCGCTGGAGAGAATGATGATGCCGTTCTCGTCGCTGACGAAGGCTTCCAGCCGCGCCCGTTGCCAGCGTTCTTCCATGGCTTCCAGGCGCACCTTGACCACCGCGACGCCGATGATCTTGCCGTGTTCTTCCAGGCCATGGGCCAGGTAGTAACCGGGTTCGCCGTTGGTGCTGCCGATGCCGTAGAAACGCCCCGGCTGACCGCGCACGGCGTTCTGGAAGTAGGCGCGAAAGGACAGGTCTTCACCCAGGTAACTGTCGACATCGCGCCAGTTACTGGTGGCCATGACGCGGCCGGTGGTGTCCATCACGTAGATGGCCCGACTGCGGCTGCGCCGGTTCAGGCCTTCGAGGTAATCGTTGACCGTTTGCCGGTGTTCCGGGGTCGGGTCGGCCAGCAACTGCGAAACACTGGTTTCGAGCTCCAGCAGGCTGGGCAGGTAGGTGTATTTGCTGATTTCGCTTTCGACGGCACGGGCGTGCAATTCCAGCTGACGCTGGCCGTTCTCGCCGAGGTTGCGGATGCCATAGTGCTCACTGATCCAGAAGCCGATATAGCCCAGGCCGATCATCATGGCGATGATCAGTGGCGGCAGGAACAAATGACGAACCAGACGGGGTTTCACGGCGAGTGATGGCGACGTTGCGCGATAAAGATTGGGGTCGCATTTCATCACAGATGCCTTGGGTCAACCACCACTACCGCCTTGACGCGTCCTTGTAGGAGCTGCCGCAAGCTGCGATCTTTTGATCTTGATCTTTTGTGACCGGACGTTCGCCAGAATCAAAAGCAAGATCAAAAGATCGCAGCTTGCGGCAGCTCCTACAGGGGCGGCGGCGGTGTGGCTTTAGTGCTGCAGAATCTTGTTGAGGAAGTGCTGCGTACGCTCGGCACGGTGGCTGATGTCGCCGAAGAACTCTTCTTTCTTGCAGTCTTCGATGATCTTGCCCTGGTCCATGAAGATCACCCGGTCGGCCACTTTACGGGCGAAGCCCATTTCGTGGGTCACGCACATCATGGTCATGCCTTCGTGGGCCAGTTGTACCATCACGTCGAGCACTTCGTTGACCATTTCCGGGTCCAGCGCCGAGGTCGGTTCGTCGAACAGCATGACGATCGGGTCCATCGCCAGCGCACGGGCAATCGCCACGCGCTGCTGCTGACCGCCGGACAGTTGGCCAGGATGCTTGTGGGCATGGGCCGAGAGACCGACGCGCTCGAGCAGTTGCAGGCCTTTCTTGGTGGCTTCTTCCTTGCTGCGGCCCAATACCTTGATCTGCGCGATGGTCAGGTTCTCGGTGATGGTCAGGTGCGGGAACAGCTCGAAGTGCTGGAACACCATGCCCACGCGCGAACGCAGTTTCGGCAGGTTGGTCTTCGGGTCGGCGATGGAGGTGCCGTCGACCACGATGTCACCCTTCTGGAACGGCTCCAGGGCGTTGACGCACTTGATCAGGGTCGACTTGCCGGAACCGGATGGCCCGCACACCACGATCACTTCGCCTTTTTTGACCTCGGTGCTGCAATCAGTCAGAACCTGGAAGTCCCCATACCACTTGTTGATGCTTTTGATAGAGATCATACGGCGAACCTTTTTTGCAGACGCTTGACCAGCTGCGAGGCGGCAAAGCTGATGATGAAGTACACGAGACCCGCGAAAATCAGGAACTCATTGGAGCGGCCAATGATGTCGCCACTGGCGCGCGAAGCATTGAGGAAGTCCACCAGGCCGACGGCGTAGACCAGCGAGGTGTCCTGAAACAGGATGATGCTCTGTTGCAGCAACAGCGGCGTCATCTTGCGGAACGCCTGCGGCAGGATGATCAGGCGCATCATCTGGCCGTAGGACATGCCCAGGGCCTGGGCAGCGCCCATCTGACCCTTTGGAATCGACTGCACACCGGCCCGGACGATTTCGCAGAAGTACGCCGCTTCGAACATCATGAACGCCACGATGCACGAGGCGAACGCGCCGATCGGTGTGTCTTCGCCGGTAATCCAGCGCAGCACGAACGGCACCGCCAGGTAGAACCAGGTGATCACCAGCAGCAACGGAATCGAGCGGAAGTAGTTGACGTAGGCGCCGGCGATGTTCGACAGCAGCTTGTTGTGGGACAGGCGCATCAACGCCAGGATGGTGCCGAGGATGATGCCGCCGACCACACCCATGGCCATCAGCTTGAGGGTCATGACCATGCCGTTCCACAGGCCCGGCAGGGACGGGATGATGCCCGAGAAATCGAATTCCATCATTTACCCCCTACGGAGATCAGGCCCGGTACGGCGACTTTCTTCTCGACCAGGCGCATCAGCAACATCAGGCTCATGTTCAGGGTGAAGTAGATCAGCGTGGCCAGGGTAAAGGCTTCGAACAGGTTGGCGGAGAACTCGGCGGTCTGTTTGGTCTGCGCGAGCAATTCCATCAAGCCGATCAGCGAGGCCACGGAGGTGTTCTTGAAGACGTTCAGGAATTCCGAGGTAAGCGGCGGAATGATGATCCGGTAAGCCTGGGGCAGCAGCACGTTCCAGTAGATCTGCGGCAGCTTGAAACCCATGGCGCGGGCCGCGGATTCCTGGCCTTTGGGCAGGGCCTGGATACCGGTGCGCACCTGTTCGCACACCCGGGCGGTGGTGAACAGGCCCAGGCACACGACGACGCTGAGGAAGGCCGAGGTGGTCGGGTTCAGATCCTGCTTGTACCACTCTTGCAGGTCCGCCGGCAGCAGGTCGGGTACCAGGAAGTACCAGATGAACAGCTGAACCAGCAGCGGCACGTTACGGAAGAGTTCGACGTAGCAGGTGGCGATGCCCGATACGATGCGGTTCGGCACGGTACGCATGACGCCCAGGATCGAGCCCAGTGTCAGGGCGATGATCCAGGCCGCGATGGCGATGGCGATGGTCCAGCCCAGTCCGGACACGTACCAGTCGAAATAGGTCTCGCTGCCCACGCCGGTGGACTTGAAGAACACGCCCCAGTCCCAGTTGTAATTCATTAGGGTCTCCCCTCGGATTCGATCGATGTACAAATGCCCGCTTGGGGGAAGCTCCGTTCCCGCCTGTCCTTGGGGGACAGGCACACGCGCTCGGCTCGACAGCCACCGGTTCGAGTGTTTCCAGAAATGCCAGCAGGGAGTGCATTCCCCTGAAAGGGCTACGGCCCTTTCAGGGGATAAGGTTAGTCAGAAATCAGGACTTCTTGTCGTCAGCCGCTTTATCAGTCGGTTTGGCGATCAGGGCCTTGAGTTCGTCGCTCATCGGGAAGTTCAGGTTCAGGCCTTTTGGCGGGATTGGCTGCATGAACCATTTTTCGTAGATCTTGTTGATCTCGCCCGATGCGTAGGTGGCCTTGATGGCGTCATCTACAGCCTTTTTGAACGGCTCGTCGCCTTTGCGCACCATGCAGCCGTAGATTTCGTAGGACTGTGGAGTGCCGGTCACGGCCCAGTCGCTTGCTTTCTTGGCCTTGGCCGCTTCACCGGCCAGCAGGGCGTCGTCCATCATGAACGCAACGGCACGGCCGGTTTCCAGCATCTGGAACGACTCGCCGTGGTCTTTGGCGGAAATGACGTTCATGCCCATCTGCTTGTCGGCGTTCATCGCCTTGAGGATGCGCTCGGACGTGGTGCCGGCGGTGGTCACGACGTTCTTGCCGGCCAGGTCAGGGAAATCCTTGTACTTGGAGTCTGCCTTGGACAGCAGGCGAGTACCGATTTCGAAGATGCCGACGGAGAAGTCAACCTGCTGCTGGCGCTCGACGTTGTTGGTAGTGGAACCGCACTCGAGGTCCACGGTGCCGTTCTGCACCAGCGGGATACGGGTTTGCGAAGTCACCAGGTTGTATTTGACCTGGAGGTTCGGCATGTCGAGGTCTTTTTTCAGGGCTTCGACGACTTTCAACTGGATGTCGTGGGAGTAGCCGACCGGTTTGCCGGAAGCATCCGCGATATAGGAAAACGGAATGGAAGCGTCGCGATGGCCCAGGGTGATGGTGCCGGACTCTTTGATCTTCTTCAGGGTGCCGGTGAGTTCGGCGGCGAAAACCGGAGTGCTGATCAGAGCGGCAGCAATGGCTGCGCCCAGGATATGGGGAACGATGCGCATCAAATTTTCCTCGACTTTGTTTTTTTTATGGAGCCAGTTCATCGGCCCTTTTGTGCTGCAAAACACCTGAGCGCTACGATGAGTGAGCGCAAAGGACATTCGTCGAAGAAGTGTAGAGCATGACTCGTGCCAGACCAGTCGCTATTAGTCAAAGTATTGATTTATAAGGAAATTAAGTTTTTCTTGCGCTGAAATTTCAGTGGAGCGATCCGGTTAACCGAACCGACCCGCAGGTCGCGTTCGGAAAACCGAATGGTGGCAGGGTGCTACCCGATCATCAGGTGTACTTGCGCTTGTCCGGCGCTGGCGGGAAGTACTGGTACAACCAGGTCTCACTCAGCGTGCGGTCGTTGGTGCGGATGAACAGGCGCAGCTCGACGGGCTCCACGCTGTCATTGGTCGGGTACCAGTCAAACAGGACACGGTAACCCTTGATGTCATCGAGCTTGAGCACGCTGAAATCCTTGACCTCGCCGTTCGAACAAGTGACCACCGGCTCGATGCCCGCGCCCTCGGGCAGGCGGTCAAGGCCGCCGCCGGTGAAGTCCACGGCAAAACGACGGGCCCAGACGGGCGGGTAATGCTCGCCCGGCGCCCAGCCTTCGGTGAAACCGCCCATCCCGGAACGGGTGGCATTGACCCGCGCCAGCGGCGTGCCGACCGGTGGCAGCGCGCTCCAGTAGAGCTTGTAGCCGTAGTTCAGCGAGTCGCCGGCAGCCACCGGTTTCTTCGGGGTCCAGAAGGCGACGATGTTGTCCATGGTTTCGCCGGTGGTAGGGATTTCCAGCAGATCGACCGAGCCTTCGCCCCATGCGGTGGTCGGTTCGACCCACAGGCTCGGGCGGCGGCTGTACCAGTCGACGGTGTCCTGATAGCTGGCGAACTCGTGGTCGGTCTGCACCAGGCCGAAACCTTTCGGGTCCTTGTCGGCGAAGGCATTGAATTGCAGGGTCGCCGGGTTGTTCAGCGGGCGGCAGATCCACTCGCCGTTGCCGCGCCACATGGCCAGGCGGTCGGAGTCGTGGATTTGCGGGTGAATGGTGTCGCACATGCGGCGTTCGTGGGTGCCGCAGCTGAACATGCTGGTCATCGGCGCGATGCCCAACTGGTCAATGGCGGTGCGCGCGTTGACGTGGGCATCGACCTCCATCACCACGCGCTCGGCCTGGCAGTCGATATCGAAGCGGTAGGCACCGGTGGCGCTCGGCGAGTCGAGCAGGGCGTAGACCACGAAGCGGGTGCTGTCCTTGTCCGGCGTCTCGAACCAGAACTTGGTGAAGTCGGGGAATTCTTCGCGCTTCTTGGCGTAGGTGTCGATGGCCAGGCCGCGGGCCGACAAACCGTACTGGCCGGTGGCGTCCACCGCACGGAAATAACTGGCGCCAAGGAAGGACACGACGTCGTGCTTGTCCAGTTCCGGGGCCTTGAACAACTTGAAGCCGGAGAAACCCAGGTCGCCCTTGAGCTGTGCAGTGTCGACCGTGGTGTTTTCATAGTTGAACAGCGACGGGCGGAAATGCACCTCGCGGGCCATCCGGGTTTTCGGGTCGACGCTGTACATGCGCACCGGCTGCTTGAACCCCATGCCGACGTGGAAGAACTGCACGTCCAGTTGGCCCTTGAGTTCTTTCCATAACGAATGATTGCCGTCGTAGCGGATTGCATTGAAGTTCTGCGGCGTCATGGTCGCCAGGGTCGGCGGCAACTGTTGCTTGGTGTCCTGGTAACGATTGCTGGCGAGCTGTTTGGCCTGGAGCTTCAGCGCCTCGAAATCGAATGCGCTGGCCTCGCCATCAGCGGTGCCGCCACTGGCGGCCCAGGCTTGGGCGGCCAACAGGCCTGTAGCGGACAAACCGGTGTAGGCCGCGATGGCCATGGAGGCTTTGAGCAAGTTCCTGCGGTGCATAAATACAACCTGTCGTGAGCAATCCCGCGCCGTTCCTGGCACGTGCTGGATCAGAAAAAACGGTTCGGACATGCCTTCGGCCAAACGCAACGGACTGTAGAACAGATGCCCGACAGCTTAAACCGTTCGATTGCAGAGCAAAATTGATTGATGGCACAGCGCCGGCTCGGCAATGAAACAAGACATGTCGGGAAACAATTCCGACAGGGGTTTCTGATTTACAGGGCATTTCTGCTTTTTTCGACTAATTACTCTAAAAACCGCTTTTCAGCGCCCGGAATATTTCTATTCTGTGCACATGACCGGTTTATGCCCTTCGGACCGGTGCGGTTCAGCGGGCACCCAGCGGCTGCTGAAAAAGGGATAGGGCGATGCGGTTTTTTGCAGTTTTCTTTGACGTATAGAGAAGGACATCGTCCATGTCGAAAGTACAAGGCATCACCGAAATGTTGGGAATCTTTCCGTGCCTGGCCATCGGGCGACGCAGGCGCCGGCTTAATAACGAGGAAATGAAACTGGTGGAGCGGTATAGGGAGCTGTCGGAGAGCGACAGGATCGCGATGAGGTATCTGGTGGATGCGATGAGGAGTGTTTCGCGGTTTTGAAACAGGGCGGGTTACCGTGAGAGCCATCTGGCTTTTACGGTAGCCAGATCCATCAACTTGCTGTGGCGAGGGAGCTTGCTCCCGCTGGGGCGCGCAGCGGCCCTCGCTTTACCTTCAAAGCGAGGACTGCTTCGCAGTCCAGCGGGAGCAAGCTCCCTCGCCACAGGTCATGTATTCAATCCCTGGGAGCCGGAGAAGGTCGCTGTCCATGCATCAGCTCAGGCACATCACGCCACTTCACCCAGGCCTGTTGTTGCCAGTGCAGCAGCGGCACAGTGACGCCGGCCCAATGCACCGAACTCAGGCTCGGGCGGTTTTCCACAGGTGTGGCGCTGGTTTCCCGCATCATGGGTATGACTTCGTTGCTCAACCACTGACGCAGATTGCGGTTTTCCGGGACGAAGTGGTGAACCAACAAGGCGTACATGCCTGATTCGCTGACCATCAGTGTTTCGACCGTTTTGCCGTTCTTGAGCAGACAGACGCTGCGACGTTGGTCGGGATCGAGTTTCAGGGTCAGGCGTTCATTGAGTGGTTTGCCCATCAAGCGACCCAGATCCTGGGCGCAGAACCAGGCTTGGTTGTTTTGCATGAAGACATGGAGGAAGCGGTTGTGGCGGGTGAAGACGGTGGGATCGAAATAGGGCAGAGGCGAGCTTTGAGGATGCATTGGCATGGCGCGATTTCCGTTTTGACTTGGAAAGTCGCCACCAACCCTTCGACAGGTTGGGTGGCGGACCGAGTGGCGTTCGAAGTCGGGACACCTCCAATCAAAACGGAAGCCGGAAGGCCCGCGCCACACGGCCCGCCATAAAACAGAAATGAGGCATAAAACAGCCACAGTTCTATGGGGGCACGCGAGCACCGTTTTGACTGGTTCCGGCTTCGACTCCGGGCCGCTGATTTGGCAGCGACGGATTGAAGCCTATCGGTCAGGCGCTCGCGGCGCCAAGTCTACTCTGGCGACGCTTGTTGTAGGAATCGGCGCCGGTATTCGAAGGTTCGATCTGTAGGATTTTCCTGTTTTTGCATTGGCTGCAGAGCAGCGGCACCTGAAGCGCATTTTTTCCTTTATGTATTCGAGTCCAGCAAACGAACTGCAGGTTTTTTCCATGCTGATCGAATTCTCGGTTTCCAATTACCGCTCGTTCCGTGACAAGCAAACCTTGTCCATGGCGGCGACTCCTCTCCTGAGCAAAACGCGTAATACATTCAAGCCGCCCTGCGCAGAAAAGCTCCCCGATCTGTTGAAGGTGGCTGCGATTTACGGCCCAAATGCTTCCGGCAAGTCTTCATTGGTCCGCGCGATGGGGGTCGTCGGGCGCTTGCTTGCCATGGAAACCAATCCAAGTGACGCGTTGCTATCGGTTTCGCCTTTTCGTTTTGATCGCGCGTTGAAGGATGCGCCCAGCGTATTTGAATACAACTTCATTCAAGGAGGGCAGCGCTATCGGTTTGTGCTGGGGTTAACTGGGCAGCGGATCGTCAAAGAGCAGTTGCTCTCTTATCCAGGAGGGAACGAAACGCTTCTGTATGACCGCCAATTCGACGCCGAAGGGGAGCGTTATGTTTTCGGGAAGGCGCTGGAGGGCGGGGAAGAAGTGCATGGTGCCTGGCGGCGTCTGACGAGCTCGAAAATGCTCTTTCTCGCGCAGGCCGTGAAGAACAGCAATGAAGAAATGACTCAGTTGCGAATGCCGTTCAGTTGGTTCCAAACCGGACTTCTCGTGGTCGAGCAGAGCAGCATGATGGAGCTGTCGACGGCGTCGATCCGATTTCTTCAGATGGTATCGAGCCATACGAACGATCTTCGGGACTTTCTCAAGGCATTGGACATTCCGGTCTCTATCATTGAGCTCAATTCAGACGAGGTCGATGCCATTCAGAACAATAAAGAACCTACCCTGAAGGAGATCTTCGCGGCAGTTCAAAAGAACAAGGTGACCCTCACACATTCCAGTCATTTAGGTACTGCGGAGTTTGATTTTTCGGAGGAGTCGTGCGGTACAAAGAACCTGATTGGCTTTTGGTTGCCCTGGTTCATGATGAATCAAGCGGGGGGCAGTGGAGTGCTTTGTGTCGATGAACTCAACAGCAGCCTTCATCCCGACATCGTCGCTGACTTGATCGACAAGCATCTGGACAGTGGCCTCGATACCCAGCTGATTTTTACAACGCACGACACTCATCTGATGAACGAAAAGATTTTGCGGCGGGATCAGTTCTGGATTACCGAACGTGATGCCAACGGCGCGACCTGTTTGTTTTCCATTCACGATTTTGAGGGGCGCGAAAGTGAGGATGTCGAGAAACGCTACTTTGAGGGTCGTTATCGCGGATTACCGTTGATAAGGCAGGGCTGAGCAATGGTGAGTTCAGGCAAGTCATTTGATCGCAGGAGTTCAGGGTACAAGCCTCAACCTAAGGTGTTGGTGCTCTGTGAAGACAGCAAGTCAGGAAAACGCTATCTGGAGGAGGCTGCCTTTTATTTTCGGGCCAAGGCCCAGGTGGAAATTGCTCACTGCGGCGTCACACATCCGAGTGGCATTGTTGAGCGAGCAATCAGCCGGCAGAAGTACTTCGACAAAGTGTTTTGTGTATTGGATCGCGATACACACCTTTGCTTTCAGCGTGCATTGAATGTTGCGCAGCCTCATCCAAAGATCAAAGTCATTGCATCGTATCCCTGTTTTGAGTTTTGGCTACTGCTGCACTTTGGTTTCAACCGAAAACCCTTCAGAGCTGTCGGGAAACATTCCCCTGGCGAGTTGGTGAGCAAGAGTTTGCGAGAAAAGCCAACCATGGAAAAATATGAGAAGGGCAAAGACATCAACTACTTTGCCCAGCTGTTGGGAGCGCCGTTCCAAACGGCAAGAACCTTGGCACCGAAGATCCTCGAGGACGTTGCCATCAGCGGCGAGCCAAACCCCAGCACCGAAATCCACTTGCTAATGGATGAATTCGAAAGCCTCTCCAAGCCGCAACCGATTTAACATCAAACCCTGCCCGCATCGCTGCGGGCAGGGTGCTCAATCAGCCCACTTCCCCCACCGCCCGATACGCCTCATCAATCGCCGCATGAGCATAAGCACTCCACGCCGCGTCTGAGTTGGCGATGCTCACCCGTCCAACAGGCTGACGGGCCAGGTTCATCAGTTTTTCGCTTTCGTCGGCATCGTCGTACAGGCTGTTGGAGAAGTACGCGTAGCCGTGTGACCAACGGTTGACGGTGATGGCGCGGATGTCGGTTTCGTGGTTGAAGCCGCCAGGGCCGAGCATGCGTTGCAGTTGGTCACGCAGTTGCGCTTCCAGTTGCTCGAACGATTGGCCGTACAGGCGGCCACGGCCGGCGCGGGCCTGGTCGCGGGCGTTCATGCCGCTGTTGGGGCTGGTGGGCACGTAGACCATGTGCAGGCCGATCGGCTGCGTCGGGTCTTTCGGGTGGTCGTAGCCGCCCATGCTTACCGGATAGTCGAGTTTGATCCGGCTGTAGGGTTGGGTCGCCGCATAGATTTCGTGCACGCCGAGTTTCTGGAACGATTGCCAGTTGCGGATCACGACCTTGGTGTACACCAGCGGGAACTTCACGTTCTGGCTCAGGGCGTGGGATTGCTCCGGCGACAGGTCGCGCAGCAGGTACGGGATGATCATGTTGTAGCAGGCCATGATGCAGTGCTTGCCGCGCACCTGGCTGAGCTGGCCGCCGCGGCTGTAGCCGACGTTCACGCCGCTGCCGACGTTGCGCACGCTCACCGCTGTGCTGTTGAGGCGGATGCGCACCGGGGTTTTGGCCTGATCGAGTTTGGCGTAGTCGAACGGGGCGAGGACGATATCGTCCATGGTGTTCCCCGGTGCCACGGCCGGGATCAGGCTGCGTACCAGCAAGCGCGCCAGCGAGGCGTTGCCGTCGGGGAAGTGGTAGATGTAGGGCTCTTCCATTTCCGCCCGGGCTTCTTCGCTGATCGGCTGCAGATTCATCGCGCTGAAGCCTGGGAAACCGACTGAGTAGGCGTCGGACGCGGCGACCGCATCGATGCTCAGGGCCATGAAGTCGTTGGTGCGGCTTTGGAAATACTTCACCGCTTGAGCTGACAAGCCTACGTCCTTGAGCAGGAAATCCTGGTAGCTGATGGCTTCCAGGTGCGCGGTTTTTTCCTCGGTGGTTTTGCCGGGCAGGTAATCCTTGGGCGTCATGTGCAAGGCGATCAACGCCTGGCGGTCGGCTTGCGGCAGCGGGAAGTCGTTGATGAAGTCCGGGATGGAGCGGGCGTGCAACTGGTCCGGGGCGATGTCGTCGGCCACCATCGGCGTCGGGTCGCCGGTCACCAGTTTGTCTTCGCCGAAGTTTTCCTTGTCGAAGAACACCCCGCGCGACAGGCCCAGGCCCGGGTAGAACTGGCGATCGAATGCGGTCTCGAAGCGTTTGATGTTCACTCCGAGCTTCTTCAGCAGGCCGTTCACTTCCTGGCTGTACAGATGATTTGGCGACTGGAAGGCTTCACTGCCGCCGTAGCCGATGATCATGCGACCACCGGCGGAGAATTCGTTGCGCTTGGCGTGGCCGCCGAAGTCGTCGTGGTTTTCCAGAATCAGGATGCGCGCTTTCGGATGTTTCTCACGGTAGAACCACGCAGCGGACAGTCCGCTGAGGCCGCCTCCTACCACCACCAGGTCATATTCCTCGGTGATCGGCAGTTTGTCGGTGTCGAAGACCTTTTTCTCCCAACCCATCTGGTGGGCCATTTCGAACGAACCGACGTGGTTACCCCGCAGGCCGGTCAGTGCTGGAGGGTAGTAGCGCCCGTCAGGGGCAGCCTGGAGAAGTTGCAGAGGGGTCATGCCGGCAGCGATGGTGACAGCGACGCCGTTGAGAAAGTCGCGGCGGGTGATATCCATATTCAATCCTTGTTGGTTTTTCAGATCGCCCCGGCGCCACAATGGCACCGGGGCGAATGCCGTTACCGGCTGACTTTCCAGGCATCGCCCGCCGGGGCGGTGCCGTGGTCATAGGGTTTGGCGATCCACATGTAGAGCAGGCCCAGGCCAATCACGATGGCCGTGCTCAGTACCATGGCGTAGTTGATGTACCACGCGGCATCCGGTGTCCGTGGCCAGGCCATGTTGATAATGGCCCCGACACCATAGACCAGTGCGCCGATGTTCACCGCCCAGCCCCAGGCGCCGAGGGTGAATTTGCCGCTCGGTTTCCAGCCCTTCATGCGGGCGTACAGGGCCGCGAGCACGATCATCTGGAACGCCAGGTAGATGCCGATGGCCGCGAAGCTGACGATGGTGGCGACCGCATCCTGCAGGAAGAAGCCGAGGATGATGATAAGCGCCGGCAGGACACCGGACACGAACAATGCGGCAACCGGAACCTGCGTCGTAGGGGAAATCTTCTTCAGCAGTCGGCTGCCGATGACCATTTCGTCACGGGCGTAGGAATACAGCAGACGACTGGCCGCCGCTTGCAGGCTGATGACGCAGGAGATGAAGGAAATCATCACCACGCCCATCACCACTTTCGACCCCACCGGCCCGAATGCGTTGTTGAGGATGGTGGTGACCGGGTCCTTGTCGGTGCCATTGATCACCGCTTGCATGTCTGGCACCGCGAGGATCAGCGCCAGGCAAGCGAACATCGCCGCGATGCCGCCGATGTAGATGGTCATGCGCATCGCCACCGGGATCTGCTTGCTCGGGTTCGGGGTTTCTTCGGCCACATCGCCGCAGGCCTCGAAGCCGTAGTACAGGAACATCCCCGCCAGCGATGCGGTGAGGAACGCCGGCAGGTACGAGCCGTCGACGCTGATATCGAAGGTGTTGAACAGCACGCTGATCGATTGATGACGCTCGAAAATCAGCAGGTAAACGCCCACGATGACTGCGCCGACCAGTTCGCAGAGGAAGCCGAACATGGCGATGCGCGCCAGCACTTTGGTGCCGCTGAGGTTGACCAGGGTGGCGAACAGCGTCAGGAACAGGGCGATGATGATGTTGGTGTTGTTGCTCGGTTCAAAGCCCATCATGGCGGCCAGGTACGGACCGGCACCCACCGCAACTGCCGCGATGGTCACGCACAGGGCGATGGAGTAGATCCAGCCGACCATCCACGCCCAGCGCTTGCCTACCAGACGGCGGGCCCATGGGTACACGCCTCCGGAAATCGGGAACTGCGAAACCACTTCGCCGAAGATCAGGCACACCAGCAGCTGGCCGCAACCGACCAGCAAATAGGCCCAGAACATCGGTGGCCCGCCCGCGGCGAGGCACAGGCCGAACAGGGTATAAACCCCGACGACCGGGGACAGGTAGGTGAAGCCCAGGGCGAAGTTTTCCCACAGGCTCATGCTGCGATTGAAGTTGGAGGTGTAACCCAGTTTGCGCAGTTGCTCGGCATCGCTGTCGACAACGGCTGCAGAGAGATCGGGTGATGCACTCATGTGTGATTGCTCCGGAAAATCGGCAGATTTCGGATGTCCGAAACCGTGACGGGGCCTTGAGGGCACCGCCAGGATCGGTGGTTATTGTTTTTTGGTGTTGCGGTGAATCCTTGATGTAAATCGCCGACATCATCCTTGTGTCTGCGGAAAAGATCGCAGCCTGCGGCAGCTCCTACAGGGATCGCATGCACCGCATCTTCCGCGCCCTGCACACCCCCTGTAGGAGCTGCCGAAGGCTGCGATCTTTTCGCGGTTAATGCTTGAACATCACATGCCGCACAACGGTGTAATCCTCTAACCCATACATGGACATGTCCTTGCCATACCCGGACAACTTCTGCCCGCCATGGGGCATTTCGCTGACCAGCATGAAGTGCGTATTCACCCAGGTGCAGCCGTACTGCAAGCGCGCCGACATCCGATGGGCGCGGCCGACATCGGCGGTCCACACGGAGGAGGCCAGGCCGTAGTCCGAATCGTTGGCCCAACCCAGCACCTGCGCTTCATCGCTGAATTTGGTCACCGACACCACCGGCCCGAACACTTCGCGCCGCACGATTTCGTCATCCTGCTGGGCATCGGCGAGCACCGTTGGTTCGAAGAAGAAGCCATTGCCGTCCACCGCTTTACCGCCAGTGATCAGGCGAATGTGCGGTTGGGCGATGGCGCGTTCGACGAAACCGGCCACGCGGTCGCGGTGTTGGGCGGTGATCAGCGGGCCGAGTTCGGTCGACGGATCGTCCTGCAAGCCGTACTTGATGCTGCTGACCGCCGCCCCGAGTTTCTCGACGAATTTCTCGTAGATACCTTCCTGGGCGTAGATGCGGCAGGCGGCGGTGCAGTCCTGGCCGGCATTGTAGAAACCGAAGGTGCGGATGCCTTCCACGGCAGCGTCGATGTCGGCGTCGTCGAAGATGATCACCGGGGCCTTGCCGCCCAGTTCCATGTGCATGCGTTTGACGCTGTCGGCGGTGCTGGAAATGATGTTCGAACCGGTGGCGATCGAACCGGTCAGCGACACCATGCGCACTTTCGGGTGGGTGACCAGCGGGCTGCCGACGCTAGGACCACGGCCGAACACCAGGTTGAGCACGCCGGCGGGGAAGATGTCCGACGCCAGTTCGGCCAGGCGCAGGGCGGTCAGCGGGGTCTGTTCCGACGGCTTGAGCACCACGGTATTGCCGGCGGCCAGGGCCGGGGCGATTTTCCAGGCGACCATCATCAGCGGGTAGTTCCACGGCGCGATGGAGGCGATCACGCCCACCGGGTCGCGGCGGATCATCGAGGTGTGGCCCGGCAGGTATTCGCCACCGGCCGAACCGCTCATGCAGCGGCTGGCGCCGGCGAAGAAGCGGAACACGTCGGCAATCGCCGGGATCTCATCGTTCAGCGCGGCGCTGTAAGGCTTGCCGCAGTTATCCGATTCCAGTTTGGCCAGCTCTTCGCCGTGAGCCTCGATGGCATCGGCGAGTTTGAGCAGCAGCAGCGAACGTTCTTTCGGCGGGGTCTGCGACCAGCTGTCGAAGGCGGCGTCGGCGGCGCGCACGGCGGCATCGACCTGGGCTTCGCTGGCTTCGTTGATTTCCACCAGCACACGACCCAGCGCGGGGTTGAACACCGGTTGGGCGGGGCCTTCGCCGTCTTGCAGTTGGCCGTTGATCAAGAGTTTGGTTTGCATGGCGTTGTCCTCTTACAAGCTGTTCTTGTTTTTCTGTGGAAACCGGCCCCTGTAGGAGCTGCCGCAGGCTGCGATCTTTTGATCTTGTTTTTGAAAAGAAAAGTCAAAAGATCGCAGCCTGCGGCAGCTCCTACAGGGGATTGTTGTTGTCGGTTATTGATTTATTTCCCGCCACTGCCCGCAACGCTTTCGCCGCCACGGGTCAGGTAATAGGCGCCGAGGATCGGCAGCATGGTCACGATCATCACCAGCATCGCCACGACGTTGGTCACCGGTACGTCCCGTGGGCGGCTGAGCTGGTTGAGCAGCCACAGCGGCAGGGTGCGTTCATGGCCGGCGGTGAAGGTGGTGACGATGATTTCGTCGAACGACAGGGCAAACGCCAGCATGCCGCCGGCCAGCAACGCCGAGCCGAGGTTCGGCAGGATGATGTAGCGGAAGGTCTGCCAGCCGTCGGCGCCGAGGTCCATGGAGGCCTCGATCAAGCTGTGGGAGGTACGGCGCAAGCGGGCGATGACGTTGTTGTAGACGATCACCACACAGAAGGTCGCGTGGCCGACGATGATGGTGAACATCCCCGGCTCGATGCCCAGTGTCTTGAAGGTCGCCAGCAATGCGATCCCGGTGATGATCCCCGGCAAGGCGATCGGCAGGATCAGCATCAGCGAGATGCCTTGCTTGCCGAAGAAGTCCCGACGGTACAACGCAGCGGACGCCAGCGTGCCAAGGACCATGGCGATCAACGTGGCAATCGAGGCGATCTGCAACGACAGCTTGATGGCTTCAAGCACGTCCGGCCGTGAGAACGCCACGCCGATCCACTTCAGGGTGAAGCCCTTGGGCGGAAAGCTGAACGCCGCGTCTTCGGTGTTGAAGGCGTACAGGAAGATGATCAGGATCGGGAAGTGCAGGAATACCAACCCGCCCCAGGCGGCAATGCGCAGGCCTAATGAGGCTTTTTCAGAGTGCATCGAAGGCCCCCAGACGTTTGACAATGGACAGGTAGATGGCGATCAGCACGATCGGCACCAGGGTGAACGCGGCAGCCATTGGCATGTTGCCGATCGCGCCCTGCTGGGCGTAGACCATGCTGCCGACGAAGTAGCCGGGCGGGCCGACCAGTTGCGGCACGATGAAGTCGCCCAGGGTCAGCGAGAAGGTGAAGATCGAACCAGCGGCAATGCCCGGGATCGACAGCGGCAGGATCACTTGCATGAAGGTCTGGCGCGGCTTGGCCCCGAGGTCGGCGGAGGCTTGCAGCAGCGAGGGCGGCAGGCGTTCCAGCGAAGCCTGGATCGGCAGGATCATGAACGGCAGCCAGATGTAGACGAACACCATGAAGCGCCCCAGGTGCGAGGTCGACAAGGTGCTGCCGCCGACACCGGGAATGCCCAGTACGAATTGCAGGACCGGTTCCAGCCCCAGGTGCTGCACGAACCACTGCGCCACGCCGCCCTTGGCCAGCAGCAAGGTCCAGGCGTAGGCCTTGACGATGTAACTGGCCCACATCGGCATCATCACCGCGATGTAGAAAAACGCCTTGGTCTTGCCCGTGGTGTAGCGCGCCATGTAGTAGGCAATCGGGAACGCGACGATGGCGCTGGCAATCGACACGGCAATCGCCATGCCCAGGGTGCGCAGGATGATGTCGAAGTTCGACGGCTGGAACAGCGCGGTGAAGTTCGCCAGGGTCAGGTCGGGGGTGACCGCCATGGTGAAGTCATCGAAGGTGTAGAAACCTTGCCACAGCAGAACCAGCAACGAGCCCAGGTAGATCGCGCCGAACCACAGCAGCGGCGGTACCAGCAGCAGCGACAGGTAAAAATTCGGCCGGCGATACAGCAGATTGGAAAACCTGCGCAGCAGCGAGCCGCTGGCCGGCGATTGGGGGATAGCTACGGTGTTCATCTCACACCCCGCCTGCAACGGTGTCGTGCAACGGGATCATGGCTTCACGCGCCCAGCGTGCGCTGATGCGCTGACCGGTCTGGTGTTGTGCGCTGGTGTCCAGCCACTGATTGTTGGCCTGGCTGATGTTCAGGGTCTGGCCGTTTTCCAGTTTCAGTTCATAGCGGGTGGCGCTGCCCTGGTACTGGATATCGTGGAGCAAGCCGGTGACTTCGATTTCGTGGCTGGCCAGCGGGCCTTCGGCGAAACGCACGTGTTCCGGACGAATCGAGAACGGCTGCGGATTGCCACTGATTTGCCTGGCCAGATCACCGCGAATCACGTTGGAGGTGCCGACGAATTCGGCGACGAAGGTGGTGGCCGGTTTCATGTACAGGTTGCGCGGGCTGTCGACTTGTTCGATGCGGCCCTTGTTGAATACCGCCACGCGGTCGGACATCGACAGTGCTTCGGTCTGGTCGTGAGTGACGAAGATGAAAGTGATGCCGAGCTGGCGTTGCAGTTTTTTCAGCTCGCTCTGCATTTGCTCGCGCAGTTTCAGGTCGAGTGCGCCGAGTGGCTCGTCGAGCAACAGTACGCGAGGACGGTTGACCAGGGCGCGGGCCAGGGCCACACGCTGGCGCTGACCGCCGGAGAGCTGCACCGGCTTGCGGTCGCCGTAGCCGCCGAGGGCCACCATATCGAGCGCTTCTTCGGCGCGTTTCAGGCGTTCGGCCTTGCCCACGCCTTTGACTTTCAAACCGTAGGCGACGTTGTCGCGAACGTTCATGTGCGGGAACAGCGCGTAATCCTGGAACACGGTGTTCACGTCGCGCTGGTACGGCGGCAGGCCGGCGGCCTCTTCGCCATGGATACGGATGGAACCTGCGCTCGGTTGTTCAAAACCGGCGATCAGGCGCAAACAGGTGGTCTTGCCCGAGCCGGAAGGCCCCAGCATGGAGAAGAACTCGCCGTCCTGGATGTCGATGGAAACCCGGTCTACGGCTTTCACTTCGCCGAATTGACGGGAAACGTTGGTGAACTGGACTGCAAGCGTCATGGTGCGGTGCTCCAAAAAGGCGAAGGCCGTCGCAGCGGCCCTGCCTGGACTTCTGAAAAAACAAAAACTTTTATCTGTCGGCCGAGCGCGGTAGCGGCAACGACGGTGATCAACTGTGGGAGCGAGCTTGCTCGCGATGGCGGAGTGTCAGTCAGTAACAATATTGACTGGAATGCCCTCATCGCGAGCAAGCTCGCTCCCACAGGGGAGGGTGGGTTATCTACCGCCCATGATCGCGATGTAGTCCTGGGTCCAGCGGCTGTACGGCACGAACTTGCCGCCTTCAGCCTGCGGGGTTTTCCAGAAGGCGATCTTGTCGAACTGGTCGAAACCGTTGGTCTTGCAGCCTTCGGCGCCGAGCAGTTCGCTCTCCTTGCACGCCGCAGGGACTGCTGGCAACGAGCCGAACCACGCCGCTACGTCGCCCTGGACTTTCGGTTGCAGCGACCAGTCCATCCACTTGTAGGCGCAGTTCGGGTGCTTGGCCTCGGTGTGCATCATGGTGGTGTCGGCCCAACCGGTGGCGCCTTCTTTCGGGATGGTCGAGGCGATGGGCTGTTTCTCGTTCATCAGGCCGTTGACCTGATACGGCCACGCGCCGGAGGCGACCACGCCTTCGTTCTTGAAGTCACTCATTTGTACGGTGGTGTCGTGCCAGTAGCGGTGGATCAACGGCTGCTGGGCGCGCAGCAGGTCGAGCACGGCCTTGTATTGGGCTTCGGTCAGTTCGTACGGGCTCTGGATGCCCAGTTCCGGTTTGGCAGTCTTCAGGTACAGCGCCGCGTCGGCGATGTAGATCGGGCCGTCATAGGCTTGCACGCGGCCCTTGTTCGGCTTGCCGTCCGGCAGGTTTTCGGCATTGAACAGCACGCCCCAGGTGGTCGGCGCGGTCTTGAACACGTTGGTGTTGTACATCAGCACGTTCGGGCCCCACTGATACGGGGTGCCGTAGGTCTGCTTGTTGACCACGTACCAGGGTGCATCCTTGAGGCGCGGGTCGAGGTTTTTCCAGTTCGGGATCAACGCGGTGTTGATCGGCTGCACACGCTTGCCGACGATCAGGCGCAGGGAGGCGTCGCCCGACGCCGTCACCAGATCGTAGCCACCCTTGGCCATCAGGCTGACCATTTCATCGGAAGTGGCCGCGGTCTTGACGTTGACCTTGCAGCCGGTTTCCTTCTCGAAGCCGGTCACCCAGTCGTAGGCCTTGTCGCTCTCGCCACGTTCGATGTAGCCAGGCCAGGCCACAATATCCAGTTGGCCCTCGCCAGCCCCGACAGCTTTGAGCGGCTCGGCGGCCTGGATGCTGGCACTGGCCAGCAGCGCGGTGGTGATTGCACTGAGCAGTGCGGTCTTGTGCACGAACATGGGAATTCCCTCTTCTTTAATTATGGTCGGGGCAGTGTTTTGAACGTGGTGAAGCATGCCGTTGGTGGCTTGTTATTAGCGTAGTCAGAGATGCTCGCCATGGCGGGCCATGATGTGCCGCACCACGCTGTAGTCCTGAAGCGAATCGCTGGACAGGTCCTTGCCGTAGCCCGAACGCTTCAGGCCGCCATGGGGCATTTCGCTGACCAGCATGAAATGGCTGTTGATCCAGGTGCAGCCGTACTGCAGGCGCGCCGCGACCTGCATGGCCTTGTCGAGGTTCTGGGTCCAGACCGACGACGCCAGGCCGTATTCCGAATCGTTGGCCCAGTCCACCGCTTGTTCCAATTCATCGAAACGGGTCACGGTGACCACCGGTCCGAACACTTCGCGCTGGACGATCTCATCGCTTTGCTTGCAGCCGGCCAGCAGGGTCGGCTGGTAATAGAAGCCAGCGCCGGAATGCACGGCCGCGCCGGTCACCCGCTCGATGTGCGGCTGGCCGAGGGCGCGTTCGACAAAACTGGCCACGCGGTCGCGCTGGCGGGTGCTGATCAGCGGGCCGATTTCGTTGTCGGCGTCGCGTTTGCCGGCGAAGCGCAGGCTGCTGACGGCCGCGCCGAGCTCGGCCACCAGACGGTCGTGAATCCCGGCCTGGGCATAAATGCGGCAAGCGGCGGTGCAATCCTGGCCGGCGTTGTAGTAGCCATAGGTGCGCACACCTTCGACCACGGCCTGAATGTCGGCATCGTTGCAGACGATCACCGGAGCCTTGCCGCCGAGTTCCAGGTGGGTACGTTTGAGGGTTTTCGATGCGGCCTGGAGGATTTTTTGCCCGGTGACGATATCGCCGGTCAGCGACACCATGCGCACTTTAGGGTGGCTCACCAGGTGGCTGCCGACGCCTTCGCCACCCCCGCAAACGATGTTGATCACACCCCGTGGCAGGATCTCGGCCAGCGCGGGTGCCAGGGCCAGGATCGACAGCGGCGTGTGTTCCGACGGTTTGAACACCAGGGTGTTGCCGGCGGCGAGGGCCGGGGCGATTTTCCACGCGGCCATCATGATCGGGTAGTTCCACGGCGCGATCGACGCCACGACCCCGATAGGATCGCGGCGCACCATGCTGGTGTAGCCCGGCAGGTATTCGCCGCTGAGCTGGCCGGTCTGGCAACGCACGGCACCGGCGAAGAAGCGGAACACGTCGACCGTGGCGCTCAGGTCATCCTGGCGGGCCAGGTGCAACGGCTTGCCGCAGTTCATGGACTCGAGGCGGGCCAGCAGGTCGGCGTTTTTTTCGATGGCGTTGGCGATGTCCAGCAACAGGTTCGAACGTTGCTGTGGCGTGGTCCGTGACCAACCGGCAAAGGCGCGGTGGGCGGCGAGGATCGCGGCTTCGACTTGCTCGGTGCTGGCTTCGGCGATTTGCGTGATGATTTCGCCAGTGGCCGGGTTGAGAATCGGCTCGACACAGCCTTGACCGGCGACTAATTCACCATCGATCAACAATGCGGTGAACAACGGGGTCTGCGCGCCGGCCATTTTTCGGGTTCTCTTTTCTTGTGTGGCCATGGTGTTCCCAGTGGTTGGGACCCGGCCGTCTTATATAGATGTAACAAGACTAGTTCGCGGGCCCGAGGACAACAAATACTAAATACTGAAGGTGGCGTTCGATTAAATAGATGGCTTGCGCCCGCCATGGGGTTGTTCGCGGGCGACCGTCAGGAATGGGTCCACCAGCGCCGGCCGGGCCGTGCCGCGACGCCAGGCGAGGCCGACATCCAGGGTCTGGCTGAGGTCGGCAATCGGTCGTGCTTCGATGATGTCGCCCTCCAGTGACCACGGGCGATAGGTCATGTCGGGCTGGATCGACACGCCCAAGCCGGCAGCCACCAGGCTTCGCACTGCTTCGGTCGAGGCCGTGCGCAGGGTGATGCGCGGTTGCAGCGAGGCTGCCGACCACATGCGTTGGGCGTTACGGTCCATTTCGTCGACGTTCAGTTGAATCAATGGCTCGCGGGCCACATCGGCGAGGTTGATGCTGTCGTGTTCCAGCAGCGGGTGCTGAGCCGGCAGCCATAGCCGGTGCGGCGAGTGGGTCAGCACTTCGGTCTGCAGAGCGTGACGGTCTTCGAGGTTGGAGAGGATCAGCACGCCGACATCGATCTCGCCGCTGACCAGCAAATGCTCGATGTACGGGCGCTCGTCTTCCATCACGCGGATTTCCACGTTGGGGTAGGCGCGCTGGAAACGGGTGAGCAAATCCGCCAGGTAATAACCGGCCACCAGGCTGGTCACGCCGACGATCAATTGCCCGGCGACCTGGTCGGTGCTCTGTTGCAGGCTGCGCTTGGCGTTATCCACGGTGGCCAGGATCAAGTGTGCCTGGCGCAGGAATTGATGACCCTGGTGGGTCAGGGTCATGCCCTTGGCGTGGCGGCTGAACAGGCTGACGCCGATTTCCTCCTCCAGTTGCTGGATGGCCAGGGTCAGGGTCGACTGGGAAATGAACGCGGTTTGCGCGGCGGCGGAGATCGAACCGGTCTCGGCCACAGCGATGAAATGGCGGATTTGACGCAAGGTCATCATGGATGAGCGTACCCGGTGGGTGGTTTTTATAGATTTGCTCGAGTGTATATCTTTTTTTCTGATGGGTAGGCTTGGGTGGAAGCTGTTTCGCGTCCCAATCGATAGCACGGGGCACCATCCATTTCCACGGGGCCATCGTCGAGACACCGTGTATGGGATGTTCACTCGCAAGTACGCCTTGCCGGATGCGGTGAATAAACCAGTCAGCTCGGAGAATTACCTGGTGACCTTGATCTGCCCCAGATCTGCTACGGTCGAGCTTGTCAGGAGTCTGTTGGCTGGCGCGCTCTGGAGAGGCGACCCTCAAATGCAAGTAGGAGGGTCGATGGCAGAAAGGATGGAATTAAGGATTAACGTTGAAATCAATAGTTACGGTTTTGCCGTCTTTTGCTTTAAAAACAGCCGTTCCGTTATAATGGGCATAACCGGTTTTTTCGATGTGTAGTGTGCCGGTATCTGCTTCATACCTTTCAGATTTTATGGCGACTTGCCAGAAGTTAGCATGCCTAATTTCAAAGGGATAGTTCAGTAGATAGGTTCCGTTTTGGACAATAGTTGTGAAAGTTATCACTGCAGCTTCTGTGTCCAGTGAGCCGATTAATCCATTGAACCCGGATCCTGTTATATATTTAATGTTGTTGAATGTAAATTTCTGGGTGCCAATTTTTACCGTTATATGCCCATTTAATGGCGTTTTTTCATCATTCTTAAAATGCTCACTTACAATTTCTTCAGCTGACTTGGACATGGTTTTGTTCTCTTGAGTTTAGTAGTTGCGGCAACAGGAAAGTAAACAGAAATTCCCGGTCTCGATACTGTTATAAATGACAGTTTGTTATATCGATTTGTTATGTTGCTCAAGCGCTGGCTTGTTTGTGGTGTATTTAAGCCAACTAGCAGCAACATCTGGAATTACTCCTCCCCAGGAATCATCGGGCACTTTCGAACTAGGCTGGTGGCCTCAAGGTTCGGATAAACCTTTTAGTGGAGGCAAAAAATGAACACCCGTGGATTGCTCGATCAACTCCTCAAGTCCGGCCAGGACATGTTGCAGAACAAGGCGGGCGGGGCGCAGAGCAAGTCGTCCGCAGGCGCGCCGGGTGGATTGCTCGGTGGTAACGGCGGCTCGGGCAGCCTTGGCAGTTTGCTCTCCGGCGCAAGCGGCGGGGCATTGGCGGCAGGTGCGATGGGCTTGCTGCTCGGCAGCAAGAAGGCCCGCAAGGTCGGCGGCAAGGTTGCGGTCTATGGCGGCCTCGCCGCGTTGGGCGTGCTGGCCTACAAGGCCTACGGCAACTGGCAGGCCCAGCAGGGCACTGCGCCAGAAACGGAACCGCAAACCCTCGACCGCTTGCCTGCCGCGCAAGTCGAGCAGCACAGCCAGGCGATTCTCAAGGCGCTGGTGGCCGCGGCCAAGGCTGACGGGCATGTCGACGAGCGTGAGCGCGCATTGATCGAGGGCGAGTTCATCAAGCTCGACAATGACCAGGAGCTGCAACACTGGCTGCACGCCGAACTCAACAAGCCGCTGGACCCCGCCGACGTCGCCCGTGCCGCGCGCACGCCGGAAACCGCCGCCGAGATGTACATCGCGAGTGTGATGATGGTCGACGAGGAGAACTTCATGGAGAAGTCCTACCTGGATGAGTTGGCGCGGCAACTCAAGCTGGAGCCGGGGTTGAAGGCTGAACTGGAGAAGCAGGTTCGCCAGGCTTCCCTGTAAACCTTCCGCCCGCCTTCGCGAGCAGGCTCGCTCCCACAATGTTTGGCGAATACAGATCCACTGTGGGAGCGCGCCTGCTCGCGAAGGCGTTTTCAGCCACGCCGCATCCCCTATGGCCGATCCATCGCCCGATTCTACCCAATCACCCCTAACACCCATTCCCTCAAATGGCGGACAGTCCCACCCAGAGCCCATCCCGCCTTTTTTCAACGGGATGAGAAGTGGGTTGCATCCGTCTTATAAATGAAACACCACCCTCGGCTATACTCCCCGCATTTCGAATCAGGCCCGAGGATTGACTGTGAAGAACTGGACGTTACGCCAACGCATTTTGGCGAGCTTTGCGGTAATTATCGCCATCATGCTGCTGATGGTGGTCGTCTCGTATTCGCGGCTTCTGAAGATCGAAAGCAGCGAAGCCAGCGTTCGTGAGGATGCGCTACCGGGCCTGTATTACAGTTCGATGGTGCGCAGCGCCTGGGTCGACAGCTACCTGCGGACCCAGGAAACTCTTGGCTTCAAGGAGGGGGAGGGGTTCAGCGCCGAGCAGGCGGAGAACTTCAAGACCTTTGAGGCGCGTCTGCAAGAGCATATGCAGAGCTATCGCGGCACCATCGCCACCGATGAGGACAAGGTCGAGTACGCTGCCTTCGAAAAACTTCATGGCGACTACAATCAGGTCCTGGCGACCGTGCTCGACTTGCACAAGCGCAATCAGAGCGCCGAAGCCATTCGCCTGTTCAACGAGCAATTGACTCCGGCGTGGACCGCGGGGCGCATGAAGCTCAACGACATCATCCGCGAAAACAAAGCGGTAGCCGACGCTGACATCGCGGCCATCGACGATGCGGTGCTGACGGCAAAAATCATCATGGGCATTTCCCTTCTGGTGGCCGTCCTGGCTGCCGGCCTGTGCGGTTTGCTATTGATGCGCGCCATCATGGCGCCGATGAACCGCATCGTGAGCATCCTCGAAATCATGCGCACCGGTGACCTCAGCAGCCGCCTGAATCTGGAGCGCAAGGACGAATTCGGCGCGGTAGAGACCGGTTTCAACGACATGATGACCGAGCTCACCTCGCTGGTGTCCCAGGCACAGCGTTCATCGGTGCAGGTGACCACGTCGGTCACCGAGATCGCCGCCACCTCCAAGCAGCAACAGGCGACCGCCACGGAAACCGCCGCCACCACCACGGAAATCGGCGCGACCTCCCGTGAAATCGCCGCCACCTCCCGGGATCTGGTGCGCACCATGACCGAGGTCTCCACCGCCGCCGATCAGGCTTCCGTGGCCGCCGGCTCGGGGCAACAGGGGCTGGCGCGCATGGAGGAAACCATGCACTCGGTGATGGGCGCGGCCGATCTGGTCAATGCCAAGCTGGCGATCCTCAACGAGAAGGCCGGCAACATCAATCAGGTGGTGGTGACCATCGTCAAGGTGGCCGACCAGACCAACCTGTTGTCGCTCAACGCCGCCATCGAGGCCGAGAAGGCCGGTGAGTACGGGCGCGGTTTTGCCGTGGTCGCCACCGAAGTACGGCGCCTGGCGGACCAGACGGCGGTGGCCACCTACGACATCGAGCAAATGGTGCGCGAGATCCAGTCGGCGGTATCGGCCGGGGTCATGGGCATGGACAAGTTCTCCGAGGAAGTGCGTCGCGGCATGTCCGAGGTGCAGCAGGTCGGCGAGCAATTGTCGCAGATCATCCATCAGGTCCAGGCGCTGGCGCCGCGGGTGCTGATGGTCAACGAAGGGATGCAGGCCCAGGCTACCGGTGCCGAGCAGATCAACCATGCGCTGGTGCAGTTGGGTGATGCCAGCAGCCAGACAGTCGAGTCTCTGCGCCAGGCCAGTTTCGCCATCGATGAACTGAGCCAGGTGGCCGTCGGGCTGCGCAGCGGCGTTTCGCGATTCAAAGTCTGATGAGCGAAATCACGGCCAAGCGCTCTGCCGTGAAGCAGGCGCTGCATGCATTGTTTCTGGTGTTTCGCATCGGCAGCGAGCGCTATGCCTTGAAGGCTGTCGAAGTGGCTGAAGTGCTGCCGCGCCTGCCCTTGAAGCCCATTGCCCAGGCCCCCGCCTGGGTCGCCGGGGTGTTCGCCTATCGGGGTGCCGTGGTGCCGGTGATCGACTTGAGTGCACTGACGTTTGGCGCGCCGGCGCAGGCCCGTACCAGCACCCGGCTGGTGTTGGTCAACTACCGCCCGGATGAAACCGGCGAGACACAACTGCTCGGGCTGATTCTGGAACAGGCGACCGACACCTTGCGCTGTGATCCGGCGGATTTTCAGCCCTACGGCCTGGACAATCCCCAGGCGCCTTACCTGGGGCCGGTGCGCAAGGACGAGCAAGGCTTGCTGCAGTGGGTACGGGTCAGTGATCTGCTGAACGATCAGGTGCGCGCCTTGTTGTTTCCTTCGCCGCCAATGGATCCGGCGCTGCTGGAGGTGCGGCCATGAGCAGCGACCAGCGTTTTTTCGACTTCCTCAAGGAGCGTATCGGACTCGACGTGACCTCGGTGGGGCCGGCCATCATCGAGCGGGCGGTGCGCCAGCGCAGCGTGGCTGCGCAAGCAGCCTCGGCCGATGAGTATTGGCGCACCTTGCAGGGCTCACGGGACGAGCAACAGGCATTGATCGAAGCGGTGATCGTTCCGGAAACCTGGTTCTTCCGGTATCCGGAATCCTTCGCCACCCTGGCGAAACTGGCGAGCAAGCGTCTGGCTGAAATCAACAACCTGCGCGCCCTGCGGATTCTCAGCCTGCCGTGTTCCACCGGTGAAGAACCGTATTCAATCGCCATGGCGTTGCTCGATGCCGGACTCAAGCCGCACCAGTTCAAGGTCGACGGCATGGACGTCAGCCCGTTGTCGGTGGATAAAGCCAGGCGAGCCTTGTACGGCAAGAATTCCTTTCGGGGCGACGACATTGCGTTTCGCGACCGCCATTTCATAGCCGAAGGCGACGGCTATCGCCTGGAGCCGCGCGTGCAGGAACAGGTGCGCTTGCAGGTCGGCAATCTGCTGGACCCGGCCTTGCTGGTCGGTGAACCGCCATTCGATTTCGTATTTTGTCGCAACCTGCTGATCTATTTCGACCAGCCGACCCAGAAGCAAGTCTTTGAAGTGCTCAAGCGCCTGACCCATGACGACGGCGTGCTGTTTATCGGCCCGGCCGAAGGCAGTCTGCTGGGGCGTTTGGGGATGCGCTCGATCGGTATCGCGCAGTCCTTCGCTTTCAGTCGACAAGGGACTGCGGAGCCTGAATCCTTGCCGGCATTCGTTCCAACCCCCTTGCCTGTGCCGCAACCGCTGCGCAATCGACCTGTTGCGCCGGTGCGCAGTCGTCCGTTCGCCAGTGTCGTGCCACTGGCGCCCGTGCCGAAAATCGCTGGCACCGATACGGCCGTGCTGCTGGCGAACATCGCCGGGCTGGCCAACGAAGGCAAAAGCGCCGAGGCAAAGGCTGCGTGTGAAAGCTATTTGCGCAGTCATGAACCGGTAGCCCAAGTGTTCTATTGGCTGGGACTGCTCAGTGATGTCGCGGGAAACGTCCTGGAAGCCCAGGGCTTTTATCGCAAGGCGTTGTACCTCGAACCGCAACATCCCGAAGCGTTGATGCACCTGGCCGCCTTGCTGCAGGCCCAGGGTGACGCGGCGGGGGCCAGACGATTGCAGGAACGTGCCGCCCGCAGCGCACGCGCCGCCGACAGTGAGCGTAAACGATGATCGCCTCCGACACCTTCAGCGTCACCCGGGATGCCCAGGCCATCGACGATTGCTGGAACCGCATCGGTATCCACGGCGACAAGTCCTGCCCGTTGCTGGCCGAACATATTCATTGCCGCAATTGTGCGGTGTATTCGGCAGCCGCGACGCGTCTGCTCGATCGTTATGCCTTGCAGCAGCAAGAGCGCGGGCCAGTGTCCGTCGCGCTCGAGAGCGAGGTGAAAACCCGCTCGTTGTTGATGTTCCGTCTGGGAGAAGAGTGGCTGGGCCTGGCCACGCGCAGCCTGGTGGAAGTGTCACCGTTGCAGGCGATTCACTCTTTGCCGCACCAGCGCTCCCGGGCCTTGCTCGGCGTGGCGAATGTGCGCGGCGCGCTGGTCGCCTGCCTGTCGCTGGTGGAACTGCTCGGGCTCGACGGCACCGGCAATGTGGCACCGGGTGCGAGGGTCATGCCGCGCATGCTGATCATCGCGGCCCACGGCGGGCCGGTGGTGGTGCCGGTGGACGAAGTCGACGGGATTCACTCCATCGATGAGCATATCCTCGATAGCGCATCGCGCTCGGGGGCCCAGGCCAGCGCCAAATACACCCGTGGTGTGTTGCAATTCAAAGGTCGCAGCCTGCGTTGGCTGGATGAAGAACAGCTGTTGTCCGCCGTGACCCGGAGCCTCACATGACCCCCGAGCAAATGCGCGACGCCTCTTTGCTGGAGCTGTTCAGCCTGGAGGCCGAAGCCCAGACCCAGGTCTTGAGTGCCGGCCTGCTGGCGCTTGAGCGCGATCCGACCCTGGCCGATCAGCTTGAATCGTGCATGCGTGCGGCGCACTCGCTCAAGGGGGCGGCGCGGATCGTGGGCGTCGATGCCGGGGTCAGCGTTGCCCACGTCATGGAAGATTGCCTGGTCAGTGCCCAGGAAGGGCGCCTGTTGCTGCGCCCCGAACACATCGATGCGTTGCTGCAAGGCACCGATCTGCTGATGCGCATCGCCACGCCGGACAACAACCCGCAGGCCGCGGACATTGAGGCTTACGTAACCTTGATGGCACGCTTGCTGGATCCGGCGGCGCCGCTGGTTGCGCCCGCCGAACCGGTCATGGCCGAACGGATTATCTCCGAGCTCATGCTCGAAGCACCTGCCCCCGAAGTCGAGCCGTCGGCGCCTGTCGTCGAACCCCCTCCGACACCAGCCCTGCGCAAGACCAAACGCACCACCGAAAACGGCGAACGAGTGTTGCGCGTCACCGCCGAGCGCCTGAACAGCCTGCTCGATCTGTCGAGCAAATCCCTGGTGGAAACCCAGCGCCTCAAACCGCACCTGGCGACCATGCAGCGACTCAAGCGCATGCAGAGCAACAGCCTGCGAGCGCTGGAGAATCTCAACGTTCACCTCAAGGATCACGCCTTGAGCCTGGAAGCCCAGGAAGCCCTTGAGGATGCGCGGCGCTTACTGGCGCAATCCCAGCAATTGCTCATGGAAAAGAACGCCGAACTCGATGAGTTCGCCTGGCATGCCAGCCAGCGGGCACAGGTGTTGTACGACACGGCGCTGGCCTGTCGCATGCGGCCCTTTGCCGATGTGTTGACCGGGCAGGTGCGCATGGTCCGTGATCTGGGGCGCGACCTGGGCAAACAGGTGCGACTGGAAATTGAAGGCGAGAAGACCCAGGTCGATCGCGACGTGCTGGAAAGGCTCGAAGCGCCGCTGACCCACCTGTTGCGCAACGCGGTCGACCACGGCATCGAACTCCCGGAACAACGCCTGCTGGCCGGCAAGCCGGCGGAGGGTCTGATTCGCCTGCGCGCTTCGCATCAGGCCGGTTTGCTGGTGCTTGAATTGAGCGATGACGGTAACGGCGTGGATCTGGAAAAAGTCCGTCGCAGTATCGTTGAACGAAATTTGTCCCCTGCGCAAACCGCCGCGCAGTTGAGCGAAGAAGAGCTGCTGACGTTCCTGTTCCTGCCTGGTTTCAGCCTGCGCGACAGGGTCACCGAGGTGTCCGGTCGTGGCGTCGGCCTGGATGCGGTGCAGCACATGGTCCGGCAGTTGCGCGGTGCGGTGGTGCTGGAGCAGACGGCGGGCGAGGGCAGTCGTTTCCATCTTGAAGTACCGTTGACCCTGTCGGTGGTGCGCAGCCTGGTGGTGGAAGTCGGCGACGAGGCCTATGCCTTTCCGTTGGCGCACATTGAGCGCATGTGTGATCTGGAGCCGGCGGATATTGTGCAGGTCGAAGGTCGCCAGCATTTCTGGTACGAAGGCCGGCATGTCGGGCTGGTGGCGGCCAGCCAGTTGCTGCATCGCCCGGCCAGCCAGAACAGCGGGCAAACCCTGAAAGTCGTGGTGATTCGCGAGCGCGATGCGATCTACGGCGTGGCCGTGGAGCGGTTTATCGGGGAGCGGACATTGGTGGTGCTGCCGCTGGATGAGCGTCTGGGCAAGGTGCAGGACATTTCCGCCGGGGCCCTGCTCGACGACGGCTCGGTGGTGCTGATCGTCGATGTCGAAGACATGCTGCGGTCTGTGGAAAAACTGCTCAACACCGGACGCCTGGAACGCATCGCCCGCCACAGCAATCAGGTGGTCGAGGCGGCCCGCAAGCGAATTCTGGTGGTGGACGATTCCCTGACCGTGCGAGAGTTGCAGCGCAAGCTGTTGCTCAATCGCGGATACGACGTGGCGGTTGCGGTAGACGGCATGGACGGCTGGAACGCGTTGCGTTCGGAGGATTTCGATCTGCTGATCACCGACATTGATATGCCGCGCATGGACGGTATCGAACTGGTTACGTTGCTGCGTCGGGACAATCGCCTGCAATCGCTGCCGGTGATGGTGGTGTCCTACAAGGATCGTGAGGAGGACCGGCGCCGTGGACTGGATGCCGGGGCCGACTATTATCTAGCCAAGGCCAGTTTTCATGACGATGCCTTGCTCGATGCAGTGGTCGAGCTCATTGGAGGAGCGCGTGCATGAGGATTGCAATCGTCAACGATATGCCCATGGCGGTGGAGGCCCTGCGCCGCGCCCTGGCATTCGAGCCGACACACGAGGTGGTCTGGGTCGCCGGCAATGGCGCCGAAGCAGTGCGCCTGTGCGCGCAGGACACGCCGGACCTGATCCTGATGGACCTGATCATGCCGGTGATGGATGGCGTCGAGGCCACGCGGCGGATCATGGCCGAGACCCCGTGCGCCATTGTCATCGTCACCGTGGATCGCCAGCAGAACGTGCACCGGGTGTTCGAGGCCATGGGCCACGGTGCGCTGGACGTGGTCGACACCCCGACCGTCGGCGCTGGCAATCCCCAGGAAGCGGCTGCGCCGTTGTTGCGCAAGATCATGAACATCGGCTGGCTGATCGGCGACAAGGGCAACCGCCCGCGCCCGGCGCCGGCACCGTTGCGCAGCTCGGGCTCACGCCAGAGCCTGATCGCCATTGGCTCATCCGCCGGTGGGCCGGCGGCGCTGGAAGTCTTGCTCAAGGGCCTGCCGCGTGATTTCTCTCCGGCCATCGTGCTGGTGCAGCACGTTGACCAGGTGTTTGCCGCCGGCATGGCTGAATGGCTCGGCAGCGCCAGCGGCCTCAACGTGCGCCTGGCCGAGGAAGGCGAGCCGCCGCAAAGCGGCACGGTACTGCTGGCCGGCACCAATCACCATATTCGCTTGCTGAAAAACGGCACGCTGGCCTACACCGCCGAACCGGTCAACGAAATCTACCGGCCCTCCATCGATGTGTTCTTCGAGAGCGTGGCCAGTTACTGGAACGGTGACGCCGTGGGGGTTTTACTCACCGGCATGGGGCGTGATGGCGCCCAGGGGCTTAAACTCATGCGCCAACAGGGCTACCTGACCATCGCACAAGACCAGGGCAGCAGTGCGGTGTACGGCATGCCGAAGGCGGCCGCAGCTATCGACGCTGCCGTGGAGATTCGCCCGCTGGACAAGATAGCGCCACGATTGCTGGAGATTTTCGCCAAATGAGCACCTTTTTCCTCATTCCTGGCTCAAGTAGTACTCAGGTGACCGCACATGAATGAATTACAGCTCGACGACTTCAAGACCGATGAAAACGCCGCCATGGTGTTGCTGGTGGACGATCAGGCCATGATCGGCGAAGCCGTGCGCCGGGGCCTGGCGAACGAAGAGAACATCGATTTCCACTTTTGCGCCGATCCACACCAGGCCATCGCCCACGCGGTGCGCATCAAGCCGACGGTCATCCTGCAGGATCTGGTCATGCCCGGCCTTGACGGCCTGAGCCTGGTGCGCGAATACCGCAATCACCCGGCGACCAGGGACATTCCGATCATCGTCCTGTCGACCAAGGAAGATCCGCTGATCAAGAGCGCGGCGTTCGCGGCCGGGGCCAACGATTACCTGGTCAAGCTGCCGGACACCATCGAACTGGTCGCGCGCATCCGCTATCACTCGCGGTCCTACATGACCCTGCTGCAACGGGACGCGGCCTACCGCGCGTTGCGGGTCAGCCAGCAGCAACTGCTCGACACCAACCTGGTCCTGCAACGCCTGATGAACTCCGATGGCCTGACCGGGTTGTCGAACCGTCGGCACTTCGATGAATACATGGAGCTGGAGTGGCGCCGTTCGCTGCGTGAGCAGAGCCAGTTGTCGTTGCTGATGATCGATGTCGACTACTTCAAGGCCTACAACGACAGCTTCGGCCACCTGGAAGGCGATGAAGCCCTGCGCAAGGTCGCCACGGCGATCAAAGAAGCCAGTGCCCGGCCTTCGGACCTGCCGGCCCGCTACGGTGGCGAAGAGTTTGCCTTGGTGCTGCCCAACACCTCCCAGGGCGGCGCGCGGCTTGTCGCCGAGAAGCTGCGCCAGACCGTGGCAGCCCTGAAGATCCCGCATAACTCGCCAGCCGAAGGGTCGAGCCTGACCATCAGCATCGGCCTGTCGACCATCACCCCGAAAGCGGGCAGCAACTGCCGCGACCTGATCCTGGCGGCGGACAAGGGGCTGTATTCGGCGAAGAACAACGGGCGCAATCAGGTGGGGATTGGGTGAACGCCACGCCCCTGTAGGAGCGAGCCTGCTCGCGATGGTCGTTAACGATGACGATGGCTATCTGAATAAACGCGGTGCCTGAGCGTTTCTCGCGAGCAAGCTCGCTCCTACAGGGACTTGGCATTTCGGCCAAGCGGACTGCCGTTTTCGGCTGTTTCCCGGTATACTCGCCGGCTTTCAAAAGTTCGCCAACGAGTGCTGCCCGTCATGGAAATCAACCCGATCCTGAACACCATCAAGGACCTGTCCGAGCGCTCCGAAACTATTCGGGGGTATCTTTGACTACGATCAAAAGCATGAGCGTCTGACCGAAGTCAATCGCGAGCTTGAAGATCCGAGTGTCTGGAACAAACCTGAATACGCCCAGGAGTTGGGCCGCGAGCGCGCTGCGCTGGCGCAGATCGTCGATACCCTGGACGAACTGAACACCGGTCTGGCCGATTGCCGCGACCTGCTGGACATGGCCGTCGAAGAAAACGACGAAGGCGCAGTGGACGATGTCGTCGCCGAGCTGGCCCGACTCGAGGAAAGTCTGGCCAAGCTGGAATTCCGTCGCATGTTCAGCCACGAAATGGACCCGAACAACGCCTATCTGGACATCCAGGCCGGTTCCGGCGGCACCGAAGCCCAGGACTGGGCCAACATTCTGCTGCGCATGTACCTGCGCTGGGCCGACAAACGCGGTTTCGACGCGACCATCATGGAATTGTCCGCCGGTGAAGTCGCCGGGATCAAGGGCGCGACCGTGCACATCAAGGGCGAATACGCGTTTGGCTGGTTGCGCACCGAGATCGGCGTGCACCGCCTGGTGCGCAAGAGCCCGTTCGACTCCGGCAACCGTCGCCACACCTCGTTCTCCGCGGTGTTCGTCTCGCCCGAGATCGATGACAAGGTGGAAATCGAAATCAACCCGGCAGACTTGCGGATCGACACCTATCGTTCCTCGGGTGCCGGTGGTCAGCACGTAAACACCACCGACTCGGCCGTACGTATCACCCACGTACCGACCAACACCGTGGTCAGCTGCCAGAACGAACGTTCCCAGCACGCCAACAAGGACACCGCCATGAAAATGCTGCGGGCCAAGTTGTACGAGCAGGAAATGCAGAAGCGCAACGCGGCGTCCCAGGCGCTGGAAGACACCAAGTCCGATATCGGCTGGGGTCATCAGATCCGTTCGTACGTGCTCGATGCCTCGCGGATCAAGGATCTGCGCACCAACATCGAACGCAGCGACTGTGACAAGGTGCTCGATGGCGACATCGACGAATACCTGGAAGCGAGCCTGAAGTCCGGGCTGTAAGTTTCTGACACACCGCGATCCCCTGTAGGAGCCGGCTTGCCGGCGATCCCCGGCCGCAGGCCGGGGAAAACGAACCAGATGGAATATTTAAAGACATGAGCGACCTAGAACTCGACCCGCAAGCCCTGCAACAGGAAGAAAACTCCCTGATCGCCCTGCGCAAGGAAAAGCTTGCTGCCGAGCGCGCCAAGGGCAATGCCTTCCCCAACGACTTCCGCCGCGAAAACTACTGCGATGCACTGCAGAAACAGTACGCGGACAAGACCAAGGAAGAGCTGGCAGAGGCTGCGATCCCGGTCAAGGTTGCCGGTCGTATCATGCTCAACCGTGGCTCGTTCATGGTGATCCAGGACATGACCGGTCGTATCCAGGTCTACGTCAACCGCAAGACCCTGTCCGAAGAAACCCTGGCCGCGGTGAAAACCTGGGACATGGGCGACATCATTGCTGCCGAAGGCACCCTGGCCCGCTCCGGCAAGGGTGACCTGTACGTTGAAATGACCAACGTGCGCCTGCTGACCAAATCCCTGCGCCCGCTGCCGGACAAGCACCACGGCCTGACCGACACCGAACAGCGCTACCGCCAGCGCTACGTTGACCTGATCGTCAACGAGGACGTGCGCCAGACCTTCCGCGTGCGTTCGCAAGTCATCGCCCACATCCGCAGCTTCCTGATGAAGCGTGACTTCCTGGAAGTGGAAACGCCGATGTTGCAGACCATTCCGGGCGGCGCGGCAGCCAAGCCGTTCGAAACCCACCACAACGCGCTGGACATGGAAATGTTCTTGCGTATCGCGCCGGAGTTGTACCTCAAGCGCCTGGTTGTCGGCGGCTTTGAGAAGGTGTTCGAGATCAACCGCAACTTCCGTAACGAAGGCGTTTCGACTCGTCACAACCCTGAATTCACCATGTTGGAGTTCTACCAGGCCTACGCCGACTACGAAGACAACATGGACCTGACCGAAGAACTGTTCCGTGAACTGGCGCAGCTGGTTCTGGGCAGCACCGACGTGCCGTACGGCGACAAGGTGTTCCACTTCGGCGAGCCGTTCGTGCGCCTGTCGGTGTTCGACTCGATCCTCAAGTACAACCCCGAGCTGACCGCTGACGACCTGAACGACATCGACAAGGCTCGCGCCATCGCCAAGAAAGCCGGCGCCAAGGTGCTGGGCTTCGAAGGCCTGGGCAAGCTGCAGGTGATGATTTTCGAAGAGCTGGTCGAGCACAAGCTGGAACAGCCGCACTTCATTACCCAGTACCCGTTCGAAGTGTCGCCGCTGGCCCGTCGTAACGACGACAACCCGAACGTCACCGACCGATTCGAGCTGTTCATCGGTGGTCGTGAAATCGCCAACGCCTACTCCGAGCTGAACGACGCGGAAGACCAGGCCGAGCGTTTCATGGCCCAGGTGGCCGACAAGGACGCCGGCGACGACGAAGCCATGCACTACGACGCCGACTTCGTGCGTGCGCTGGAGTACGGCATGCCGCCAACGGCGGGTGAAGGCATCGGTATCGACCGTCTGGTGATGCTGCTGACCAACTCCCCGTCGATCCGCGACGTGATCCTGTTCCCGCACATGCGGCCGCAAGCGTAAGTGTTTCAATTAAAAAACCGCCTTTTCAGGCGGTTTTTTATTGCCTGTCTGGTACAAACGTATCAACTTGTTAGTTTCATCTGAGAGGAAATACCTGTCGTGATTCGTGCAATGGCTCAAGAAGGTGCAGCGGGTATCGCCACTGCGGTCGCTGAAAGTGTTCAGTACCAGGGCCGCAAGGCCAGCCGACAGGGCAGTGAGCAGCGTCGACAGGACATTCTCGACGCCGCGATGCGCATTGTCGTGCGCGATGGCGTGCGCGCCGTACGGCACCGTGCGGTGGCCGCCGAGGCGCAAGTGCCGTTGTCGGCGACCACTTACTATTTCAAGGATATCGATGACCTGCTCACCGATACCTTCGCCCAATACGTGGAACGCAGTGCCGCGTACATGGGCAAGCTGTGGGTGAACAACGAGGGCCTGCTGCGCGACATGATCGCCAGTGGCGATGGCAGCCCGCAGGCGCGCTCGAAACTGGCGGACGATATCGCACGGCTGATGACCGATTACGTTCACCGGCAACTGATCAATCGCCGCGAACACCTGATGGCCGAGCAGGCGTTCCGCCAGGAAGCGTTGCTCAACCCGCGCCTGGCCGAACTGGTGCGTTCGCATCAGCAAATCCTGTTGCAGGGCTCTTGCCAACTGTTCCAGGTGCTGGGCTCGCGGGAGCCGCATCAGGATGCCAAGGTGTTGACGGCAATTATCGGCCGGATGGAATATCAGGGCCTGCTCAACGTAGACGAGCCTGCCGCCGAAGAGGAAATGCTCGGCATCCTGACGCGCTACATGCACCTGGTGCTGGCGTCGGAGTAGTCCCGGCTGGTGCTTTCCCCTGTGGGAGCGAGCTTGCTCGCGATAGCGGTTTACCATTCAACATTAATGTTGTCTGACACACCGTCATCGCGAGCAAGCTCGCTCCCACAGGGGAATGTGTCCACCTTGGGGCGGTGTGTATTCATAGGGAGTATTGAATGAAAGCCTGGCGTGTCGTTGTGATCGCCTTGTCGTTCTTGCTGCTCAGTGGCTGTCTGGTGTCCTTCAAGGAACCGCTGCCTGCAAGCGACCCCGCGCCCAAAGGATTACTCGGCAAATGGACCAGCACCAATGCCTGGGGCGAGGCGCTCAACCTCGAACTGACCCGCCTCGGCGACAACCGCTATCAGGCCGTCAGCTATTACCGGGCCAGGCCCGGGGAGCGGGAGGCCTATCCTTTCACGGTGTCGCGTCATGGCAGCCGCTGGTACCTGTCGGCGAAGGTGCCGGCGCAGTTCGGCGGGCATTTCACCCTCGGCGGTTTTGAACTGACCGACAAACATGAGTTGGTGGTCTACAACCTCGACCTCGACCAGATCAACCAGGCCATCAAGCAAAAAGTCCTGAGCGGTGAAAGCTTCCAGACCCGCGATGGCGATGGCGTATTGATCGACAGCCACATGGATCAAGTCGCCGCCTACCTCGACGACCCGGCCAATTCCGATGTGTTCGTCGAAGCGGTGCGCTATCAGCGCCAGGCCAAAGCCAAGTAAGCAGCACCCACAGGTTTCTACAGGAGTTTCGCGTGGACGATTACCAACAGTCGATACGCATTTTGTCCGATCGCATCGTGCTGGCACAGACGCCGATCCGCGTACTCGATGCGGTCAAATGGGATGACAACATTCGCAAGGGCTTCCTCAAGGCCAAGGGCAAGGAAATGCCGGCGGTGGACCGCGACTACTACCTCAACCGGCCGCTGGCGTTCGACTCCAGCAAAGTGAAGCTGGAGTTCCAGAACATCGAGCGCGACATCACCCGCCAGCTCGGCCAGTTCAACCCCGTCGGCCAGATCATGCGGCGCATGTGCAAGGAGTACCGCATGGTGGTGCGCATGCTCGAAGCGCGCGGCACCGAGGATTTCGGTCTGATTTCCCAGGAGTTGTACGGCGCCGCGTCCGACGCATTCCATGCCGGCGACCCGACCCTGTCCGACCTGGGCATGATGCTGTCCGAATACCTGAACAACATCGACGGCCGTGGCGACCTCAAGGACGAGCCGAAGACGCTGACGGCCAAGGATGCGGTCGACTTGTTGCAGCACCGGTTGAACAAGGTGTTTGGCGAAGCCGAGGAAACCATCCGGGTGTTCGAGTCCGACGGCATCGTCGCCGATGCGGCGGCCGGCGCCGACTACATCAAGATCCGCTCCGACGCGATGTTCAACCAGCGCGATGTGCGCGCCCTGGAGGTCCACGAGGGGCTGGTGCACGTCGGCACCACGCTCAACGGCCTGAACCAGCCGATTTGCACCTTCCTCGCCAAAGGCCCGCCCTCGTCGACGGTGACCCAGGAAGGCCTGGCAATCCTGATGGAAATCATCACCTTCGCCTCCTACCCGAGCCGTCTGCGCAAACTGACCAACCGCACCCGCGCGATACACATGGTGGAGGAGGGCGCGGATTTCCTGCAGGTGTTCGAGTTCTTCCGTGAGCAAGGCTTCGAGATGCCCGAGAGCTACAGCAACGCCAGTCGCGTGTTCCGCGGCTCGGTGCCGACAGGTCTGCCATTTACCAAAGACTTGTCCTACCTCAAGGGCTTCATCATGATTTACAACTACATTCAACTGGCCGTGCGTAAAGGCAAGCTGGAGCAGATACCGCTGTTGTTCTGCGGCAAGACCACCCTGGAAGACATGCGTACCTTGCGTCAGCTGGTGGACGAAGGCCTGGTGGTGCCGCCCAAGTACCTGCCGGAACAGTTCCGCGACATGAACGCGTTGTCGGCGTGGATGTGCTTCTCCAACTTCCTCAACCACCTGAGCCTGGACCGGATCGAGGCGGATTATTCGAATATCCTGTGAACAATGAATTCCCCTGTGGGAGCGAGCTTGCTCGCGATAGCGGTCTCACATTCAACACTTCTGCTGTCTGATACACCGCCATCGCGAGCAAGCTCGCTCCCACAGGTGATGTGTTCCAGCTCAATACTTGCGAGGTTTCAACGGATGAGAATCCTCGGCATCCTCTGCCTTCTCCTGACCTTGAGCGGTTGCAGCTCGCTGCTGTTCTATCCGGAACCCGGCCAGTTGTTCACCCCGGAAAAGGCCGGGCTTGAATACCGCACCGTCACCCTGAACACCGCCGATGGCCTCAAGCTCAATGCCTGGTGGCTGCCGGTGAAGCAGGGGGTTGAGGTCAAGGGCACGGTGCTGCACCTGCATGGCAATGGCGGAAACCTGCCCATGCACCTTGGCGGCAGTTTCTGGTTGCCGAAAAATGGTTACCAGGTGTTGCTTGTGGACTATCGCGGTTACGGCCTGTCCGAAGGCGAACCCAGCCTGCCGGCGATCTACCAGGACATCGATGCGGCGTTCGCCTGGCTGGACAAGGCGCCGGAGGTTCAAGGCAAGCCGCTGATCCTGCTCGGCCAGAGTCTCGGTGGCTCGATGGCCGTGCATTACCTGGTCCAGCACCCGCAACGGCAGAAACAACTGAAGGCATTTGTCCTCGACGGCGTGCCCGCCAGTTATCGCAGTGTCGGTCGGTATGCGCTGAGTAATTCATGGGTGTTCTGGACGTTCCAGGTGCCGTTGTCGTGGCTGGTGCCGGACGGCGACAGCGCGATCAACTCCATGGCGCAGCTTAAAGATGTGCCGAAACTGATCTACCACAGCATCGACGATCCGATTGTGCCTCTTTCCAACGGCATCCGACTGTATCAAGCTGCGCCGCCCCCGCGGGTGTTGCAACTGACCCGTGGCGGTCACGTGCAGACGTTCGCCGACCCGGTCTGGCGTAACGTCATGCTGCGCTATCTCGATGACCCGCAGCATTTCAACGGCCTGCGCCGCCTGGGTGAAATCCCCAATTACCCGGCACCCCCGAATACTGAAGATGAACCACCAGAGAGTCCGCAATGAGTGAAGAACGTAACGCCATCCCGCTGATCATCACCGGTATCTGCAGCATCCTCGGCACCGTCGGTGCCCTGTGGTGGTACGGCTACCTGCACTTCGCCAAACCCGAGGATGCGTTGCTGCTCAACGAATTCACCATGCTCAAGACGATTCCGGGCGAAGACTACAAAGTCTCCCTGGAACCGGCGGCGCAAGTGGCGCAGTGCATCGATGGCGTGCTGGTGCTGTTTGACATGGAACAGAAAGGCCTGACCGGTGTGCTGGTCGACAGCAAGAAAAAAGCCGTGCGTTGCATGGGGCAGGAGACGCCGCAGAAGCTGGAGCAGTAACCCGGTTCCAACTCACAACACAGATCCAATGTGGGAGCGGGCTTGCTCGCGAAGGCGGTTTAACTTTCAGCAATAATGCTGACTGATACACCGCCTTCGCG